>JBJKRB010000210.1:0-3466 GCA_046704885.1 Thermoanaerobaculia bacterium | reverse complement strand
GACGAGTGCCACATGGCGTTCCACTTCCCGGTGATGCCGCGGCTCTTCATGGCGCTCCGCATGGAGGACCGCTTCCCGGTCATCGACATCTTGGAGCAGACCCCGGCGATCCCGGACAACGCCCAGTGGGCGGTCTTCCTGCGCAACCACGACGAGCTCACCTTGGAGATGGTGACCGACGAGGACCGCGACTACATGTACCGGGTCTACGCGAGCGACCCCAAGGCCCGGGTCAACCTCGGCATCCGCCGCCGCCTGGCGCCGCTCCTGGGCAACGACCGGCGACGGATCGAGCTCATGAACGCCCTTCTCTTCTCGCTCCCCGGCACCCCGGTCCTCTACTACGGCGACGAGATCGGGATGGGAGACAACTTCTATCTCGGCGACCGGAACGGCGTGCGCACCCCCATGCAGTGGAGCCCGGACCGGAACGCCGGCTTCTCGCGCGCCAATCCGCAGCGCCTCTATCTCCCGGTGGTAATCGATCCCGAGTATCACTTCGAGGCGATCAACGTCGAGGCGCAGCAGGCGAACCCCCACTCGCTCCTCTCCTGGACCAAGCGCCTGATCGCCTTGCGCCGCCGCTATCGCGCTTTCGGCCGCGGCACGATCGAGTTCCTGAAGCCCGCCAATCCCAAAGTGGCGGCCTTCGTTCGCGCCTTCGAGGGCGAGACCATTCTCGTGGTCGCCAACCTCTCGCGTTTCGCCCAGCACGTCGAGCTCGACCTCTCGCGCTGGAGCGGCGTCGCCCCGGTGGAGCTCTTCGGCCAGAGCCGCTTCCCCGCGGTCGGCGAGCTTCCCTACCTCTTGACCCTGGGAGCGCACGGTTTCTATTGGTTCAGCCTCAGTGAAGAGAGCGCCGAGGGCGAGTTCCTCCCCGCCGCGGGGGCCGCGGGTGGAGAGGAGGGGCCACCCCTGCTCTCGGTGCATGGCAACTGGCAGCGGGTCTTCTCCAACGCCGAGCTCGACGCCCTGGAGCTGGCGCTGGCGAGGTGGCTCCCCCACCGCCGCTGGTTCGCCGGCAAGGCTCGGCGCTTGCGCGAGCTCTCGGTCTCGAACGTGGTGCCGATCGCCGCCGGCAGGAAGATCGCCGCCCTGCTCGTCCTTGCCGTCGATTACGGCGAGGGCGAGCCCGAGACCTATGCGCTCTTCGTGGGATTCGCCGCCGGCGCCGAGCGCCAACGCCTCGAGCACGACCAGCCCGGCTCGATCGTCGCCCGTCTCGAGGTGGCCGGGCGCAAGGGCACGATCGAGCATGGAGTGCTCTTCGACGCCATCTATCAGGAGCGCTTCTGCGACCTCCTCCTGGACTCGATCGCGGGCGGCAAGAGCTTCCGGCTCGCCGACGGCGCCAGCTCCGACCTGAAGCTCAACGCGGTCGCGACCCCCGCCTTCAAACGACTGGGCGGGCTCGCGGAGCCGCGCGCCGCCCGGCTGATGGGGGCCGAGCAGAGCAATACCTCGATCGTCTACGGCGACCGCCTGGTGCTCAAGCTCTTCCGCCGCTTCGAGGCCGGGGAGAACCCCGATCTCGAGATCGGACGCTACCTGACCGAGACGGCGCGCTTCGCTTACGTGCCGCCGGTCGCCGGGAGCCTCGACCTCCTCGGTGAGCGCGGTCGCCACCACACTCTTGGGATTCTTCAGGGTTACGTCGAGAATCAGGGCGACGCCTGGCAGGTGGCCCTCGACGCCGCCGGGCGTTTCTTCGAGCGGGTCGCCCACCGCCGGCCGCGCGATCCCCACTCCTCCTCCGCCCGCGACCTCCTGGCCGCGACCCGGCGCCCGGTACCCTCGTCGGCGCGCGAGGTGATCGGGCTCTTCGCCGGATCGGCCGAGCTCCTGGGACGGCGGACCGCCGAGCTCCATCAGGCGCTTGCCGCGGGAGCCGACGAGGCCTTCCGCCCGCAAGCCTTCACCCTTCTGTTTCAGCGCTCGCTCTACCAGTCGTTTCGCACCACGGCGGTCCGTACCCTCGATCGCCTGGCCGCCACCCGCTCTTCCCTCGGCGCCGAGGAGCAACGGGCGGTCGCCGATCTCCTCGCCCTGCGCGAGCGCCTGCTCGGCCGCTCCCGCGTTCTGCTCGACCACAAGATCGAGGCGCAGCGCATCCGCTGCCACGGCGATTACCACCTGGGCCAGGTGCTTGCCGCCGGGCGCGATCTCGTGATCATCGACTTCGAAGGGGAGCCCGCTCGCCCGCTGGGAGAACGCCGGATCAAACGCTCGCCCCTGACCGACGTCGCCGGCATGCTCCGCTCCTTCCACTACGCGGCTCACACCGCGCTCGAGGAGGCGATCGAGGGTGGCGTTCTCTCGCCGGCGCAGCGGCCGGCCGGCGAGCGCTGGGCCGACTACTGGAGCCACTGGAACGGAACGATCTTCCTGACGGCCTACCTAGAGGCCGTGGGGCGGGCGCCGATTCTCCCGGCGGACGACGAGGACCTGATCAACCTCCTCGACGTCTTTCTCCTCGACAAGGCGCTCTACGAGCTCCGCTACGAGCTCGACCACCGTCCCGCCTGGCTCAAGGTGCCCCTGGCGAGCTTCGCGCGGCTCCTGCCTTAGGGCTGACTAGCAGATCACCAGATCTGAATCCGTGCACTGGGGGGCAAGTAGAGCTTCTCTCCCTTGGTGACGTCGAAGGCCTTGTACCAAGCGTCGATGTTGCGCACGGTGTCCGCCCGGTACCTCCCCGGCGAGTGGCCATTGGTCAGAAGCTGGTTGCGTAGCGCCGCCGGGCGCGTCTTGTTGCGCCAGATCTGTGCAAAGGAGAGGAAGAAGCGCTGGTCGCCGGTAAACCCTTGCACCAGAGGCCGCCTCGTGCCGCCATCGGCGGCGGCGTGATAGCCCTCGAGGGAAGCCGAGAGGCCAGCCAGATCGGCGATGTTCTCGGAGAGGGTCAGGCGCCCGTTGATGTGCATCCCGGGCAGCGGCTCGTAGGCGTCGTACTGCTCCACCAGCTTCTCCGCCGCCGCCTGGAAGTGCTCGCGGTCCTTCTTCGTCCACCAGTTGGCGAGCTTGCCGTAGGGCCCGAACTGGCTCCCCTGATCGTCGAAGCTGTGGCTGATCTCGTGGCCGATCACCACGCCGATGCCGCCGTAGTTCTGCGCCCGGTCAGTCTTGGCGTCGAAGAAGGGTGGAGCGAGGATCGCCGCGGGAAAGTTCAAGGCGTTCTGGAGCGGGATGTTCAGGGCGTTGACGGTCTGCGGCTCCATCCGCCACTCGGTGCGGTCGACCGGCTTGCGGAGCTCGTCGAGAGCGGTCTTGTAGTCGAAGAGCTCGAAGCGCCGCCAGTTGCCGTAAGCGTCGTCCTTCTTGACCTCGAGCCCCGCGTAGCCGCGCCAGTGCTCGGGGTAGCCGATCCCGATGTAGAGGGCCGCCAGCTTCGCCTTGGCCTTGGCCCGGGTCGCGGGGGTCATCCACTTCAAGTTGTCGATGCGCCGGCCGAAGGCGGCGACGATGT
>JBJKRB010000209.1:0-2944 GCA_046704885.1 Thermoanaerobaculia bacterium | reverse complement strand
GAACGTCGTCCGCGAGCCAGAGGAAGGTGAAGAGAACCGCGATGACGATCAACGACCAGGCGACGACGACCACAGCGCGGCGATCGGGGAAAGAGGCGGCGACCGCGGCGTGATCGGCCGCGCCGTTCCCGGTGATGCCGCCGATCAGCGCGTAGAGGCTCAAGCCGAAGACCGCGACCCAGAGCAAGAAGAGCGGACCGAAGGGGACCGAGAAGGCGTAGATCGCGTAGTTGTAGACCGTGAAGGTCAGAGCTCCCAGCCAGAGGAGATAGGCGCGCCGCGAGCCGCGGAGAGCCAAGGCGGCCACGATCAGCCAGAAGGGAGCGATCAGGACGAGGTTGGCGACGTCCTGGGCGAGCGCCTGGGGAAAGAAGGCGGGGGTGAGGCCGGCGTAGACGCCCTGCCTCGCCAGGGCGATGACGTTCCCCGCCATCGCGAGGAGCGCGGCCGCTATCGACAGCCACAACCAGAGGGCGGCGCGGGACGGGGGCGCCTTCTTTCGCTCGGCCGTGCTGGGGGTTTCGAGCATGATGATGATTTGGCGGGCGTCCGTTTGGAGCCCGGCTTCACGCACGTTTCTAAATGCTTTCGGGATTATATGGGCAGGCCTGCCGGCCGGTCGCCCCAACGCCGCGAGGTCGCAGTTGGATCGGCGTCGATGGGGCCCCGGAGGGGCCCGGGAAGGTAGCCGGTGGCAAGCGAAGCGCAGCCACCGGTATGGGAAGCACGAGAGGCATGCACCCCGGAGGGGTGCGGGAAAACCCTGGGCCGGTGGATTGAGATGCCGGAGATTCCCGCGCCCCTCCAGGGCGCATATCCGGTTGGTCGGTTGAACCGGTGGTCGCACCCTCCGGGTGCACCACCGGCTAACCTCCCACGCCCCTTCGGGGCGTTGGTTCGCGAGGTCGCCATTTGTTGCCAGGCGAGAAGAAAGGGCGACCCGGGCGGGTTTGAAACCCGCCCCTACAGAGGATTCCTTAGCGGCCTTGCGCCCTAGGAGGCGTCTGCCACCAGGTCCTGCTCGGCCGGGTGCCGGTCGACGTAGGCCTTGACGTAGGAGCAGGTGGGGATGATTTTGGCGTTCTGCTCTCGCGCCCAGTCGAGTCCGGTCTTGACGATCTTGGCCGCCAGGCCGTGACCGCGCAGATCGGGCGGCACGAAGGTGCGGCGGAAGTCATAAGTGCTCTCACCGACCTTCTTGAAGTCGAGAACCGCGGTGGCTCCCTCGAAGTGGACCGCGAAGCGATGGTTCTCGGCCTCGAGCTCGACGTCCGGAGTGGTTGCGGTTGTCGTCGTCGTTTCCGTCATGTTGATCTCCTTTCCTTGACAACCATGAAGAAGCAAGTGTTGTTCCAACGAGCGCCATAGACCGTTGCGATCAGGCCGATCCGGGAGGTACTCACTCGGCATCGGCCGACAGGGGCGTCGGCCGCTTCAAGGCGATGGCGGAAGGTTCTCTCTGAAGCGGCCGGCCTCCGTGCCGGCCGAATGTGCTTCTTCAATCAGGTGCGCCTACGGCGTCGGGGCGACCGGCTGGTCGCCCTTCTCGTCGCCCCCGTCGTCTTTCTCGATGAAGATCGTCCGCGTCGGGTAGGCGAACTCGATCCCCTCCTTGGCGAAGCGCTTGAAGAGGGCCAAGTTCATCTCCTGCTGAACGTCCATGTAGGTGTTGTAGTCCGGGACCGTCACGTAGTAGACGACCTCGAAGTCGAGCGAGGAGTCGCCGAACTGCTTGAAGTGGGCGCGGTCGAGGCGCGCCCGGTCGTCGGTGTCGAGGATCTCGCGGATCATGCCCGGGATCGCCTCGAGCTGCTCCGCCGTCGTTTGATAGAGCACCCCGAAGGAGAAGACGATGCGGCGCTCGTTCATCCGCTTGTAGTTGCGCACCCGGCTCGAGAGGAGATCGTCGTTGCCGAAGACGAGCTGCTCGCCCGAGAGGCTGCGCAGGCGCGTCGTCTTGATCCCGATGTGCTCGACCGTTCCCGCGAAGTCGCCCACCACGATGAAGTCGCCGAGGACGAACGGCTTGTCCAAGATGATGGCGAGCGAGGCGAAGGTGTCTTTGAGGACGTTCTGGAGCGCCAGGCCCACCGCGATGCCGCCGATGCCCAAGCTCGCGATCAGGCCGGTGATCTGGAAGCCGAAGTTCTCGAGGGTGAGAAGGAGAACGGTCGTCCATACGGCGACCTGGGAGAAGAAGCTGAAGAGCGACATCACCGCGAGATGCGAGGGGTCGGCGGACTCGCGGCGCTCGATCTGGAGGCGGATCGCGGCGGTGATGCCATGCGAGAGCCAGACCCCGCCCTGGAAGAAGACGGCGAGCGAGAAGATGCGAGTGACGATCGTCGAGGCCTTGATGGGCAGGTGCAAGAAGATGGAGGCGATCATCAGCGCCGCGGCGAGCAGGAAGAGCCGCGAGGTGCGGTTGAGCATCTCGCTCAGGATGTCGTCGACGTGGTTCACCGAGCGCTTGGCGAAGGCGGCCACGCGGCGCCCGAGCGCGACCTTGAAGAGCCGCAGAATCAGGTAGGAGAGGATGAAGACGACGATCGCGATCAGCCAACGCAGCGGCGGGTTGCCGAAGAGGTCTTTGCCCGCGGTGTCACGGATGAGCTCGAAGAGGTGATGCAAGGCTTGAGGCATGTCGGATTTCTCGGATTGCTCGTTTCGAAACCAGTCGATTCCAGGAAGCCGTTCGTCAATTGCCCCGGAGCGGGGCGGGCGGCAAATCGAGCAATTACGCTAACACACGGTCCATGCCGAGAGTTCGGCCGGCACGGGGGCCGGCCGCTTCAGCAAGGGGCTCCGGGGCGGGATCTGAAGATACTCTCTTGGATGTCGAGGTGTAGTTAGGCTGCGAGGTCCTCCTTTTTGAGGCCAGGTACAAGCTTGGCGCCTTGGTAGGGTTCGTCGTTGTGGAGCATGCCGTAGAGGGCGTGCAGGA
>JBJKRB010000208.1:0-21731 GCA_046704885.1 Thermoanaerobaculia bacterium | reverse complement strand
ATCTCGGGCTCGAGCGCGTTGATCGCGGCGACCAGCGGGCGCATCCTCTTGACCGCCCGGTCGTGCTTGCTGCCAAATACCTTATTGAACGTGCTTTCAATAATCATGGATAACTCTTCTGTTCGGGAAGGAGTCCCGAAGCAAGACTCCCCGGGAGGTTTCCAACAAGAGCAGTGTAGCAGAGATTCCAGCCCGGTCTGGGCGCTAAGGGCTCAACGAGCTGACGTCACCGCGTCGCTCCCTCTCCGGCACTGGCTCGGCGCTGCTCAGGAGCCGCTGGTGGGACCGTTCAGGATGTAGGGAAGCGGATTGACCGGGCGCCCGTCGAGCCGTACCTCGTAGTGAACGTGGTAGCCCGTAGATCGCCCCGTCGTTCCCACGTATCCGATGACTTGGCCGCGCTTGACGCGTTCACCGGGATGGACGATCACCCGCGACATGTGCCCGTAGCGCGTGGTGATCCCGAAGCCATGGGACAGGAACACGGCGCGACCGAGTCCACCGGAAGGCCCGGCGTGAGTGACGATTCCGTCGGCCGTAGCGTGGATCGGGCGGCCGTCCGGAGCGGCGATGTCGATCGCGTCATGGAAGGCCTCATGGCCGGTGAAGGGGTCGATGCGGTCGCCAAAGTGGCTGGTGAGGATTCCCTTGACCGGGGCGATCGACGGGGTAGAGGAGATCTTGCGCAACTGGCGGCTGAACCCCTTTTGCACCTGGTCGATGTCGGACGAGAGCCTGGAGGCGCGCACCTCCAAGTCGAGCAGGAGCTCCTGGCGATTCTCCGCCGAGGTCGATTCGCCACCGATGCCCGCTTCGGCGCTTCCCGCGAGGTTGTCCACTCCCGCGACGATCGCCAGCTTGCGGGTTCGCTCCTCCGACTGATTCAACTGTCCTTGGAGCTTGCGCAGACTCGACTCGAAGCTGTCGTTAACGGAGCGCAGCTTCTGGTTTTCGACTTGGAGCTTGCTCAGCTCCGAGCGGTTGATCCGAGTCGTAACCAGAGACCAGGTGGTGAAGATCGAGAGGGTCAGCAGAAGCGAGAGGGAGATGCCGAGGATCCAGAGTTGGCGAGAAGTGACCCGCAATTTACGGAAGCGGGCCCGCGAATGCGGAACGATGATGATCGTATGGTGTCTCGAGCTCATACCGCCAATGCCGTTCGCGTACGGGTTTGCGACGGACGGCCCCCCTCGGTGCGGAGACCTCTCCTGGAAACTCGTAGATTCTACTGAATGCCAGAACCGTGTCAAGAAGATTGAATTCGCTCGAAGCTTTCGGCGGGTTGCGCAGGAGTCCGATCGCTCGCTCACCCATCCGCTCAGGAGACGAGTCTCCGGTCGAGCGTCCGGTACTGGATCGCCTCGGCGATGTGTCGCGCCTGAATCGTTTCGTGTTGGTCGAGGTCGGCGACGGTGCGCGCCACCTTGAGAATGCGGATGACCGCGCGGGCGGAAAGGCCGAGGGAGTGGAACGCGCGATCGAGGAGCCGCCGCCCGGCATCGTCGGGCCGGCAATAGCGGTGCACGGCCTCCGAGCCCATGGCGGAGTTGGTGGTCAAGGCGGCATGAGTGCTGAATCGCTGGCGCTGGAGCTCGCGTGCGGCAAGGACCCGCGCGGCGATCGTGGCACTGCTCTCGCCTGGGGCGGAGCGGAGATCTCCCAGGGCAACCGGCGGGACTTCGATGTGCATGTCGATGCGATCGAGAAGGGGCCCGGAGATCTTTCCGCGGTAGCGATCGATCGCCGCCTGCGTGCAGCCGCATTCGTGATTTGGATCGCCCAGATGGCCGCAAGGGCAGGGATTCATCGCTGCCAAGAGCGTGAATGAGGCGGGGAATCGTAGCCGGGCGCGAGCCCGAACCACGGTCACCTCACCCTCCTCGAGAGGCTGACGGAGCGACTCAAGGGCATCGCGGTGAAACTCGGGGAGCTCATCGAGAAAGAGGACTCCGGCGTGAGCGAGGCTGGCCTCGCCGGGTCGTGGGATGGATCCCCCTCCCACCATCCCGGCCATGCTGGTCCCCGGATGAGGGCTGCGAAAGGGCCGAATGCGGATGAGCCCGGAGGGGGGCTGCTCGGCTACCAGGGAGTACACTTTGGTGACCGCGATCGATTCGGCCAGCGAGAGGGGCGGCAGGATGCCGGGCAGGCGCCGCGCAAGCATCGTCTTGCCCGCGCCAGGGGGACCGATGAAGAGCAAGTTGTGCCCACCGGCGGCGGCGATCTCGAGAGCGCGTTTGGCTACCTCCTGTCCGCGCACCTCGGAAAGATCGGGCTGGTCGCGCGCGGGCGCTTCGCGGCTCAGCGGCGACGCCGCGGCGAGGGACTGGGTGCCCAGGAGGTGCTCGATCGCTCGTCCCAGGCTCTCCACCGGGATGACGGGGATCGCCCCGAGCGCCGCGGCCTCGCCGGCGTTGGGAGCGGGCAGCAAGAGCTCTCGGGCGCCGAGGCGGGCGCCGAGGTCGGCGATCGCCAGACCGCCACGGACCGAGCGGATGGTGCCGTCGAGCCCGAGCTCGCCGGAAAGCACGCGTCCCTCGAGTGTCTCTTCCGGCAGTTGTCCGTGCGCGGCCAACAGGGCCATCGCGATCGCGAGATCGAGGTGGTTTCCCTCCTTGCGCAGGTCGGCGGGCGCCAAGTTGATCACCACGGCGCGCGGAGGGAGGTCGAAGCCGCAGTTCTTGAGGGCGGCGCGGACCCGCTCGCGGCTTTCGCGCACCGCGGTGTCAGGCAGACCCACGATCTGCGTTTGAGGAAGCCCGTTGCGTACGTCGACCTCGACCTGGACCGCACGCGCGTCGACCCCCCACGGGGTAGCGGCTGTAGCTCGCGCCAACATGCCCTGTAGAGACGGAAGCGATGAGGGAAATCTGTCAGCCTTGCCGCGAGGTGCGGCCGGGATAGCGGATTACTGTGGGGGCAACGGAGTCTCTTTCTCGTTGTCGCCGTCTCTGAGGCCGGCTTGGCGGCTCTTCGCCATGCGTCTCACCTCTTCGGCGAACTGGGGAAAGTCTCCGAGCACTCGTTCGAAGTCTTCGGTACCCAGGGCGTAGAGGTCGCAATAGTCGATGGCGCGCACCCCGGCCGTTCGCTTGTGATCGCCGAGCAGGGCAATCTCGCCAAAGAAGTCGCCTGCTCCGATCGTGGCGATGACCTTGCCCTCTCGATCGACGACCTCGAGGTCACCGCCACTGATGAAGTACATGGCGTGGCCCGCATCGCCGGCGTGAAAGACGTAGTCGCCGGGGCTGAAGACGATCGGTTTGAGCGCCACGGCGATGGCGCGAAGCAGGTCTTCACCCGCTCCTTGTAGGAAGGGAACCCGGCGCAGGATCGGGCGGTTCAGGAAGAGGGCTACCTCGGTCCTCAGGGCCGAGGGGAGCTCGGCCAGCAAGTTCTCCTCCTCGAATCCCAGGCGGCTTTCCCAAAGGTAGCGGTAGTAGCCCACGATTCGTTGACGCAGAGGCGCCGGAAGATGCCGGTAGCTCATGAAGGCCTGGATTTGCTCCAGTTTCTCGCGAAAGCGCGAGCGTGCCGCGTCGAGATTTGCGAGGAGGCCGGCGAGGCTGCCGATCACATAGCCATAAACGCCGACCCCGAGCACCATCACCAGCATGGCGTACAGAGTCTGCTCGACCCCTTTGGGCGTTATATCCCCGTAGCCCACCGTGGCGATCGTGGTGACGCACCAGTAGAGGGCCTCGATGTAGTGCGGCATGGTGCCGGAAAAGTCGCTGGGAGCACGCAAGGCGAGCCAGCCGCACGCGATCCAGTGGACGGTTAGCGAAAGCCAGAACACGAACCAGCCGAGGCGAAGAACGCTCGGCTGAAGCACCAGCTCGCCCAGCAGCCGGTCGCTGAGCTGGCCGACCCGATAGAGCTTGAGGAGACGCAGGAGGACCAGAGGCGCGAGGCTGGCTACCAGCCCCTGGGGCAGCGCCAGCGGTCCCGGCAGGACCAGAATGGCCGGCACCACCGGCAAGAGGTCGACCAGGAAGTCGCTCGTCAAGTAGTGACGCAACGCCCCGGGAACGCGGCGGGCGGAATCGTTGGGGTCCCGGGCGACGGTGACCAGGCGAAAGATGAGATCGGCGAGAAAGAGCAGGGAAGCGACGTTGTCGATCACCCACAGGGCGCCGGTCGGAATGTAGCCGTTGACGATGCGCAAGGGCGCTTCGATCGCGGCGTAGAGTGTCGGCGCGACGAGGAGGGCGGACCACCATCGAACCCACGGATGGACGGGTGCAAAGAAAGCTCGGGTGACCCGCGGCCCCGAGCGCCGCTCGCTGGCGGTGGCCGAGTTAGATCGCTCGTTCATACTCGCTCACGTCGATCTTCCAGACAGGCACACCACAATACCGCTTGCCCTCCGGACAGGGTGGATTGACCGCGGAGCGGTGGCGCAGGCCACAGGGGGGGAGCAACCAGCGCCCGAGCCGAGGGTTGAGCTCGCGAATCTGCTCCGCCTCGTCCAGGCTGGCGCGCCAGATTTCCTCTTGCGCGTTGTAGCACAGGCGCATGGTGAGCTTGTGGTGGAGGTTGAGCAGGTCGGCGGACTCGCTGAACCGTATGGCCACCGCGTTAGGAAGGAGATATTGCGCGCTCTGACGATCGACGCCGAGCGCGGCGAGCTTGCGCATACCCTCCCAGGCGCGTTCGCAGCTTGCCGCGAAGAGCTCCTTGACGCGTGGCTCGAGGGTGACGAGCGTGGGAATGACGATGTCGGGTTCCCCGTCGATTTGCGCCGCCAATATGGGGCGCGAAGCCGGCGTCATCCGATGCCGCTGGTCCTGGCTGTCGGCGCTGTGCGAGATCTTCTTGCGGAAGGTGAAGTGGGCGTGGGCCAGGCAACGGCTCAGCTTCGAGTGAGTGGTCAGGTTGAGCTTTTCGCCGAAGTATGGGTTGCTGCGCGGATCGAGAACGAGAGCGAGCGCGTCGTCATCCGAAAGCGCGTCCGGAGCAAGCCCGAGGACCTCGCGAACCGCCTCCGCCACGGTGGTTTCGTTGTTGACCTTCCAGTCGACCAGCTTGCTCACCCTTCCCTCGAGGCTCGAGTCGAAGCGCTGCGTGAAGCGCTTGCCCGGGCTCTGCGACGCGAAGCGTTCGAGTGCCTGATATTCGAGAGTCTCCTCGAGCGCGATCGGCTCCTCGAGGACGGCCCGGTAATCGGGCTCGGCATCGAGAACCGCCTCGACCATGCGGCCGATGACCACCCGCTGCTCGAGGGGGAGGTCGAACTGCTGGCAGAGCCGCCAGTAGCGGAACAAGGTGACCGCGCTCACCGTGTGGTAGAGATAGGCGAAGGTGGCAACAGGCAAGACGTAGCGGGCCACTTCCTGGGCTTTCTTGATGATCTCCTTGGCCCAGCGGTCGGGATCGCCGCGACGGCCGGGAAAGCGTTCGAAGTAGACCTGGCGCGCCACGGGCTCGAGCTCGCGGCAGAGAGCCAGGTAGTCGTCGACCATGCGATCGGCGGTGGCGCGATAGACGCTCAAGGCGGCTTGCGGGAGCTGCGGAACCGCGTAGCTGCCCGTCTTCACCGTCACATACCTCTGGCTGACCTGTTCCGAGTTGTAGAAGGGGTGGCTGTGGAGGAAGGACCACAGGAAGTGGCGGCTGACGTTGGAGATGGCGAACTGGAATTGACCGTGTTGAAAGGTGGTGTGGTGCCCCGCCTGATAGAGGTCGAGAGCCAGGCGATCGCGCCGTTCGCGCCGTTCGCGCTGCCGTTCGGGCGGCTCGCCGACCCCCGCGACCTCCTCGGCGGAGATGATCCCGCGGCTCGAATAACAGGTGCGCGCGGTCGCGACGGCATTGTCGAACGCATGCTCGAAGCGGTTGACGAGGCGAACCGCGGGGGCCGCGGAAAGAAGGGAGTCTGGCATCCTGAAACGGCTCCGGGTCAGTCGGGAAACATCGCGATCAGTCTACAACATCTTGTCGGCGACGCCGGGGCGACCGCTAGATCTTGTGTTTACCAGCGGTGATATGCTGCCGGCCACAACGGGTCGTACCGAGGAGGAATCGAGATGAAGGGAGCATTTCTAGGCTGTCTGGGGCTCGCCGTCCTGGCGGCGATCATTCTCGCGCTATTCGGTTTCTCGCAGTACAACGGTCTGGTGGCCGCCGATCAGGCCGTCCAGGAGCAGTGGGGACAGGTGCAAAACGTCTACCAGAGGCGAGCCGACCTGGTGCCTAACCTGGTCGCCACGGTGAAGGGCGCCGCCAACTTCGAGAAGAGCACCTTGACTCAGGTGGTGGAGGCGCGTAGCCGGGTGGGACAGATCTCGGCCCAGGGCGCGCAGCAGCTGCTCAACGATCCTCAGAAGTTCCATCAGTTCGAGCAAGCCCAAGCAGGGCTTTCTTCCGCCCTCTCTCGCTTGCTCGTGGTGGTGGAGAGGTACCCCGAGCTCAAGGCGGTCCAGGCGTTCCGGGACCTCCAGGTTCAGCTCGAGGGAACGGAGAATCGGATCGCGGTGGAGCGCCGTCGTTTCAACCAGACGGCCCGCGTCTACAACACCAAGCTCAAGATGATTCCCACCCGCTGGTTCAACTCTTGGCTGGGCTGGGGATTCGCCGCACGACCGTACTTCCAGGCGGAAGCCGGCGCGGAGACGGTGCCGAAGGTGCAGTTCTAGCCTCCATTACCCGCCAGCAGAATCGCGAGTAGTGGTTCCGGCGTCGAGCGAGGACAGGGCGGCGAGCAGCGCCTTGGTGGTTCGTTCGTAGGAGTAACCTCGAGCGATGGAACGCCCCGCCGCGCCCAAGCGGCGGCGCAACACCGCGTCGTCGCGCAACCTCCGAAAGGCCGACGCGAAGGCCTCGGTGTCGCCCTCAACGAAGCGCAATCCAGCATTGGCTCCCGGGTCGAGAGCGCGGTAGGCGGGGATGTCGGAGAGCAGGGTGGGTCGGCCGCAACTCATGGCCTCGAGAGCGGGGAGGCCGAAGCCTTCGACGGCAGTCGAGGCACTGACGTAGAGATCGATGCTAGCCATGATTTCGGGCACCGCGGACACCGGCACGGCAATGTGGCGTTCGGCGTCGGGCCAGACCGCGAGCTCCCCTTCGGGCGCATCGAGGGCGAGGCGAACGAGCTCGACCGGGGGATTTTCGTGACGCAGCGTCCGCAGTTCCTTCATGATCCATTCCACCCCCTTGATGTCGATCGTCCAATGACCCGCGACCAGGACTCGGAACGGATCTCCACTCGGCTCCATTGCCTGCGGCCGAAAGAGCTCGGAATCGAACGGCTGAGGGACGAGATGACAGCGCTGCCCGAAGCGCGCCTCGATCAGCTCGACGAGATGGGGGGAAACCGCGAGCTTGAGGGTGGGGAGAGCGTAGGTTTCCTCAATCTCTGACCAGCGATCGCGAATCGGTTCGTAGATCCCCTCGTAGCACTGGCAGAGATGTGCTGGTCTGGCCCCTTTGATTCTCTGAGCAAGGGGCACGGTGCGCCACATCGTCCCAATCGCGACATCGGCGGGACCGATCGCCTCCGGCGTAAGCTCCGGCACCTGACGATAGAAGCCCTCGGTGGGGCCGAACCAGGTGGGTGGAGGATCGGGGGAGACCGCCACCGCGTCGAACCCCTGATCGCGCAACAGTCGCGCGTGCTCGAGCACGACCTTGACCCCGCCAAAGAGCGCGGCGCCCTCGAGGAGGTAGACGACCTTCACCTCAGCACCAGTTCTCGCGGCGTACGCAGATCTCTGCCTCAAGCGTCTCGCTACTCTGCGCCGAGGGCGCGATCTCGGGGTATTGGATCGGGGCTGGAGTCTGCGTCATCGCGATGGCGGTGCGTTGCTGAGCGACTTCGTCAGGCTATCACGCGGCCGCTCCGCGGCCCTCGAATCGTCCTGGGAAGCCTGGTCAGCGTCTGCGGCTTGCGTTCAGGATCCGCTTGCGCAAGCGGAAGGCTTTCGGAGTCACCTCGACCAGCTCATCCTCGCGGATGAACTCGAGCGCCTGCTCGAGATTCATCGCCTGTGGAGGGACCAGCCGAACCAGCTCGTCGGAAGTCGATGAGCGCATGTTGGTGAGCTTCTTCTCCTTGGTGATGTTGACGTCGATGTCGTTGGCGCGCACATGCTCGCCGACGATCATTCCCTCGTACACCTCTTCGCCGGGGCCGGTGAAGAGAACCCCGCGGGGCTGGAGGTGATCGATCGCGTAGGCCGTAGTGCGCCCGGCGCGGTCCGCGACCAGGGCTCCGGTCGCGCGGTGGGCGATCTCCCCTTGCCAGGGTTCCCAGCCATCGAAGATGTGATTGAGGATGCCGGTGCCACGGGTCTCGGTCAAGAACTCGGTGCGGAACCCGATGAGACCGCGCGCGGGCAGGCGAAACTCGAGTCTGACCCGGCCGCTCCCGTGGTTGGTCATACGAGTCATGCGTCCGCGACGTATGCCCACATGTTGGCTGATCGCGCCGATGAACTCCTCCGGGCAGTCGATCACCAGGAGCTCCATGGGCTCGTGGACGGTGCCCGAAATGGTGCGGGTCAGCACCTCCGGTTTGCCCACCGACATCTCATAGCCCTCGCGGCGCATCATTTCGATCAGGATCGCGAGTTGCAGCTCCCCGCGCCCCGATACTTTGAAGGCGTCCGGTGAATCGGTCGCTTCGACCCGGATCGCGACGTTCGTCATCGCTTCTTTTTCCAGGCGCTCCTTGAGCTTGCGCGAGGTGAGGTAGGTGCCCTCGCGTCCGGCCATCGGCGAGGTGTTGACCGAAAAGACCATGGCCAGGGTCGGTTCGTCGACCTTGACCGGAGGCAATGGCCGCGGATCTTCGGGGTCGCTCAGGGTGTCGCCGATCTCGAGCTCATCGAGGCCGGCGACGGCGATGATGTCGCCGGGACGCGCTTCGTCGATCTCGATTCGCTTCAGTCCATCGTAGCCGTAGAGGGCGCTCACCCGCGCCGGAAAGATCTGGCCCGAGTGGCAGCGCGCGACCGGCTGTCCCTTCTCGATGACCCCGCTGACCACGCGGCCGATGCCGAGACGGCCGACGAAATCGTCGTAGTCGAGGGAGGTGAGAAGAACCTGGGTCGGTAGCGACGGGTCGAAACGCGGAGGGGGCACGGTCTCGAGAATCTGCTCGAAGAGGGGCTCGAGTGTGCTCTCCTCGCCATCGGGCTCGCGCCGGCAGGTCCCCTTCTTGGCGTTGGTGTAGAAGACCGGAAAGTCGAGCTGACCCTCGGCCGCGTCGAGATCGATGAAGAGGTCGTAGATCTCGTCCAGGACTTCGCCGGCACGAGCGTCGGAGCGGTCGATCTTGTTGATCACCACGATCGGCGGCAGGCCCGCCTCGAGAGCCTTGCGCAGCACGAAGCGCGTCTGTGGCAGCGGGCCCTCGCTCGCGTCCACGAGAAGAAGCACACCGTCGACCAGTTTCAAGATGCGCTCGACCTCGCCGCCGAAGTCGGCGTGGCCGGGAGTGTCGACGATGTTGATGCGGGCGCCGTGGTAGTGGATGGCCGTGTTCTTGGCCATGATGGTGATGCCCTTCTCGCGCTCGAGATCGATCGAATCCATGACCCGCTCGGCGACCGTTTCGTTGGCGCGGAAGGTGCCGCTCTGCCAAAGCATGGCGTCGACCAAGGTGGTCTTGCCATGGTCGACGTGGGCGATGATCGCCACGTTGCGAAGGTCGGTACGTTCCTCGATGCTCATGTTCGTCTTTCCCACCCGGGTGCGGCGGGGGGAACGGAAGAAGATAGCACGCTTCACCCTGGAAGGTGGGGAGGCTCGAGCTCCGATCGCTCCGGGCGGGTTACGGGGCGCACTGATACACTGGACTCTTGATCCATTGCCGATGCCCCATGGAGCGGAGAACCGAGTGCGTTTTGCCGTCAAGAGCTCGCTCGTCCTGATCGCCCTCTATCTCCTGATCGCCGCCGGTCTAGGGGCAATCCTCGAGTGGAGGCTGTCGCAGGTCGCTTCCGCCATGATGGAGGAGGTCGCCGGCATGCTGGGACGCGAGATCAGCGTGAGTCTGGCGGAGTCCAACGCCGCCGACATCCTGGCGCCGGACCCTGCCTCTCGCCGTCAGCTTCTCACCGTGATGACCAAGATCTCGCGGCATTCGGACCTGGTCCGGTCGCTCTCCGTGGTCGCCGCGGACGGCGAGATCTTGAGCAGCACACGTTTTGACCGGATCGGCGGGCACGCGCAAGCGGCCGCGATGCTCTTTCAGGGGCGAACAGGGCCCTTATTGACCCACGCTCCGCGCTCGATCTTCGCTCCCGGTAGCTACACTCTTTACTTCCCGCTCATCCAAAGCGACCAGATCGAGGGTTACATCCGGATGTCGCTGGCGAACCAGCGGCTGGCGGAGATCTTCCGGGCCGCGGGCGTCCAGGTGGCGGCCGCTACGGGGGCGGGTCTCTTGATCGCCCTCGTGGTGGCGGGGTTGCTCAACGTCCGCCTGTCGCGGCGAGCAGATCGCCTCGCCGCGACCCTTGAGCAAGCAGCTCGGGGACAGGGGGTTCCGCCGCCGCCCCGCGATGAATTCGCTCGGGCCTTCGAGATCGCGGATCGGATCGGTCGGGAGCTCAGCTCCGAGCGCCAAAAGAGCAACCAGCTCGAAAGTCAGCTGGGCGCGCTCGCGCAGGCTCTCAACGCTGGAGTCCTGCTCATCGGCGCCAGCGGAAGGCTGGAGTTCGTGTCGCCGCCGGCGCGGGAGCTCCTGGGGCTGAACGGACCAGAGGCACTTGAAGAGCTATGGGATCGCCTCTCGCGGAAGCTACCCGATCGCGGGGAGATGGGCCGGGTCTTCGACCTCGATCTCGGCGAGAGCGGAGAGCTTCGCCGGTTACGCTTCGAGGCCTGGCCCCTGACCGACGACGGCGATCCCAGTCGTTTGCTTGTGGTGCGGGATCGCGGCCTCACCGATAGGCTCGAGACCGATCTCCGCATGGCGACCCAGCTACGCGCTCTAGCCCGTGTCTTTCTCGCGGTGGTGCACGATCTCAAGGCGCCACTCAACGCCATCACGCTCAACCTCGAGCTCCTGGGCCGGAGCGTTGAAGGCGACGACTCGGTCAGCGGGGAAGAGCGTGAGAAGCGTCAGCGCTACCTCGGCGTGGTGAAGCGGGAGCTGCGCGAGCTCGACGGGTCACTCCAGCAGTTGCTCTCCGAGACCGTGGTGACCGATGAGCGGGTGCGGGAATTTGACCTGGGCGAGCTCATTGAAACCGTGGGTCTCCTCCTCCAGCCGCAAGCCCGTTACCAGTCCGTGACGCTTTCCGTCGACCTTCCAGATCAAGATGTCCGGGTGAGCGGAGCGAGAGACTGGATCCGTCAGGCCTTGCTCAATCTGGCGATCAACTCGCTAGAAGCGATGCCCGACGGCGGCGCGCTCACAATGCGCTTGCGGCCTCTGAGCGAAAAAGGAGAGGCCCTGATCGAGATTGAAGACGACGGCCCCGGGATCCCACCCGAGCTCGAGGAACACATCTTTGAGCTGCACTTCACCACCAAAGAATCGGGTACTGGGGTAGGCTTACATGTGGCCCGATCCGTGATCGAGGCAGCTGGCGGTCGTTTGACCTTTGAGCAGCCGCCGGTCCGTGGTGCGCGCTTTGTGGTCGAGCTGCCGACCGTATCCAACTCAGGGGGGCAAGGGGCTGATGCCGCACGCGCTGATCGTTGACGACGACAAAGACACTCGGACGGCTCTCGCCGAGCTGGTCGAGGCGCAGGGCTTCACGGTGGCCAGTGCGGGCAGGCTCGAGGAGGCGCGGTCAAAGAGTGAGGAACAGATCCCAGATGTCGTGTTGGTGGACCTTGTTCTTCCTGATGGGGACGGAATGGAATTGCTAAAGGCCTGGGCCGACAACGGCCATGACACGGACGTCGTGCTGATCACGGGACACGCCAGCGTCGACACGGCGGTCAAAGCCCTGCGAGAGGGCGCAACGGACTATCTCATCAAGCCGCTTGATTTCTCGCGTCTCGAAAGTGTGTTGGCGAACATCGCACGAACCCGTGAGCTCAAGGGGGAGATCGCCGATTTGCGCCGTGAGCTCCGTTGTCTGGGCCGTTTCGGCGACCTGGTCGGCGTTTCCGACGCGATCCAGAAGGTATTCGACCTGGTGGACCGGGTTGCGCCGACTGACGCCTCCGTGCTGCTCACCGGGGAGAGCGGCACGGGCAAGGAGCTGGTCGCAGCGACGATTCACCGGCTGAGCGCTCGCCGCAAGGGGCCCTTCGTCCCCCTGAACTGCAGCGCCACCTCCGCGAGCCTTGTCGAAAGCGAGCTCTTCGGCCACGAGCGAGGCAGCTTCACCGGGGCAAGCAGACAGCACAGGGGGATTTTCGAGCAAGCTTCGGGTGGAACCCTCTTCCTCGACGAGATCACCGAGATGCCGACCGAGTTGCAGGCGAAGCTCCTCAGGGTCCTCGAGTCCGGTTCCTTCCACCGCGTCGGTGGCGAGAGTCCCATAGCCGTCGACGTGAGAGTCATCGCCGCCACCAATCGCGACCCCCAAGGGGCGGTGCGCGAGGGGAGACTACGCGAGGATCTCCTCTATCGCTTGAACGTATTTCCCATCGAGCTCCCCCCCTTGCGCCAACGCGGCGGCGACGTCAAGCTGATCGCTGACCATTTCCTCCGGGAGCTCAACCGGGAACGAGGGACGGAGAAGCGCCTGTCCCCGGAAGCCATGCGGCGGCTGGCGGCTCACACCTGGCCGGGTAACATTCGCGAGCTGCGTAATGTCGTCGCGCGCGCCTACATTCTCGGCGGCGAGGAGATCGGTGTCGATAGTCTTCCAGCCGGCCTCGGCCGGGGCTCTGGTGCAGAGGCTGGAGAGCAGCCGAGCGTCGCAGCCGGCGGCCCCGCGGTCAATGTGAGCGTGGGCTCGAGCCTTGCCGATGCCGAGCGCCGATTGATTCTGGCCACCCTCGAGGAGCTTGGCGGAAACAAGAGGGAAGCGGCCAAACGGTTGGGAATCAGCCTCAAGACCCTTTACAATCGGCTCAAGAGCTACCGCGCCTGACTCGCTTTCGACGCCGTGCCCTCCACTACCAGACCCATGCTCGACCTCTCGCTCGTCGTTCCTGTATTCAACGAGGAGGAGAGCCTCGAGGAGTTGGTGCGGCGCGTCACCGCCATGGCTTCGCAGTTGGGGCGCAGCTGGGAGCTGATCCTGATTAACGACGGTAGCAGGGATCGCTCGCTCGAGCTGCTCGAGGCCGCCGCCGAGGCGGATGCCCATCTAGTGGTCATCGACTTCAATCGCAATTACGGCCAGCATGCCGCGGTCTTCGCCGGCTTCGAGGCGGCGCGCGGCGAGGTGATCATCACCCTCGATGCCGATTTGCAGAATCCGCCGGAGGAGATCCCGAAGCTCGTGGCCGAGATCGACAAGGGGTTCGACGTCGTCGGCTCGGTACGGCAGAAGCGCAAGGATTCCCTGTTTCGACGACTCGCCTCGCGCTGGATCAATCGACTGACGGCTCGGACGACGGGGGTCCAGCTCTCGGACTACGGTTGCATGCTACGCGCCTATCGCCGATCGGTTGTCGAGAGCGTCTGTCAGTCCGGGGAGATCTCGACTTTCATCCCGGTGTTGGCGGACATGTTCGCCGGCCGGGTGACGGAGGTTCCCGTGGCGCACGCGCCGCGCGCCCATGGGGAGAGCAAATATAGCCTGTGGAAGCTGATCCGCCTCCAGTTCGACCTCATGACCAGCTTCACGCTGCTCCCCCTGCGAGGGACGATGGCTCTGGGCGTGGTCATGGCCTTCCTCGCCTTTCTCGTGGCCTTGGTGTTGATCGGCGGCCGGCTCATCTACGGCTCCGAGTGGGCGGTGAGCGGAGTCTTTACCCTTTTCGCCCTCATCTTCTTCTTCCTCGGCGGGCTGCTCTTCGCCATCGGGCTCTTGGGCGAGTACGTGGGGAGGATCTACCTCGAGGTGAGGCACCGGCCCCGGTTCGTAATCCGCAGGGTGATCGGCGGGGAAGGCGAGCGGTGAGTCGGGTCGTCGTCCTCGGGTATCACACCATGGGGTGCGTCGGGTTGCGGGCGCTTCTCGCTCATGGCTTCGAGGTCGCCGCGGTTTTTACCCACGCCGATTCCCCGGGCGAGGAGATCTGGTGGGAGTCGCTTCCCCAGCTGGCTTCCGCGCATGGCATTCCAATCCACGTCGTCGATGAGATGAAGAGCGCCGAGGCGGGCGAGAGGGTCGCTGAGTATCAGCCGGATTTTCTCTTCTCCTTCTACTTTCGCGCCATGATCGCGCCGGAGATTCTCTCCCTCGCCCAACGCGGGGCACTCAACCTCCATGGATCGCTTCTTCCCCATTATCGCGGCCGGGCCCCGGTCAACTGGGTCCTGGTAAACGGCGAGGAGGAGACCGGCGTCAGCCTGCACTACATGGTGGCGAAGCCGGATGCCGGCGATCTGGTGGATCAAGAGGCGGTGCCGATCTCTCCTCAGGACACGGCCTACTCGCTCTTCCGCCGGTTGGAAGGGGCGGCTGGAACGCTCCTCGATCGCGCCTTGCCGGCGCTGGCGGCGGGCAACGCGGGGCGCCGCCCGCTCGATCTCGCGTCCGGCAGCTACTTCGGCGGTCGCCGGCCCTCGGATGGAGCGATCGACTGGCAGTGGCCGGCGAGTCGCATCTACAACCTGGTGCGTGCCGTTACCCATCCCTACCCCGGGGCGTTCACCGCGCATGGGGCCAAGCGTTTGTGGGTTTGGTGGGCCGAGCCAGAGGCCGGAGAGGCGGCCGGAGCAGCGGGGAGCGTGGTCGCGGTCGACCCTCATGGGATCGTCGTAGCAACGGGAGAGGGAGCGCTCCGCCTTCTGACCGTGCAGCAGGAAGGGGAGCCGGAGCAGCCGGCGGCGAGCTACGCGCTCGTTCACGCCATCGAGCCAGGAGCGAAACTGGGAGAAAGGAAGTGAGGTCGTGAAGGTTCTTATCTTAGGGGTCAACGGATTTATCGGGAACGCCCTGACCCACCGCATTCTCTCCGACACGGACTGGGAGATCTATGGCATGGATCTCACGGCCACCAAGCTCGGTCACTCGCTCGGAGATCGCCGGTTCCACTTCATCGAGGGCGACATCACCATCAACAAGGAGTGGATCGAGTACCACGTCAAGAAGTGCGACGTCGTTCTCCCCCTGGTCGCGATCGCCACTCCCGCCACCTATGTGCGCGACCCGTTGCGGGTCTTCGAGCTCGATTTCGAGGAGAATCTGCGCGTCATTCGCCAGTGCGTCAAGTACCGTCGCCGGGTCGTCTTTCCGTCCACCTCGGAGGTCTACGGGATGTGCCCCGATCCCGAGTTCTTGGAGGAAGAGAGCCCGCTCGTCTACGGCCCGATCGCCAAGCAGCGCTGGATCTACGCCTGCTCGAAGCAATTGCTCGACCGCGTCATCGCGGCATACGGCCAGCAGCAAGGGCTGCGCTATACCTGTTTCCGACCGTTCAACTGGATCGGGCCGAAGCTCGACGATATCGACGCGGCCAAGGAGGGCTCCTCCCGGGTGCTCACCCAGTTCATCGTCAATCTGATGCGCGGGGAGCCCATTCAGCTGGTCGACGGCGGACCGCAGAAGCGTTGCTTCACCTGGCTCGAGGATGGAATCGACGGCTTGATGCGGATCATCCAGAATCCGGACGGGGTGTGCGACGGTCAGATCTTCAATCTCGGTAATCCCTACAACGAGTGCTCGGTCGAGGAGCTCGCTCGGCACCTGGTGGCGGTTTACGAGTCGCGGCGCGAGAAGATCCCGAGCTTTCGCCCCGCGGCCATCGAGTCGATCGCCGCTGACACCTACTTCGGCAAGGGCTACCAAGATATCTTCACCCGCAAGCCGAGCATCGAGAAGGCGCGCAAGCTTCTCGGCTGGAAGCCGGAGACGGGGCTCGTCGAAGCCATCGAGCGGACCTTCGACGCATTCCTCGAGGAATGGATCGCCGGCGAAGCGTTGGCGGCGAAAGAGTAGCCGGATCGGCGATGGGCGGAGCGGCGGAGCAGCGGCGCGGCCTGGGGTTGCGGGTCGACGTCGACACCCATGACGGGATGCGCCTCGGCGTTCCCCGTCTGCTCGACCTCTTTGCCGCCGCCGAGGTGAAAGCGACCTTCTACTGGTCGCTGGGGCCGGACCGTTCGGGCATGGCGGCGCTCAATGTGTTCAAGCCCGGCTTCTTGCGCAAGATGACGAGGACCGGGGCGGCTCGCATGTATGGCTGGCGTACGGTTCTTTCGGGCACGCTTCTCCCGGCTCGTCCGATCGCAACCGCGTTTCCCGAGATCGCTAGGCGCGCCGCTGCCGAGGGGCATGAAACCGGCGTTCACGCTTGGGATCACCGTGCCTGGCAGGATCGGCTCCTGCGCTGGCCGCCGGAGAAGATCGCAAGCGAGCTCGATCGCGGGCGCCACGCCTACGCCGCCATTCACGGTTCCGCGCCGCGCACGTTCGCGGCGCCCGCATGGCTCACCTGCGACGCGGCTCTCTTGCATCAAGAGGCTTTCGCCCTCGACTACGCGAGCGACTGCCGCGGGGTGGAGCCTTTCCTCCCCGAGGTCGGTGGCGCCTCGCTAGCCACGCCACAAGTTCCCTCGACCCTGCCGACGCTCGACGAAGCGCTGGGTGCCACTCACGCTCGAGCCGCCGACTACTTCAAGGATCAGCTGCACGCGGCGGGGGAGCAAAAATGGCCGGTGTTTACCTTGCACGCCGAGCTCGAGGGTGGTCCCTACGCCGAGGATCTCCTGGACTTTCTTCGAGGCGGCCGCTCCGAGGGGATCGGGGGTGAGCCTCTCGGCCGCCTTCTCGCGCGCCGTCTTGCCGCTGGAGCCCTGCCGGTCTGCCAGATCGGCCATAGGGGGGTGCCGGGGCGACACGGGGTGCTTTCCCACCAACTGACGAGCGACTAGCTGGAGCGAGCCGTCATTCGCCTCTCTGTGTAGATTCTTCCTTCGCGAGAGTCGAATCTGCGCTCGGCGCGGGGCCGATCAGCGCCGACGAGGGTGCTCTGGTTGCGTTCGATTCGTGGCACGAAAGGTGCATCGGTTGAGAGGCGTCCGCGGCGACGCGGATCGTCCTCGAAAAGAGGGCGGGTTCTTTTCCTACGGTTGAACGGTCGCTTCGAAGCGACCGACACTCGCCCCCCGGAAGGGGGGTTCCCCGAACTCCATCGGCAGTGTGGGGAGCCCCCCTTTTTTTGACTCCCGATCTCGTCGAATCCTCAGGAAGGACGTCCGCTCACGGCGGCAAGCGGCCGCTGCGCGGCGCGCACGAACGCGATAGCGTTCTCGACCGGAGTGGTCGGCAGAATGCCGTGGCCGAGATTGACGATGTGTCCACCCCCGGACCCCTGGAGCAAGAGCCTGTCGACCTCGCGTTCGATCATTGCGATCGGGGCGAGAAGGGTCGTGGGGTCGAGGTTCCCCTGTAGAACCATGTTCCCGGCGATCCGCGCCCGCACCACGTCGAGCGGCACGCGCCAGTCGACCGAAAGGACCTGGACCGGAAGAGCTCCGAGCTCATCGAGAAGGTGGCTGCCGCCGTTGATGTAGTAGATGAGGGGAACGCGACCCCGCAGGGGCTCGATGGCCTTGAGCAGGGCGGGAAGGGCGAGCCGGCGCCAGCGCTCGGCATCGAGGAGGCCGCCCCAGGTGTCGAAGACCTGGATCGCCTGGGCGCCCGCTTCGACCTGCGCGCCGAGGTAGTCGGCCGAGACGTCGGCGATCCGCGCCAGGAGCTCGGAGAGCCCCTCGGGGTCGGCGACGCTCCAAGAGAGCAGGTGCTCGAAATGGCGGGATCCACCGCCTTCCACCAGGTACGCGGCGAGCGTCCACGGAGTGCCGCCAAAACCGATGAGCGGCACCTTGTCGACCAGCGCCCGGCGCAGGACCCGGACGGTTTCAAAAACATATCCGAGCTTGTCCTCGACCCGTACGCGCTCGAGCGCGGCGATATCGTCTCGTTTTCTCACCGGGTGGGGGAACTGCGGTCCGTCCCCTTTGGCGAAGACCAGCTCGGCTCCCATCGCTTCGAGCGGCAGGAGAATGTCGGCGAAGAGGATCGCCGCGTCTACGCCCAGCGCATCGACGGGTTGCACCGTGACCTCGGCCGCGAGGTCAGGGGTCTTGCACAGGGTCAGGAAGTCGACATCGCGTCGGATCTCGCGGTACTGGGGCAGGAAGCGCCCCGCTTGCCTCATCATCCAAACGGGGCGCCGTTCGGTTGCCTCGCCCCGGCATGCGCGCAGGAATAGGTCGTTCACGGCGGGAGGATAGCAAAGGGCGCCCGCTCGGGCGACCCTGGGGTAGGATGAATTTCCATCTGATCCGGAGAAACGCCAATGTCTTCCAAGACTCCTGACAGCTCGCTCGTACTCGTCCTGATGCTCGGAGCCACCTTGCTGGCCCCAGGCCTATCCATCGCGGCGGCGGCGGATTCGGGTAGCGCCGCCTCGGCGCCCTGGCAAGTCCCGGTGACTCGCAACAGCTCCGAATACGCCCGCCTCGAAAAGGAGGCGCGGCAGGTCACGATCACTCGTGACAACTGGGGCATCGCGCACGTGCACGGCAAAACCGACGCCGACGCCGTATTCGGGGATATCTACGCCCAGTGCGAAGACGACTTCAGCCGTGTTCAGCGCAACTACCTCTTGGCCTTGGGCTGGAACGCGCAGGCCAAGGGCGAGTCGAGGATCTGGCAGGACCTGCGCGAGCAACTCTTCATCGACCCGGCGGTCCTGAAAGAGGACTACGCCAAGAGCCCGGTTTGGCTGAAGAAGTTGATGAACGCCTGGGCCGACGGCATGAACTGGTACCTGGCGACACACCCCGATGTTCATCCCGAGGTGATCGAGCATTACCTGCCTTGGATGGCGCTCTCTTTTACCGAGGGCAGCATCGGCGGCGACATCACCCGCGTGAAGCTCGACAAGCTCGCGGCGTTTTATGGCGCCGGCCACCCGGCCACCGTGGCGATGGCCGATACGCCGCCGCCTTCCTGGCACGAGGTGCTCGGCTCGAACGGCATCGCGATCGCGCCCAAGCTCTCCGCCGACGGTCACGCGCTGCTCCTGATCAATCCGCACGTCACCTTCAATTTCCGCGATGAGACGCAGATGTCGAGCGACGAAGGGCTCGATGCTTACGGCGCTTCGACCTGGGGGCAGTTCTTCATCTATCAGGGCTTCAATAAGCACATCGGCTGGATGCACACCTCGACCGGCGTCGACGCGGTGGACCAGTTCGCGGAGACCGTGGTCAAGAGAGGCGACAGGTACTTCTATCGTTTTGGTAAGCAACTGCTACCGTTCAAGACGCGCGCGATCACCATCCGCTACCTCGGCAAGGACGGCGCAATGAAGTCCCGCACGTTTACCGCGTACTTCGCCGAGCCCGGCCCGATCGTCGCGGAGGAACATGGCAAGTGGATTGCCGAAGCGCTGATGAACGAGCCGATTCCCGCGCTGGAGCAGAGCTGGTTGCGCACCAAGGCCACCGATCTCGCGAGCTACATGAAGATCGCCGAGCTCGAGGCCAACTCCTCCAACAACACCATCTTTGCCGATGACAAGGGCGACATCGCGTTCCTGGTGCCGCAGTTCATTCCCAAGCGCGATAACAGGTTCGATTACACGAAACCTGTGGATGGCAGCAATCCCGCCACCGCATGGCAGGGCCTGACCCCGATCAAGGAAATGCCCAACGTGGTCGACCCGCCCAATGGCTGGGTGTTCAACACCAACGACTGGCCGTGGACGGCGGCAGGCGAAGATAGCCCGAAGGCAGCCGACTATCCGCAGTACATGGACATGTTCGGCCCGAACCCGCGCAGCAGACACGCGTTGCGCATGCTGACCGGTGCACGCGATTTCACCAAAGCCAAGCTGATCACCGATGCTTTCGATTCCTACCTGCCTGCCTTCGCCCGGCTGATCCCGATTCTGGTCAAGGACTACGACAACCTGTCCGCCGGCGACCCGCTGAAGGCAAAGCTGGCCGGGCCGATCGGAGTCTTGCGGCACTGGGATTATCGCTGGGGCATCCCCTCGATTCCGACCTCGGTTGCCGTGTTCTGGGGGGACAGGTTGTGGAACGAGGCCGACGCTCGGGCCCAGGCCAGCGGCATCGACCCGCACGAGAGGAATATGCGCGTCTACGACTACATCGCCGACAGGGCCACGCCGCGGGTGCGTCTCGAGGCGCTGGCCGAAGCGGTCAGCCGGCTCGAGAAGGACTTCGGATACTGGGGCGTGCCATGGGGCGAGATCAACCGCTACCAGCGCCTCAACGATTCGATCCATCCCCACTTCAGCGACGCCAAGCCCAGCACCGCGGTGCCGTTCACCTCGTCGCGCTGGGGCTCGCTGGCTTCGTCGGGTGCGCACGCGTGGCCCGGCACCAAGAAGTATTACGGCATCAACGGCAACAGCTTCGTCGCGGTGGTCGATTTCGGTCCGAGAGTGAGCGCTCGCGCGATCCATGTCGGCGGCACCAGCGGCAATCCGAAGTCTCCACATTTCACCGATCAGGCCGCCCGATACGTCAGCGGAAACTTGCGCACCGTCTACTTCTGGCCCGACCAGCTGAAAGGCCACACGGAGAGCGCCTACCATCCCGGCCTGCAGTGAGGCGGAAGGCCGGGGGCAGCGAGCCACGGCCAAGGACTGAGCCGGCGAAGGGAGCGTCGACCGGCCCGTTGCCGAGCGAGATCGCCTCCTCGTCGGTCAACAAGCGTCGGCGGGCGCGGGCCGCTTATACTACGGCGCATGATCGAGATCACCGGCGAGGACCTCACCCTCGACCGCTTCGCGGCAATCGTTGAGCGCCGCGAAGCCTGCGCGCTGGCGCCGTCGGTCCGTCCCCGGGTCGAGGCGGCGCGCCGGCTGGTCGAGCAGCTCGTCGCCGCGGATCAACCCGTCTACGGCGTCAACACCGGGTTTGGCGACCTGGCGCAGGTGAGAATCGCCGCCAAGGATGTCCGCGTTCTCCAGGAGCGTTTGCTCCTCTCGCATGCCGCCGGAGTCGGCGATCCCTTGCCCGCCCTCGCTGTGCGTGGAATGTTGCTGCTCCGGGCCAATACCCTCTCGCGTGGACACTCGGGCGTGCGCCTGGCGTTGATCGAGCGGCTCCTCGAGCTCCTCGAGCGTGACCTCCTGCCGCGGGTGCCAAGCCGGGGCTCGGTGGGAGCGAGCGGCGATCTGGCGCCCCTCGCCCATCTCGCCCTGCCGCTCATCGGCAGGGGAGTCTTGACCTCCAGGGGCGAAAACGGCCCGGCGCTCGAGGTCCTGAAGGCCAACGGTCTCGAGCCGCTGGCCCTCGAAGCGAAGGAAGGCCTGGCGCTCATCAACGGTACTCAGGCCATGACCTCTCTTCTTTCCCTCGCCGCCCTGGAGGCCCGCCGCCTGGTCAAGATCGCCGATCTCGCCGGCGCCCTGTCGACGGACGCCCTGCGCGGCACGGATACGGCATTTGATCCCCGCCTTCATGCCTTGCGTCCCCATCCGGGACAGGTCGCGAGCGCCGGCAATCTTCGCCTCCTTCTGGCGGGCTCGGCGATTCGCGAGTCCCACCGTAGTGGCGATCTTCGCGTTCAGGACCCGTATTCGATTCGCTGCATGCCGCAGGTGCACGGCGCGGTGCGCGACGTCTTGAGCGCGGTCGAGCAACGGGTCGAGATCGAGATGAACGCGGTTACCGACAATCCGCTCCTCTTTCCCGACGACGGAGAGGTCCTGGCCGGCGG
>JBJKRB010000207.1:0-81810 GCA_046704885.1 Thermoanaerobaculia bacterium | reverse complement strand
GGGCGAAATGCCTCCTGGGGGTAGAGGTAGTCTTCGCCAGAGTTATCGATGACGCGGAAGAAGCCGTTTGCCTCTGCGCTCTCGTCGTCCAGACGGCGGTAGACCTTCATTACTTCAAGGTCCTCGGCGTCTGTATTGTCGATGCATACGAGCAGATGTGGGGCGCTTGACATTGTTATTCGAGGAAACGTTTGATCTTCATCTTCCGGCGACCGATTCCATGAGCCTCAAACCAGTGCAACTCAGCTCGAACGACTCTACCATCGCGAAGGCGAATCATGGCTTGACCCTTCACCTTCCGCCAGCGGCCCTTGCCGTATCGTTTCTCGAGAGTGGCTAGGGCGCGGATGCCTCTTCCTTCGGCGATAACTTCAATTTCCTCGAGCTCCCCGGCCAGCTCGAAGTACACGAAGTCATCGTAGCAATGCGCGCCAGGCCGCGCTCAATGGCGGCTGCGTTCGGAGCCCAGTCCGGAGCAGGTTCCGAATGCGGAGAGAGCTGCTAGTTTCGCGGTGCGCGGCCCCAAGCCTACTTCGCGTCGCGGACGGTGAAGGCGAGGGTCAGAAGAGTCTTCTGCTCGAGCTGATACGCCTTTGCCGAGCCGGTGGCCGGGCTGGCGCTCGCCGAGCGCTTGACCGAGCGCAGGTGGCGTCCGCGCGAGATCGGCTCCAAGCGTGGCATGACGAAGGCCAGCGCCCCCATGTTGGCCGGCTCTTCCTGCACCCAGATGATGTCGCGGGCGTCGGGGAAGCGATCGAGCTCGGCGCCGAGCTCGTCGTCGGGAAAGGGATAGAGCTGCTCCAAGGCGAGAATGGCGGTCTGCTGGTCGCCCCGCTTCTCGCGTTCGGCGCGGAGCTCGTGAACGATTCGCCCGCTTGCGATCAAGATGCGACTGGCGCTTTTGAGCCCGCGCTCCGGGATCACCGGCAGGAAGTGATCGCGGGTCAAGGCGCTGCGCTCGGAGCTTGCGCTTTTGGCGCGGAGCATTCCCTTCGGAGTGAAGACGATCAGGGGCTTTCTCCATCGCCTGAGGGCCTGACGGCGCAGGAGGTGGAAATACTGGGCGGCGGTCGAAGGATGCGCCACCTGGATCGCGTCCTCGGCGGCGAGCTGGAGATAGCGTTCGATTCTCGCGCTTGAGTGCTCGGGCCCCTGCCCCTCGTAGCCGTGGGGGAGGAGGAGCACCAGCCCTGAGAGCAGGCCCCACTTGTCCTCGCCGGCCGAGACGAACTGGTCGAGGATGACCTGAGCGCCGTTGGCGAAGTCGCCGAACTGCGCCTCCCAGATGACCAGGGCCTCGGGATAGTCGCGGCTGTAGCCGTACTCGAAACCCATCACTGCGGCTTCCGAGAGCATCGAGTCGTGGATCTCGAAGCGCGCCTGCTTGCTGCCCAGATGCGCAAAGGGCGTGTACTCGCTCTCGTCCTCGGTGTCGATCCACACGGCGTGGCGCTGGTTGAAGGTGCCGCGGCGGCTGTCCTGTCCCGACATACGGATCGGCGTCTTGGCGAGGAGCAGGGAGCCGAATGCCAGAGACTCCGCCATGCCGTAGTCGATGGGGCTCTCGCCGCGCGTCATCGCGGCGCGCTGCTCGAGCAGCTTCGCCACCTTCGGGTGGATGTGGAAGCCCTCCGGCACCGTGGTGAGGAGGGTGCCCAGGCTCTCGATCTCGTCCTCGGCAAGACCGGTCTCGACCTCGTACTCCGGCTTGTAGCGGCCGCCGAAGAATGGATCCCAGAACTTGGGAAGGCGATGAAGCGACGGCTTCTTCTCGAGACCCTCGGCCTTCTCCTTGGCTTGATCGAGCTCGTCTCTCACCCGCTTCTGGAGCTCCTCGGCGGCGCCGACGTCGAGGTCGTTCGCTTCTGCATAGGATCGCCACAGGGGCGGGCGCTCTTTGATCTTGGCGTAGAGCAGGGGTTGGGTGATCGTGGGGTCATCGATCTCCGAGTGACCGTGCAGCCGATATCCGATCACGTCGAGCACCACGTCGCTCCCGAACTCGTTGCGGTAGTCGCTCGCCATGCGCGCGGCGCGGACCACCGCGTCTGGGTCCTCGCCATTGACGTGGAAGATGGGAATCGCCAGGCGTTTGGCGATGTCGGTGGCGAAACGCGAAGAGTAGAGGGCCGGAGGCTCGGCGGTGAAGCCGATCAAGTTGTCGACCACGACGTGGATGGTGCCGCCGATCGAGAAGCCGTTGAGGTTCTCGAGGTTGAGCGCCTCGGCGGCAATCCCCTGGCCGGCGAAGGCGGCGTCACCGTGGAGCAGGATCGGGAGCACCTGGCGCTCCACCGCGCCGGCGCTCGGCCCGGCTTCCCCGTCGATGGGAAGGCCCTCGGCGAGTCGGGTCTGATTCGCCCGCGACCGTCCCATCAGGACCGAATCGACCGCCTCGAGGTGGCTGGGGTTCGATACTAGATGGATCCCGACGTCCCGTCCCTCGCCGGCGTGGTAGGTGCCCGTCGCGCCCAGGTGGTACTTGACGTCACCGCCGCCCAAGACGCTTCGCGGGTCGACCTCCTCGAAGTCGGCGAAGATGTCGACCGCCGGGGTGCCGACGATGTGGAGCATGACGTTGAGGCGGCCGCGATGGCTCATCCCGATGAGCGCTTTCTTCGTTCCGTGCTCGGCGCCGCGCCCGACCAGGGTGTCGAGAAGGGGGATGAGGGCCGCCACGCCCTCGAGGGAAAAACGCTTGTTGCCGATATAACGGCGCTGCAAGATCTCCTCGAAGGTTTCGGCCCGCATGAGTCGTTCGAGCACCCAGTCGGAGTCGACCGCTTCCTTCTCCCCTTCCATTCGCTCGGCGACCCACTGGCGCCGGTCGCGATCCGGCATGTGCATGAACTCTGCCGCCAGGGTGCCGCAATAAAGTCCCCGGGCCTCCTCGGCCGCGACTCCTTCGAGCTCGTCGAGATCGGCTTGGGGCTGGGGAGGGAGGCGTCCGAGCCAGTCGAGATCGGCTTGCAGGTAGCCCCAGCGCCGGAAGGCGTCGAGGATTTCGCGTCGCTTGTCCTCGGTGCTCCCGGGAGCTGGATCCGTCGGGGCGCCGCTCTCGCGCGGGGCGGCTTCCGCTTCTTCGGCGGCAACCTCGTTGAGAATCGCGGCGGAGAGGTTGCTGGCGATTTCGTCAGTCATGGCAGCTAGAGAATATCGTTTCCATAGTGGACCGGCGTGGTACTGCATTAGAATCGACGCTATGCGTCGATTATTCCGTTTGCCCTGCATCCTCCTGCTGAGCTTCGTTCTTTCCTCATCGATCGTCTTTGCCGGCGTCGGTTCGGCCTCCTCGGGTCCCGCGCCTTCCGCCTTGAAGCCCGCGGGAACCGGCGGTTGGGCCACGGTCTACCGGGCGCTGGGCGAGCTAACCAATAGCCGTCGAGTGCTCCTCGTCGGCGCCCATCCCGACGATGAAGACACCTCGATCATGGCCCTCGTGGCTCGCGGCATGGCGGGTGATGCCGCGTATCTTTCGCTTTCGCGTGGCGAGGGTGGCCAGAACCTGGTGGGCTCGGAGCTGGGCACCGCCCTCGGTCTGCTGCGCACCCGCGAGCTTCTCGACGCCCGCGCCGTCGACGGCGGGGAGCAGTTCTTCGGCCAAGCGATCGACTTCGGCTATACGCGTTCGCTGCCCGAGACCCTCGGGTTTTGGCCTCACCAGGTGCTGCTCAAGGACGTGGTGCGCATCATCCGGCGCTTTCGTCCTCAGGTTCTGATCTCCGTCTTCCCCAGTGGCGGAGGTGGACATGGTCAGCACAAGGCGGCGGGGCTGGTGGCGCATGAGGCATATCCGTTGGCCGGCAACCCCAGCTCGTTTCCTGAGCTGACGAAGCAAGGGCTTCTCCCCTGGCAACCCAAGGTCCTCTACCGGGGCGCCTGGTTCGATCCCCAACACGCGACTTTGCGAATGAGCCTGGACCGTATCGACCCGGTAACCGGCCACACCCTCTACCAGATCGCCATGGAGAGCCGCAGCCAGCACCGCTCGCAGGGGATGGGACGCCCGCTTCCGATCGGTGACCACGAGGCGAGGCTAATCTGGGAGCGCGGCGCTCAAGGGGAGGGGCTCTTCGCAGGCGTCGACACCCATCTCGCGGCCCTCGCCGAGGAGCTTCCGGCCGGCGCGGTCAAAGCGGATGCAACCCATCGGCTCGCCAGCGTAGAGGCAATGGCAGTCAAGACCCGGGCCGCGCTCGACCCCGGTGATCTCGGCGCGGCCGTTCCTGCTCTTGCCCAGATGGTGCGCGAGCTCTCCGCGGTGGACGCGCAGCTGTCCCAGGCGACGGCGGATCGGCCTGTTTTCGCGACCGTGCGCCGGCTCCTCGCGCCCAAGCTCGAGGCAGCGCGGCAGGGGCTCGCCGCCGCCGCCGGGGTGGTGATCGACGCCTCGGCCAAGCACGAGACCGTGGTTCCGGGAGGAAGGCTTGAGGTCAACGCCGAGCTCTGGAACGACGGTGCGAGCAAGGTGGAGCTCGGCAAGCCGACGGTGACGGTCAGCAGCCCTAGCGGCTGGCGGGAAGCTTCCGTCTCGGGCGGCGAGATCGGCGGCGCGCTCGCCGAGGGCAAGCTCGCCGACTGGCACCTGGCGATCCAGGTTCCGGCCGACGCACCGCTCACCGAGCCCTACTTCCTGCGCAAGCCGCCCAAGGGCTATCTCTACGACTGGAGCTCGACGCCACCCGCGGTACGGGGCGAGCCGTTCGGGCCGCCGCCCTTGACCGTCACCTACCACTTCGATCTGGCGGGAGCTCCGGAGGTTCTGAGCCGCGAGGTAGTGGCGGTCTCCTACGACCGGGTCAAGGGCGAGGTGCGGCGGCCGCTTCGCGCCGTGCCCGAAGTCGAGGTCGCGGTGACCCCTGACCACTTGGTTTGGCCGACGACCGACGAGAAGCCACGCAAGGTCGAGGTAACCCTCACCTCGAATGCCAGCCAGCAAGTTGCGGGGGAGCTTCGGGTAACGCCTCCGACGGGCTGGCCGGCACCGCAAGCGGTGGCGACGACTCTCGCTCCGGGCGACCCCCAATCGATCGAAGTGAGCCTGGCGCCGGCACCTCGTCCGGAGACCGGCCGGGGAGTCTTCAAGGTGGACTTCGTGCTCCCTGATGGGCGAAGCTTTGGACAGTCGCTGCCCTTGATCGAGCACCCCCACGTTCGTCCGACGCCTTATCCGGTGCCCGCCCATGTCGCCCTGTCATCGTTCCCCTTGAACCTGCCCAGCTTGAGCCGCGTCGGCTATGTGCGCGGCGCCGCGGACCGTGTGCCCGAAGCGCTCGAGGACGTAGGGGTGCCTGTCGAGCTGCTGACCGATCGTCAGCTCGAGGAACGTGATCTGAGCGTCTTTCCGGTGATCGTCATCGGCAGCCGGGCCTACGGCGCTAACGCCGGCCTCGCCAAGGCCAACGCCCGCCTGCTCGAATACGTCAAGAACGGCGGCGTATTGATCGTTCAATACCAGCAGTATCCATTCATCAGGGGGAACTTCGCGCCCTACCCCATGACCATCGCCCATCCGCACGATCGCATCACCGATGAGCATTCGCCGGTGAAGGTTCTGGTGCCGGGGAGCCCGGTCTTCAACACTCCCAACAAGATTGCGGCGAGCGATTGGAAAGGCTGGGTACAGGAGCGTGGCCTCTACTTCGCCCACACCTGGGCCGCGGCCTACCAGCCGTTGCTCCAGATGAAGGATCCCGACGAGCCGCCGCAAGAGGGCGGTCTGCTGGTCGCTCACGACGGCCAGGGGCTCTACGTCTATACCGGAATCGCGTTCTTCCGGCAGCTGCCGGCCGGGGTCCCGGGCGGTTACCGCTTGTTCGCCAACCTCTTGGCGTTGGGCGAGCACCACGGCTCCGCCCGAACGGGAAGCTCGCGGTGAAGCGGGTCCGGATCTGGGCGCTTCTTCTCGCCGCCGGCGCGATTGCGCTCGCGCTCGCCTCTTGCGGCAAGGGGCGCACGCCTGTGGTCATCTACTCGCCCCACGGCCGGGTTCTTCTCAGCTTGGTCGAGCATCGCTATGAGCAGCTCCATCCCGACATCGACGTCCAGTGGCTCGACATGGGTTCGGAGGAGGTCTACGACCGGGTGCGCTCGGAAAGGGCCAACCCGCAGGCGGACGTCTGGTTCGGTGGTCCCGACACCATCTTCGCGCGTGGAGCGCGCGACGGCCTTCTCGCTCCCTTTCGCCCCTCATGGGCCGACAAGGTGCCGCTGGCGAGCCGGGGCGAGGGCGATCTCTACTTCGGCATTTACCGCACGCCGCCCGTCCTGGTCTACAACTCCAAGCTCGTAACCGCGGCCGAGGCCCCGAAGGATTGGGACGATCTCCTGAAGCCTGAGTGGAAAGGCAAGATCGTCATACGCGATCCTCTCGCTTCGGGCACGATGCGCACCATCTTCGGAATGGTCCTGGCGCGGTCCGTAGCGACCACAGGCTCGACGGCATCGGGCTGGAAGTGGCTCTTGCGGCTCGACGCGCAGACCAAGCAGTACGTGCAGAACCCGGCGCTCCTGTACCAGATGCTGGTCCGTGGTGACGCCGAGGTAACCGCGTGGGACCTCACCGATATCCTTTTCCAGCAACAACGGGGCTCGCCCCTGGCGTATGTATTCCCCAAGAGTGGCACTCCGGTGATCAACGACTCGATCGGTCTGGTCAAGGGAGCGCCGCACGCCGCCGCCGCCGAGGCGTTCATCGACTGGGTAGGAAGCCGCGAGGCGGTGGAGCTCGCCGCCAAGAAGGCATTTCGCTTGCCGGCGCGGACCGATCTGCCCGCCAAGGAGCTTCCCGCCTGGGCTCAGAGGACCCTGGCCGAGATGGTTCCGGCCCAGGTCGACTGGAAGCTGATCGCGAAGGAGAACGCTGCCTGGATGGCGAAGTGGGATCAGACCGTTCGGGGTCAAGGAAGCGCGCAGTCGCAGTAAGACAGGAGCGGAAGCAACCCGGGGATCGCGGTCGAGAAGAGGGCCGTCACGCTCGGGACGATGTTGCGGATCGTTCGATGAGCACGTTTTTGAACGTCAGAGGTGTACGCAAGAGCTTCGCCGGAACCCCGGTTCTGGTCGGGATCGACCTCGAGGTCGGAGCGGGGGAGACCGTCGCTCTCCTCGGGTCCTCGGGAAGCGGCAAGACGACGCTTCTCCGTCTCCTGGCGGGATTCGAGAGCGCCGACTCGGGAAGCGTCCGGGTGGCGGAGGAGGAGGTCACCGCTCTCCCTGCTGCGAAGCGGAATTTCGGGATGGTGTTCCAGCACTACGCGCTCTTCCCTCACCTCACGGTTGGCGACAACGTCGCCTTTGGCCTCAACGCGCGCGGCATCCGCGGCGAGCAAGCGCGCGAGCGGGTGAGCGAGGTTCTGGCGCTGGTGGATCTAGCCGGCTACGGCGAGCGCCGCGTGGGCGAGATCTCGGGCGGCCAGCAGCAACGGGTGGCCCTTGCCCGCGCGCTCGCCCCCGAGCCTCGCGTGCTGCTCCTCGACGAACCCCTGTCGAACCTTGACCCGGCGCTGCGCGAAAGGACGCGCCGGGAGCTCAAAGCGGCCCTGCGCCGGGTGGGGATCACCACGCTGTTGGTGACCCACGAGCAGGAAGAGGCGTTCGACTTTGGTGACCGGGTCGCGGTGCTGCACGCTGGGCGGCTGGAGCAGGTGGCACGGCCCGAGGAGCTCTATCACGCGCCCGCGAGCCGCTACGTCGCGACCTTCGTGGGGAGAGCGAGCGTTCTACCGGGGACGATCGTCGACGGCGGAGTAGTGACGTTTGATGGAAGCGACTGCCGCTGGGAGATCGCCGGGACGAGTCACTTCGCCGTCGGCGCGCCGGTCGAGGTCGTGGTTCGACCCGAGCACCTGACGCTCGCTCCCGTTGCGCGTTCCTGCGCCCTGCCGGGTACGGTTGTCGAGAACCGCTTCGGCGGTGCCTTCAGCCTAGTAGTGGTGAAGCTCGCCTCCGGACCCGAAGTCGAGGTCATGGTCGAAGAGGACGGCCGGCAACCTGGGGAGACGGTGGCGGTGGGGCTGCGGCGGGATGGCGGGGGTCACCTCTTCGCGGCGCAGACGACGTCGGGAGAGGCGGAGTGACGCGGCGGCGCTGGGGCGCCGTCCTTCTCGCCATCGGCCTCACCTGGCTGGTGGGCTATCCCCTGCTCATCACCGTGGGAGAGGCCGTGGGTCTTCCCGGCCACCTCTCCTTCGCCGCCTTTGGCGAGTTCGTTCATCGCCCGGACGAGTGGCTCGCCCTGGGGCATAGCTTGTTCATCGCCGTCGCCTCGGTGATCCTCGCTGGCGCCCTCGGCATCCCCCTCGCTTTCCTCTTCGAGCGCGCCGAGTTCCCGGGGCGCAAGCTCCTGGGCGCGCTGGTCGTTCTGCCGGTGGCTCTGCCGCCGCTAGTCGGTGTGATCGCGTTTCTCTTCCTCTACGGTGAGAGCGGCTTCGTGGCGCGTGCGGTGGAAGCGATCTTCGGTCTCGACCATTCTCCCTGGCAGCTTTCCGGCGCCTGGGCGATTCTCCTGGTCCACGCCTACTCGATGTACGTTTACTTCTATCTCTTCGTGCGCGCCGGGCTGGCGGCCGCCGACGCCTCGCTCAAGGAGGCGGCGGAGAGCCTGGGCGCCGGTCCCGTCCGGAGCTTCTTCAAGGTTACGATTCCTCAGCTCAAGCCGGCCCTGGCCGGAGCGGGCCTCCTCACCCTGATGACCGCTCTCGCCTCGTTTTCGGCTCCCTATATCTTCGGCGGCGGCTATCGGGTGATGACCACGCAGATCGTCGCTTCGCGCCTGAATGGCGACGTAACCATGGCGCAGGTCGAGGCGGTGGTTCTCGCCCTGGTCGCGGCGGCCGGACTGTGGGGGATGGCGAAGCTCGATCCGAGCTGGCAGACCACGGCGGGGCATGGCCTTGCCCCGGTGCGACGCCGTCGCCTCCAGGGATCGAACCGTTTCCTCGCGGCCGCCGCCGCCTGGCTCCTGGCGCTCTTTCTCCTCCTCCCGCACGCGACTCTGCTCCTCGTCTCATTGGTACCCGCGGGCACCTGGACCAGCCAAGCTCTGCCACCGGTGCTCTCGGGCGCCAACTACAAGGCTGTAGTCCAAGCCGCCGAGCGCTTGCGCCCGATGGTCAATAGCCTGTGGATGGCGGTGGCCGCGACCGCCGGCGCGGTGGCGCTCGGTTTCGCCGCCGCGGCTCTCGCCAGCCGGGTCAAGGGGCTCCTCGGCCGCTGGCTCGAGTCGCTGCTCGTGGTTCCCTGGGCGATCCCCGGCACCGTCTTCGCCCTGGCTCTCGCCACCACGTTCAGCGTCAACGAGCCCTGGTTCGGGCGCTTCGTTCTGGTGGGCACGGCGTTCATTCTTCCTCTTGCCTACATGGTTCGCAGCCTGCCGCTCACCGGGCGCTCGACGCTGGCTGGAATGCGTCAGCTCGATCCGGCGCTGGGCGAGGCGGCGAGCTCGCTTGGCGCTCGCGGTTGGATGGTATTGAGAAGGGTGACGGTGCCGCTCCTGGCGCCCGCCATCCTCGCCGGAGCCAGCCTCGCCTTCGTCACCTCGTTGGGCGATTTCGTCACCTCCATCCTTCTCTACACCTACTCGACGCGCCCCATCTCGATCGAGATCAACTCCAACCTGCGCCTCCAGGAGACGGGAGTCGCCGCGGTCTACGGCGTGCTGCTGATGATCGTCAGCGCCATCTTCCTCTACTGGGGGCGGAGCGAGAGCCGGCAATGAGCGAGCGCGCCGACCTCAGGGGTCTCTTCGTCCTCATGGCGATCGTGTTCGTGGACATGATCGGCTTTTTGATGGTCTTGCCGCTGCTTCCCTTCTATGCGGAGCGATTAGGCGGAAGCGCGGTCGTCGTCGGGGAGCTAGTGTCGGCGTTTGCCCTGGCTCAGCTTCTAACCGCGCCCCTTTGGGGACGCTTGTCCGATCGCTACGGCAGGCGGCCGATGCTGCTGGTCGGCCTCGCGGCGTCGGCGATCGCGTACGTCCTCTTCGGGTTGGCCAACGCGATCTGGGTACTTTTCCTCTCCCGCTTCGTGCAGGGGGCTGGGGGTGGAACGACGAGTGTCGTTCAGGCCTACGTGAGCGACACGGTACCGCCACGTGACCGCGCCCAGGCTCTGGGATGGATCTCGGCCGCTACCAGCGCCGGCGTCATGATTGGTCCGGCCATCGCTTCGCTTTCGACGAGCCTCGGCCCGGCCGCGCCGGGGTTCATCGCCGCCGCCCTCTGCCTCGCGAATCTGACGGGCGCGTGGATCTGGCTCCGCGAGCCAGCGGCGGAGCGCAAGAAGGCGGCGCGCGTTGCCGAACGCTCGCGTGAGCCCAGGGCACTGCGTCGAGCGATGGTCCACGTGCTGCGTCACCCATTCGATCGAGTGAGCTCGCTCATCTGGATCTACTCCGCCGGCATGATGGCTTTCATGGCGATGAACGGAGTGCTGGCGCTCTTCCTCGAGCGTCGCTACGGCGTGACCACGCACACAATCGGCTGGTTCTTCGTCTACGTGGGAGCGATTTCTGTCGTTATGCGGAGCGTCGTGATCGGCCCCACGGTGAGGAAGCTCGGCGAGGTCAGGACGCTGAAGCTCGGCGCGCTGGCTCTTGCGATCGGGATCGCCACGGTGCCTCTGCCTCATCATCTGTTGGGTCTTGCCTTCGCCGTTCTCCTCGTGCCTGTTGGTACAGCTCTCCTCTTCCCATCGACGACCTCTCTGGTAACGAGTCGCGGGCCACAGCACGCCACCGGCCGCATCCTCGGAGTGCAGCAGACCTTCGGAGGCATCGCTCGTTTGCTGGGCCCGGTTTGGGCCGGTTTTCTCTTCGAGCATGTCGGCATCGCCTGGCCCTTCTGGGTCGCGGGCTGCCTGGTGCTCGTCATGCGCCTCTTCGCCCGCGTGGTCAAGCCGGAGAGCGACGACTTCGAGGAGCCAGTCAACGAAGCCTCGAGCGAAGCGGCCGCGAACCTGTAATCCTCTTTTCTTTGCCGATACAATGGTCGCGCCCGCCGCGGCTCGATCGCGAGCCGCAGTGCCATAGAACGACAACCATCGATCGCGGGCAATCACACGAAGGGAAGGTCATTCATGAGCAATTCATTCGATAGTTGGGGGAGCCTCGAGGTCGAGGGCCGGAGCTACCGTATCGCCCGTCTTCATGCCCTCGGGGATGCCGGGCTCGACATCAGCCGGCTCCCTCTGAGTCTCAGGATCCTGCTGGAAAACCTCTTGCGCCGCGAGGACGGCGAGACGGTCAAGGCCGAAGACGTGCGGGCGCTCGCCTCCTGGGATCCCCAGGCGGAGCCGAGCCGCGAGATCGCCTTCATGCCGGCGCGGGTCCTTCTCCAGGACTTCACCGGAGTGCCCGCTGTGGTCGACCTGGCGGCGCTGCGTGACGCGATGGCGGAAATGGGAGGCGAGGCGAGCAAGATCAATCCGCTGGTTCCCGCCGAGCTGGTGATCGATCACTCGGTTCAGGTCGACGAGTACGGTCGTGCCGCGGCGTTCTTGATCAACGCCGAGCGTGAATTCGAGCGCAATCAGGAACGCTACGCGTTCTTGCGCTGGGGGCAGAAGGCGTTCAAGGACTTCAAGGTCGTGCCCCCGGACACCGGAATCGTGCACCAGGTGAATCTCGAGTATCTGGCCCGGGTGGTGATGGACGGCCCCGGGGACGAGGCTGGCGGCTGGGCCTATCCCGACACCCTCGTGGGGACCGACTCTCACACCACGATGATCAACGGTCTGGGGGTCCTCGGCTGGGGCGTCGGGGGGATCGAGGCCGAGGCGGCGATGCTGGGACAGCCGGTCTCGATGCTGATCCCGCAGGTGGTGGGTTTCCGCCTCTTAGGCGCACTCGCCGCCGGAGCTACCGCCACCGATCTGGTGTTGACCGTCGTGCAGATGCTGCGCAAGCTGGGAGTGGTGGGCAAGTTCGTCGAGTTCTTCGGCCCCGGTCTCGCCCGGCTGCCGCTCGCCGACCGGGCCACGATCGCCAACATGGCCCCCGAGTACGGTGCCACCTGCGGTCTCTTCCCCGTCGACCAGGTGGCGCTCGACTACCTGCGCTTCACGGGCCGCGACCCCGAGCGCGTGGCGCTGGTCGAGGCCTATGTCAAGGAGCAAGGTCTCTTCCATCACGAGTCGAGCCCGGAAGCGGAGTACAGCGCGACGCTAGAGCTCGACCTCGGCACGGTCGAGCCTTCGCTTGCCGGACCCAAACGGCCACAGGACCGGATCGAGCTCGGGTCGGTCAAACGGCTCTTTCTCGACCAGCTCCCGGATCTGCGTGGCGGCGGACGAGCGGCAAAAGCGAGCGGCGTCAACAGCTGGGAGAACGAAGGCGGCGACGGCGTCGCAGTGGCGACCGCCGAGGAGACAGCGACCACGGTAATGACGGAGCTCGAAGGCCAGCAGTTCGGCTTGAGCGATGGGTCGATCGTGATTGCCGCGATCACCTCTTGCACCAACACCTCGAACCCCTCGGTCATGGTGGCGGCGGGGCTCTTGGCGAAGAACGCCGTGGAACGCGGCCTAGAGGTCAAGCCCTGGGTCAAGACCAGCCTCGCTCCGGGCTCCAAGGTGGTGACCGAGTACCTCAACGAGTCGGGGCTCATGCCCTTTCTCGAGCAGCTCCATTTCGATCTGGTCGGATACGGTTGCACGACCTGTATCGGCAACAGCGGCCCGCTGCGCCCCCCGATCCACGATGCGATCGAGAGAGCGGGGCTGGTGGCGGTGTCGGTGCTCTCCGGCAATCGCAACTTCGAAGGGCGCATCAGCCCCGACGTGAGGGCCAACTTTCTCGCCTCACCGCCGCTGGTCGTGGCCTACGCCCTGGCCGGTCGTATCGACATCGACCTGACGACGGAGCCGCTGGGCGAGGGTTCCGACGGGGAGCCGGTCTATCTCAGGGATCTCTGGCCCTCGCCCGAAGAGATCTCGGAGGTGGTGAAAAAGGCGCTCCACTCCGAGATGTTCCGGCGTGAGTACGCCTCGGTCTTCGAGGGTGACGAACGCTGGAACAGCTTGCCGGTGCCCGAGGGCGAGACCTATGCCTGGCAGCGCGAGTCGACCTACGTGCGCCGCCCACCCTTCTTCGAGAATTTGCCGCGCCAACCCGAGGAGGTTCAAGACCTCGAGGGCGCTCGGCTTCTGGCCCTTCTCGGCGATAGCGTTACGACCGACCACATCTCGCCGGCGGGCGCGATCAAGCTGGCGAGCCCGGCGGGCAAGTACCTGACCGATCACGGGGTCGAGCCCAGGGACTTCAACTCCTACGGCTCGCGCCGGGGCAATCACGAGGTGATGATGCGCGGCACCTTCGCCAATGTGCGACTGCGCAATCGCCTGGTGCCGGAGATCGAAGGGGGGTTCACGCTACACCTTCCGGATGGCGAGCCCCTGAGCATCTTCGACGCTGCAATGAAGTATCGCGACGAAGGCGTGCCTCTGGTGGTCGTGGCGGGGAAAGAGTACGGCACTGGCTCTTCGCGAGATTGGGCGGCCAAGGGGCCGGCTCTCCTCGGCGTCAAAGCTGTCATCGCCGAGAGCTACGAGCGAATCCATCGCTCGAACCTGATCGGCATGGGGGTCGTGCCGCTCGAGTTTCTCGCCGGCGACTCGGCAGAGAAGCTGGGTTTCGACGGCCACGAGGTCTTCTCGACCCGTGGACTTCCCGAAGCGCTGGTTGCGGAGGGTGAGGAGCACCGGGAGATCGAGGTCGAGGCCCAGCGTGAGGATGGGTCGAGCCTGCGCTTCAAGGCCCGGGTGCGCCTCGACACGCCGCAGGAGGTGGCCTACTATCGCCACGGAGGAATCCTCCAGTACGTCTTGCGCCAGCTCGCGGCGAGCGCATGACGCAGAGTTCTTGCTGCTAGGGCGACCCGGCGCCAGGACAAAAAAGCCCCGTGCCGAGGAGGGTGACGGCACGGGGGGAGGAGAGGGAGCTGAAGGAGATTGCCGGAGTCGCTCGAGTCTCTTGACTCCCCTGACTCTGTTGACCCCGATGACGGGCCCAACTCCCTGTATGACCCGTCCTATGTTGGATAACAATTTTTGCCAGCGGGCGATTCCCGGCCTATGGCAGGCGCCGTGATGCGTATCTATCTAACTGGAGGAACGGGATACCTCGGTGAGGCCCTTGCCGCGCGCCTGCTCTCCGAAGGGCATGAGCTTCATTGCCTGGTGCGGCCGACGAGCGACCGGCGGCACCTCGAGGAAGTGGGCGCTTCTTGCTTCGTGGGGGACCTGGGCGATCCAGGGTCTCTTGCGCCCGGAATGAAGGGGTGCGAGGCGGTGATCCACGCGGCGGCTGAGCTCGACCTCCGCGTGCCGCGCGAGAGAATGAGAGCGGTCAACGTGGTGGGAAGCGAGAACGTGGCCCGGACCGCTGTCGAGGTCGGAGCGAGGCGTTTCCTTTCGGTCTCCTCGATGGCCTTCTTCGGCGGAAGTGCCGACGACGGTGCGCCCGGTAACGAGGATAGCTCACCGCGCCAACCCTTCCTCACCGCCTACAGCGCTACCAAGAACGCCGCTCAGAAGGCGATCGAGTCCGTGGCAGCGCAGGGACTCGATCTCAATACGGTCTATCCCAGCCTGGTTTATGGTCCTCCGGGGAAGAAGGGCGGCGCTAATCCCCTGCTCCGCGCCTTGGGCCGAGGACGGCTGCGCTTTCTGGTTGGCGCCGAAAGAATCACACGGTGGGTGTTTCTCGACGATGTGGTCGAAGCGATGGTGCGGATCCTGGACCGGGCCCCGGCCGGGCGAGGGTACCTGTTGACTGGCGAAGGGGCGACGGTGCGCCAGGTCGCGGAGAAGGTAGCGGATCACACGGGCGTCGCGGCCCCGCGGACCGATCTCTCATTGCCGGTGGCGCGAGCGCTGCTCAACACCTCGAAGGTCCTATTGCCGCTCATCGGCCGCCGCCCACGAGTGCACCGGGAACAGCTCGAGAACCTTCGCCGGCACTGGAACTTCGACGACCAGCGGGCCAGGGAGGAGCTCGATTGGCACCCCCGCTCCCTCGCTGAAGGCCTCCCCCCCACTCTGGACTTCTTGCTTCGAAGAGCCTGATTCGCCGTTCTGCAAAGCGTTGCTCGGCGGAGAAAGAGTGAGGCCGCGCTCCCGGTGGGGAGCACGGCCTCTATGGAAACGCGCGGACTTCCTCGACAGCTGTCAGGGAGTGCTAGCGCGACATCTGGCGGATCTTGAGGGCCAGGCCGATCAGCACCAAGGCCACGAAGGCGAGCGCGACATAGAGCCCGCGGCGGCGGTAGGAGAGCTCGTGGAGAGCTTTCTGGGCCGCGGCGAGCGCCGCCTTGGCGTGTTTGACGCCTTCCGCCTGGGTGGTCTCGAACTTGCCCTTGGGCGCGTCCGAGAAGGTGTGAACGAGGACCTCGAGTTGCACCTGGGAGTCTACAGCGCTGTCGATCTCACCCAGCGCCGGCCGGGTCTCGACCCCACCGCGGCGCGCGGTCAGAAGGATGCGCTCGGCGCGGGCGGTGAGCCCAGTGAGCTGACGCATGCCACTGAGGAACGCGCTGCTCGTGTCGAAGCCGATCGGCTTGTCGGTGAGGGTCGGCTTTTGCGCGTGGCAGTGGCTGCAACGGACGATCTCCTTGCGCGTCATCTTGCCCGTGGCCGGGTCCTGGTAGGTGTAGTAGGTCTTCCCGATGCGGAACTTGTCGAACAACCGCTTGAACTGCGGCCGGAGCTCGACCCCACCTCCGTGCGCCAACGGCTGGGTATGGGTGGGAAGGTGCTGGGCCTGATCGACGAGCCAGTCGAAGCGGTCCTCGCCCGTGAGCCCCTTCGCCTTTGCTTCGGCGAGCAAGCGGTCACGGAATTGATGGTACTCGACCACCTTGGAGACGGGCTCTTCCTCGTCAGGAGCGAGCGGGCCCGGCGGTTCGTGGCAAAGGGCGCACGGCGTTGGGGGCAGCGGCGCCAGCATGGCCAGCGTCGGCCGAATGATGCCGTGGTTGCCGTGGCAGGTCACGCACTCGCTGAACGAGTGGATCGTGGTGATCTTCGCCGCCGGGTCAGGAGCCGAGTGGCATGAGGCGCACCCTTGTGAGCCGGCCGACTGGAGATAGCCGTTGTGCTCATCAAAGAGCTGCTTCTTCTTGCTGGCCCGGAAGAGCTCGGCTTCGCGCGCGTGGCACTGACCACAGACGAAGGCTATCGAGTCGAGGCCCGGCGGCGTGGCGCCGTGGTTGCCATGGCAGTCGTTGCAGGTAGGCGCCGAGAGATCCTCGTTGACCAGGAGATCATGCGCATGAACACTCTGCTTCCACAGGGCATACTGGTCAACCGGCAGCGGACGCCCGTCGGGGAGCTTGTAGCCCGCCATGTGCTTGGGATCCGCGTGGCACTTGGCGCAGGTCTCGGCGACGTGGGTCGGGTAGACCGGCGCTTCGGGATCCTTCGGGTTCAGAATCCCATGGACTCCATGGCAGTCGACGCAGGTGGCGACCTTGGTGTCGCCCTTCTTGAGGAGCATGCCGTGTTGACTGGTCCAGTATTCCTGCTCCTGGTCGACCCGCAGCTCCGGGTTGAACTTCTTCATATAGTCCGCGTTCGAGTGGCAGCGCCCGCAGAATGCCGGGATCGCGGTGCGCTTGGGAGCGCCGCGGAACGGATTCGCCTTGAACTTCGGGTCCATCGCCTTGTCCATGTCGCCGGCGAGCGACGGGTCGGGATTGCCGCCATGGCAGTCCTGACAAGAGAGGCCAGCGGCGGCATGCACGCCGTGCGAGACACCCGTGACGATCTTCACGTCCTCTTTGCCGACCATGTCGGCGTTGCTATGACAGGCGATGCAAGAGCTGACCTTGGTGGAGCTCTGGGCTGGCGATGACTGGGCGAGCGCCGCAACCGGCGCGAGGAGAACGAAAACGATCAAGAGACAGCGTCTCACGCTTCACCCCCGGAGTCGCGTCGGCGGGTGGCCCAGGCGAGGAGCACGATCAAGGCTGCGACTCCCAGGACGACGTAGACCGGCGTCCAGGAGTGGTAGCCCCAGGATGTGAGCACCACGATATAGGCGACCGCGACGGCGCCGACTGCGGTAAATAGGGGGCTACGGCCTGAGCGGACTACTCCCCGGTCGAGGAAGGGGACGAGGACGAGGAGTAGAGCCGCCAGGCCGAAGCCCAGGATTGGAATCACTTCATACTCGATGCCGGCGATCTCGCCGCCGGGCACGAGCTTCAGGCTTTGGTACATGAACATGAAGTACCACTCGGGGCGGATGCCCGCCGGTGCCGGCGCGAACTGATTTGCCTTGACGCCGAGCTCCCACGGGAACCATGCCGCGAGCGAAGCGAGAACGCCGAGCGCAACGGTCCAACCGAAGAGGTCGCGCATGGCGAAGTTGGGGAAGAAGCGCATCGGACGGCGCTTCGCCGCCTCCTCTTCGACCGAGGGAGGGACGCTCATTCCCAGGGTTTGGACGAGGAGAAGGTGGACGCCGAGGAAAAAGGTCATGAGCGCGGGCAGAATCGCGACGTGCCATCCATAGAAGCGCGAAAGGGTTCCACCGGTGATTCGGTCGCCGCCCCGCAAGAAGCGAAGGACCCAGTGCCCCACTCCCGGAACCACGCCCGCGATGTCGGTTCCCACTCGCGTGGCGAAGTATGAGAGCTGATTCCAGGGAAGCAGGTAACCGGAGAAGCCGAAGGCAAGAGCGAGAAAGAGCGCGAGGGCGCCGGTGATCCAAGTGAGCTCGCGGGGCCGGCGATAGGCCTTCATAAAGAAGACGCTCGCCATGTGGACAAAGGCGAAGAAGATCATCAAGTTGGCCGACCACGAGTGGATCGAGCGCAGGAGCCAGCCAAAGGGAACGGTGGTCATCAGGAACTCGACCGACTCGAAAGCGCCGTTCGGAGCCGGCCGGTAGTAGAGCATCAGGAGGATCCCGGTGCATACCTGGACGATGAAGAAGAAGAGCGTCATTCCACCCAGGTAGTAGAAGACCGAGTAGCGGTGCACGGGGACCGTCTTGTGCATCGCGAACTCGCGCACCGGACCCAGGGCGATCCTCTCGTCCATCCAGTGGTAGATCTTTTGGAGGCGTTTCTTCATCGCTCAAGCCCTCGAAACGATGATCGACTTCGCGCTGGCGCCGCTCTTGGCGACCAGGTCGACCTTGAAAGGAGTCAGCGGCTTCGGGGGCGGTCCGGCGATGTTCTTACCCTTCAAGTTGTATTCGCCACCGTGGCAGTTGCAGTAGATGTCGTGCTTCTTCTTGCGGTACTCGACGATGCACGCGAGGTGAGTGCACGTGGCGGAGAAGGCACGAACGTCGGCGTCCGACAGCTTAATCACGATCACCGGCTCGGTGCCGAAACGAATGATCTTGTAGCCGTTGGAAACCAAGGCGGGATCGTTCACCGTGCCGGCGTCGACCTGGTCGGTCGTCGCCTCGGGAACGCGTGGCGGGCTAACGAAACGAGCGATCGGATAGGCGATCGAGGCGAACAGGGCTAACGCCGAGCCGCCCAGAAACCAGTTGATCACTCTGCGTCGTAGCGGATCTGCTGGGTCAGGCTTGTCAGTGCTCAAAGGCGATCCTTTTAAGGTGGCTTCAATGGTCTCGCCGCGGCCGCACGGTCCCAGGCTCGACTTGCTTTCCCCTGCTCCGTCGCCGGCCGCTTTACGGAACTGACAATGAGTTTGCTTCGGGTGGCCGCCCCTCGCCATCCCCGCCCGGGTGGGCGGCTCGGGAACCATCGGACGGGGAAGGCCTACCCTTTTGGGTGGCAAGTCGAGGCGAAGCGGTCGCAGGTTGCGGGGGCGAGCTCTGGAAATCCGACGGCTCGGCCCCGAAAAGAGAACTGCGCCGGTCTCGCGACCGGCGCAGTTCTTCATGCTAGGAGGTTGTCCAGTCTGCCGCTACCAGCGATACCCGATCGAGAACTCCCCGATCTTGGCGCTGTAGTCGTTGTAGTTGAACTGATCCTCGTTGTACTTGATGTAGCGGTAGCCGGCGTGGACCAGGTAGCCGTTCGTGAAGGTGTACTCCACGTAGCCCTGGTAGTCGTCGCTCATCAGACCCCAGCTGCCGCTGTTCTTGTAGTACCTGAGGTCCCCTCCGATCGCCCACTGCTTGTTGAGCGCCCAACGGATCGAACCGTCATACAGGTCCGTCTTGGCGTCGTAAGTAATGGGGAAGTAGAAGAGGAAGGTCGAGGTGTCGACGATGTACGTGTCGTGGTTGATGCTGCGGCCGATGTCGATTCGGCCGTAGCCCACCGTCGCGGTGATCGCCTTGCTCTGATACCCCAGCCTCAGGTTCGCTTCGTCATAGTGCGCGTCCCAGCCGGAGTCGTTGTTCTTGAACTTGTTGTACAAGTACGAGCCGGCGAGATAGAGGCCCTTCTTGAGGTTGTAACGGGCCCGCACGCGCAGACGCTGACGATCGGTCGGGGACTTCAAGGTGTACGGATCCGTGTAGGTTGCGTCCTCGACCTCGGCGGTCAGACGGAAGTTCGTGTTGGGAACCCAGTCCGCGGTGCCGAAGAAGCCCGTATTCTTGGTGGAAAGCGTGCCTTCGTCGGTGTACTCACCGTCGTCGGTACGGTACTCGGTCGCATCGCGCTTTTCGTACTGCCCTCCGAGGGTTAGAGTGAACTGCGAGGAGAGGTCGAACTCCACGCCGGCGCGACCGCCGGTGGTCTTCAGATCCCAAGCTCCCTGGTTGAGGGCGCTCGCGAATGTGAAGTTACCGTTCTGCGTCAGCTTGTTGTGCCACAGACCGGCAATGATCCCGACCTTGTTGGTGACCATGTAGGTCATGTCGAGATTGTAGAGATCGCTGTCGCGGCTGATGCTCCCCGCGCCGGTCGCCTCCATTGGGGTCAGAGGCTGGCCGTTGTAGTTGATGCCCGACTGGCTCTGGCTGGCGCTCACGTCCATGTTGAGCCGCTGCAGAAGAGCCGAAGCCTTGACGATGAGCTTGCTGCTCGGGTGGGCCACGATCCGAATGGTGTGATCGTAGCTCTTGTAGTCGTACGGCTGGGTGAGGAAGTAGTAGTTGAGGGCATCGGCGTTCGTCGGATTGGCTCCAAGCGAAGCCCCGGGCAGGAACATGTCGAATACGTTCTTGTAGTCGCGAATGTTCTCGTCGAGCGAGAGCGTCACCTTCTGCCAGGCATAGTCCAAACCGACGCCGTAGCGGTTCTGCGACTCGTCGATCGGCTTGTCAAACTCATAGCCGTCGTGTGCCACGTCCATCGGCAGAGTGCTCGATCCGACCTTGGTGAAGCGGTCGAAATTGAAGTGCAGCTTCGCCGCCTTGGTGAGCGAGATGTCGAGTCTGCCGACGTCGCGCACATGCTGGTAGTTGAAGGTACGGAAGTCGCCGCCCTCCTCTATACGGGAGTTGGCAATATCCTCGGGAAGGATGATGTCGTTGTAGAAGTAGGTGTCCTTCGTCCGCGAGTACTGGAAGTTATAGGCACCGTACTTCTCGATGCCGAGGTGCATGCTCTCGTTGGGGTCGCCGCCGTAGTTGTTGACGGTGAGCTGAATCCGGTCGGCGAAGCCGCGCAGCTGCTTGTCGGGCTTCAGGACGAAGTTCAAGTTGAAGAGGCGTGGCCCCTTCTGCAGGTTGTAGTCCTGCATGTACTTGTTGTTCTGACCGTCGACGCTGACCGAACGGTAGCCGACCATGAACTGGCCGGTGAACATCGCGCCCTGGCCGTCATCTTGCGCCAGGACTGGTAGTGCGCCGAGCAGCAGGAGCGGCACGACGACGGAGAGAACGATCTTTGCTGTACGTGTCATCGTGGGTCCCCCTTACTGCAAGAAGAATGGGCTGAAGTTCGAGCCGTGGATGGCCGTGTGGCAGTTCGTGCAGTTGGTGTCCAGCGTGAACCGCGAGTGGAAGCTCGGGATGCCGGTGTGGCAGCTCAGGCAGAGCTCCGCTTCCTTCTGGAACTTGAGCTGGTGCCGGTTGACCGATCCATGCGGGTCGTGGCAAGCGGTGCACCCTTCGACGCGCACCGACGGGTGCTCGTAGATGTAGGGGCCCGTCTTGTCGGCGTGACACTTGGCGCAGGCTTCCTGCTTGAAGCCGCCGAGCATCGTGCGGGTCTGGACGTCATGTGGATTGTGGCACGAAGTGCACTCGAGGATGCCCTCTTGCAGCCGGTGGTGCGAGGTGAGCTTGAAGCGGTTGGCGATGTCACCGTGACAGGTGACGCATACCGCCGAGTTACCCATACGCCCGGCGATCATGCTGCCTACCGGGGCCCGCTTCAAGAGCACGTGGCTGTTGGGATCCGAGTTGTGAATGCTGTGGCAGTCGGTGCAAGCGATTCCTGCCTTGCCGTGTGGTCCCTGCATAAAGTTGGGATGAACGTCGGCGTGGCAGGTCAGGCACCGCTGGCTCTTGACCGAGGCGGGGACCTTGGGGCCGAAGGCAAAGATGGAACCCGTGCCTCCACCCTCTTCGACGTGCTTGCTGACGTCGCCGTGGCAGGCGGCGCAGCTGAAGGTTGCCCCCGCCTTGGAAGCCAGACCTTTGGTGTCCAGCACCGAGTGCGGGTTGTGCGCGAAGTTCGCGACCCGCTGGTCGTGGCAGTCAGCGCAGGTACTGGCGTTGATCTGCTGCGAACCGCTGGCCGCGGCTTGGCGCGCTGGCGCCCGGTTCGCCGTCACTAGAAGCAGGGCGACGGCGGCGAACGCCAAAAGTGTGAAGCGGCTTAGCTTCATGGATTTCCTCCCTTGAGCGTCTGTGGGTCTACTTGTTGACCACGCAAACCGGTTAAACCTCCTAAGGAAGCAGTGTTACCGAGTTTGCGGGAGGGTAACACCGCTTCCGGGGTGGTGGTCAAGGACGCTGGCGGGCTGGACCACCCCCACCCAGGGGGGTGGGACCAACGCTGCCGCGCCGCCACCCAAAGAGACGTGGACACGTCTCCGCCGCGGTGTCAGGGTTTGGATCGTATGGAGGACGTAGAGAACAACTGGAGCGGATCCACCGTTCCGTTCTTGTAAGGAAGGAAGAAGAAAAATGATTATGAAGCTCATCCGTCAAGCCGTCATGCTGGTTCTTCTCTTGGCCGCGCCGGTCGGGGTCGCACTGTTCTACTCGGGCCCTGCGTCGACCGCGTACGCTTCACCGGCCGATGACGCCGCCGCCGCCTCGATGAACGGCAAGGCGATTTTCATGGAGCAGCATTGCAACACATGCCACTCGCTCGATGTTGACGGGATTCACCGAATGATCAACGCGTCGTCGCCGATGGCCGGGCCGGACCTGACCGGCGTGGTTGCCAAGAAGGGCGCCGACTGGACCACCAAGTGGCTGAAGCACGAAGTCAAGATCGACGGCAAGACGCACAGGAAGACGATCCACCTCAATGACGAACAGCTCAAGACCCTCGTTTCCTGGCTAGAGAAGCAAGAAAAGAAGTAAGCCCGAACTAGACGTCTAGAAAAGAGCGCTCATCGAGCGCCGACCGGAATCGCGGTCCGCGGTCCTCCTTCCGCGGGCCGCCCCCGGTCTGACGGGAAGGGTGCGGCCGACAGCAGGAAAAGAGGGTTCAGGGAGGTAGAGAAGTGACTCGAAGTCCCGCAGGACGAACCCACGCCGGGGTGGCGCTCGCCACGCTTGTAGCCTCCTTTCTCATCATCGTTTTCAGTTTCGCCGGGGCGGGAACGGCGCGGGCGCAGGAGACCAACTGTCTCTCCTGCCACGACGACGTCAAGATCGCCCCCAAGCCGCATGGCGATCTCGCCTGCACCGACTGTCACAGCAACATCGAGAAGTACCCTCACCCGGAGAACGCCCTCAAGGAGCTCCACGCTCCAAAGCTCTGCGCCCAGTGCCACGAGGTCGGCAAGACCTTGGCCGGCAGTGTGCACAAGGACCTCTCCTGCACCGATTGCCACGGCCCGGCGCATGCGATCACTCCGCCCTCCGAGGCGACCTCGCCGCTCTTCCCGCTGCAGCAGTTCAAGACCTGCGGTCGTTGTCATGATCAGCCGCCCCAGCTGGTGCAGGGCTATCTAGCGAGCGTCCACGCCAAGGCCCTCCTGGTCGACGGACTGGCCAACGCCCCGACCTGCAGCACGTGTCACGGCAGCCACGACATCCTGCCGCCGAGCGATCCGCGCTCGACCGTTTCGCACAAGAACGTGCCCAAGACCTGTGGTTCGTGTCACCGCTTCATCCTCACGACTTGGGAGACGAGCAGTCACGGTCAGGAGTGGCTCAAGGGCAACCCGTTGGCGCCGGTCTGCATTACTTGCCACACGGCGCACAAGATCGTCCCGCCGACCAGCCAGTCGGCCCGCCTCAAGACTCCGGAAAACTGCGGCAACTGCCACGAGCAGCGCTACTCGACCTACCGCGACAGCTTCCACGGCCAGGCGACCGACATCGGCTTCATGACCGCGGCGACTTGCTCCGACTGCCATACGCCGCACCATCAGCTGCCGGTGAGCAATCCGGCCTCGAGCGTCAACCCGAAGAACCTTCCGAAGACCTGCGGTGCGTGTCACGGCACGGTGACGGCCTCCTTCATCACGTTCGATCCGCACTCCAACCCGCAGAGCTCGTCGGCGAACCCGACCCTGCATTACATCTGGCTCTTCATGACCATCCTCTTGGTCGGGGTGTTCGGATTCTTCGGGCTGCACGACGCTTTGTGGTTGCAGCGATCCATCGTTGCCGTGCTTCGCGGCGAGGTGAAGAGAAGCGAGAACGGCGGCAAGTACGTGCGCCGATTCTCGAAGACGCAGATCTGGATTCACGCGACGATCATCATCACCTTCCTCCTCCTCGCGGCGACCGGGCTCCCACTCAAGTTCCACGATGCCATCTGGGCCAAGACCCTAGCGGACATCTTTGGCGGCCCGGCCGCGGCCAGGGTGCTGCATCGCTTGGCCGCCATCTTCACCTTCGGTTACTTCATCTTCCACCTGGGGCAGGTCTTCGTCTTGTCGGTGCTCCGGCGCGAGAAGGGCGTGTTCTGGGGTTGGAGGTCGATGGTGCCGCAGTGGAAAGATATTCGCGACATCTTCAACAACTTCAAGTACTTCTTCTATATCGGCAAGCGCCCGCCCATGGACCGCTTCACCTACTGGGAGAAGTTCGACTATCTGGCGGTCTTCTGGGGCGTTGTGATCATCGGAACCTCGGGGCTGATTCTCTGGTTCCCGGCGGTGGCCGCGCACCTGCTGCCCGGCTGGGCGCTCAATGCCGCCTATATCATCCACAGCGACGAAGCCCTATTAGCGGTCGGCTTCATCTTCATCTTCCACTTCTTCCACACGCATCTGCGTCCGGAGAGCTTCCCGATCGATCCGGTGATCTTCGTCGGGGCGATGCCGCTCGACAAGTTCAAGGAAGAGCGGCCGCTCGAGTATCAACGGATGGTGGAGAACGGTGAGCTGGAGAAGTACCTGGTCGATCCGCCCTCCGCCAAGGAGCTTCGCACGCGCTCGGCGCTAGGGTTCCTGGCGCTCTTTATCGGTTTGCTGCTGATCATCGCCATTCTGTGGAGCATGATCGGCCTTTAGAGCCCTCTGGCAGGGGCATTCATCCTCCTTACATCCTCCCGCGGGCCGCGAACCCGCGGGAGCTTTTTTATCGCCTCGGTACACCGTCCCGAGACCACGGCGGCCCATACGAGGCCCAGGCATCCCCGCTGGCCGTGTTGCGCCGCCTCGGCGATGCACGGCATCGCCTGCGTCGGCGTGCCTTGCCAGCGAGGCGCCTGAGCAATTGGAGAACGCCTGCGTCATCGTGCTCGCGTAATGGTGTACCGAGGCGTCCGAAGAGATATGACCTCGGTCATAGGGACGGCGCGCCCATTCTTCTAGGCTCGGACAGAGAGGTGCAGAGATGGAACCGCAGACCAATCGAAAATCCGTCGGCGCCACAGAGACTCTGGCGCCGAGTACAGGCAGAATTCCTCCACGTCCTGAGCCTGTCCGGGTGAAGCGGAAGAGGCCGGTGATCCGCCGTCGTCCCGACCGGTCGCAGCGTTGGCGCCACCTATTGCAGATCGCCTTCCTGCTGCTCAACGTGGCGCTCGGCTTCGAGCTCTATTTCTGGGTGGTAAGCGCGGGTAGATCCGGAGGGGCTTCGGCGGCAGGCCATCCGGCGGGAGTCGAAGGGTGGCTTCCGATCGCCGGCTTGATGAACCTCAAGTACTGGATCGTGAGCGGCCGGATTCCGGCGATTCACCCCGCCGCCATGTTCCTGCTGATCACATTTCTCGCGATCGCGTTTCTCCTACGCAAGGCGTTCTGCAGTTGGCTCTGCCCGGTGGGCACTCTGAGCGAGGGCCTGTGGCGGCTCGGCAAGAAGATCTTCGGCCGCAACCTCCGTCTGCCGCGCGGGCTCGATCTGCCGCTTCGCGGCATGAAGTACCTCCTTCTCGGTTTCTTCGTCTGGGCGGTGGCGGGGATGTCGGCCGCGGCGATCGACGGCTTCATGCGTTCACCTTACGGCGTCATCGCCGATGTCAAGATGCTCGACTTCTTCCGCTTTCTGGGGACTACCGGGATCGTCGTGATCGGCTTTCTCGTGATCGGCTCGATCTTGGTCAAGGACTTCTGGTGCCGCTACCTCTGCCCCTATGGCGCCCTCCTGGGGATCGTCTCGCTGTTCAGCCCAACGGCGGTCCGGCGTGATTCCCAGACCTGCATCGACTGCGGCAAGTGCGCCAAGGCCTGTCCAGCCGGTCTCCCCGTCGACAAGCTCGATACGGTGCGCTCGGTCGAGTGCTCGGCGTGCCTCTCCTGCGTCACCGCCTGCCCGGTCGCCGACGCCCTCGACCTATCGCTCCCCCGACTCGCCGGCGCAAAAGGGGAGGGTGGACCCGGACGCAAGGGGCGAACCGTCCGTGGTTGGGCGGTAGCCGCGGCGATCGCCGTTATCTTCGTGAGCGTCGTCGGCTTCGCCAAGGTTACCGGCCACTGGCAGTCGCAAGTGCCCCAAAGCACCTACCAGCAACTCGTCCCCAACGCCGCCCAAGTCCAGCACCCGATGCCGTAAGAAATGGCCGTGGCGCTTGGCGCGCCACGGCCCTGGTCCGTTTGCTTGGCTTGACCTCAGGTCAGGGCTGGGTACCGGAGTGGCACTCGAAGCAGCCGGTGTCCTGCCAGGCGCCGCCGATGTCCTCGGGGTGCTGGAAGGTAAGCCCGTCAGGGCTGCTCGCCACCCGCCGGTTGGCGCCGCTTCCTTCAGAGAGGATGGTGTGGCAGGTGGTGCAGCTCTTGGGCACCACGACGCCGTCCGCCGAGACGTGGTTGCCGTCGTGGCAGCGCATGCACCCCTTGCTGATGAAGTGCCCGATGTTGTTGGGATAGTCCGACCAACGCGCCTTCATGCGCGGGAAGATATTCTCCTTGTAAGCGGCCTGGGTCGCCTTGATCGCGTTGTCGATCTCGACCCGGTCCTGCTCCGCGACCTGTGGGTACTTGGTGCGGTAGAAGTCGGTCATCTTGTTGGCGATCTGTTCCATCGCCTGCTGATCGGAGGTGTACTTCGCGGCCATCGCCTCGACCGCCTCCTTCTTGGCGAAGGGTAGAGAGGTCGAGATATCGCCGATCAGGATCTTGTGGTCGATCGCCTGGTCCGGGGAGAGGAAGATGTGGCTCGGCCGGTTGTGACAGTCCATGCAGTCCATCACTCGTGGCGTCGCCGCGGCGATCTGCGCCTTGGTAAGTGGATTGGTCTTGTCTTGGTAGATCGTCACCCGGCGCGTCGTCTTGTCGGTGACCTTCACCCAGGGGATGTCCTGGCGATGCGCGTCGCGGGCGATGTACTCGACGGTGACGCCGATGTTCATGTGCCAGTGGATGCCCGAGGTCTGCCCGGTGCTGGGAGCTCCGCCGCCGGTCTTGATCAGCATGTTGATCGGCCAGTACGAGTTTTCCTTGTCGTACTTGTAGTTGTTGAACTGCTTCTGCTGCGCCCCGAAGATCATGCGCGGCCAGTGGCACTGCTCGCAGGTGGCCTGCGCCGGTCGCAAGCTCTCGATCGGCGTCGGGATGGGGCGCGGATACTTGTTGGTCAGCACGGCATAGATCTGGTAGGTGCCGGAGAGCTTCGACTTGACGAACCAGCCGGCACCGGGCCCGACGTGGCAGGAGGCGCAGGCGACGCGAGCGTGAGGCGAATGCTGGTAGGTGGTGTACTCGGGGGACATGACCGAGTGGCAGGTCTTGCCGCAGAAGGCCACCGAGTCGCTGTACTGATAGGCGCCATAGGTGGCGACCCCGCTGATGATGAAAAAGAGGATGGTGCCCAGTACGAAGACGAACGCCGCGTTGCGGTGGCTCGGCTTGTTGAGGTCGATTCGCGGCCAGCGGGGAGTCTCTCCTTCCACCCTCTTGCCCCAGTGCCGCCATTCCCGATACATCCCGATCGGGATGAGCAACAGGCCGGCGACGAGCAGCGGCGGCAGGATGGTGTAGACGAAAATGCCGAAATATGGGTTGAACTCGTGCTTGAAGAAGAGCCCGAAGGCGAGAAGCACTGCGAGGGTCAGTCCCGAGACGATCGCCAAAGCGGCGCCTAGAGCGCTGATCCAGTTATATGTCAGACGAGGAAATTTCTTGATCTCCATAAGCCCTCAGAAGCGGTTCGATGCAAATAGATTTCGGTGGTATGCAACCGTCACAATTGTAGCAAGCACGCCCGGCGACGGCTGTTGCGGTGGCTGGAAGTGCGAGTTTGGCGTCGGCTCAACCTCGCGGTGGAAAAGAAAGGACGGCGCTGGCAGCGGGATTCGTTGCCAGGCTCCTTGCGCTGGACCAGCGATAGCACTTGCGGCGCCAGCGCAACCAGGCGTGACGGAGCTCCTCGAAAAAGAGCTCCAGCATCAAGACGGCAAGACCGAGGGAGCGGAACTGCCTGCGCCGGCGCCCCCAGCTGACGAAATCGGTCTGGTCGTAAACGCGGCAAGAGGTCAGAGACTCCATCTGTGCTCGTTGGCTGGCGACCGGTGCGATCGCCGCGCTTCCATCGGCGTCCGTATGGTTCCGCGCCGCGGCCATTAAGTCCTGGGCGGCTCGCACCAGCTCGAGTCTGCGCGCCGCTTGCCCGGCCTCGAGTCGGCCGAGATCGCGCTTCGCCTCGATCAGTCGCGCCATCGCCTCATAGGTGGTGTCGACCAGCTGATGCTGGGGGAGCGCGGCGCTTTCGTAGTTGAGGACCCCCTCCCAAGTGTCGGCGGACAGCCGATCGCGATGCTCCGCGAGCGTATGGGCGCGGAGTCGATAACCATAGTCGGACGCCGACTCGAAGGCGAGGCTGCCCGGGTCGAGAAAGGGCGCCAGAGGCGCAACGTAGACCTGTAGGCGTCCGTCGTCGCCGAAGCGTTCGAGCAGGTGACGAGCGTAGTCCACCGAACGGAGAGCGGAAGCGCGGTCCTGCCCCGGGATGCCCACCATAAAGAAGACGTCGAGGCGATGGCAGCCGGCGCGGAGCGCGGCGCCGATGGTCTCCTCGACCCGATCGTTTTCGACCGGAAACTTCCCATTGCGCCGGCGCAGCTCGGGATCATGGCTCTCGAGGGTGAGCTCGAGGCTGAAGCTCGGCGTCGCCCGCGCCAGCCGCTCGAGGTAGGAGTCGGCGTCTGGCTCGAAGAGCTCATAGACCATCTCGTTGTCGATCCGTTCGCGCTCGAGGAGCGAGAGAAGCTGGTCTACGTAGGGCTTTCCGTGCATCCTCAGGTCATGGATCACAAAGATCGGGGCACGCGAGAAGCGGCGAATGAACCGGATGTCGGCGATGAGCCGCTCGGGGGATCGCACCGCCGGCCGATCGCGTCCGCAGATCAAGCGGTAGGCGCTGGCGGAGCCTCCGCAAATCGAGCAATCCTGGCGGCAACCACGCGCGGTGAGGAGCGCGGTCATCGGGTAGTCGAGCCAGCGCAAGTAGGGAACGATGTTCTGGAGGTTCCAATACTTGAAGACCGAACGCATCGCGTAGCGATAGGCGGGCACTTCGTCATGATCGAGATCGGGCGGGACCCAGCGCAAGGGATTGACCACGACCCGGTGGCGCTCCGCCTTCCAGGTCAAGTTGGGCACATCCGTCAGGGACGCGCCCCGCCGCAAGCGCTCCACCAGGTCGAGCACCGGGCGCTCGGCGGAGTCGCCGCGCACGACGAAGTCGACGTTGGGGTCGCGAATGAGCTCGCGGTGGTAGTAGCTGGCGCTGAGCCCGCCCATCAAGACCTTGGCGTCGGGGTGGTGCTTCTTGACCATCGCGGCGAGGGTCAAGGCTCCCTGGGCGTGAGGCAGCCAGTGAAGGTCTATGGCCCATAGGCGGGGGTTGGCGCGGCGGATGTCCCGTTCCGGATCGTAGTCCGGATCGCGCAGCATCCGGTACGCGACATTGATCACCTGCACGTGGTAGCCGGCGCGCTCGAGCTGGTCGGCGATGCTGGTGATCCCCACCGGGTACATCTCGAAGGCGCTCGAGGAAGGAACGACGTCGTTGACCGGCCCCGAGAGCAATGGGCGCCGGCGCCGGAAGTCAAAGACCGCCGGGGCGTGCAGGAAGACGAGATCACGGCGCCAGAACTCGAGCACGCTTCATTCTGGCGGCTGCGCCGCGCCCCTACCACCTCCGGGAAGGTGGACGCTCTCCAGCCCTTTGGAGCTGTTTCTTCCTACCCGTTTGGGTGTCGTCGCCCTCCACGGCTAGAGCTACCGTGACTGCAAACGGCCAGAGCTCGACGAACATCGAGCAAGCCCCGGGGGACTGAGAATCTCCAATCGCGAATGACGCCTGGTGACGAACCGTCTTGGACGATGGCGGCAAACGACTGGAAGCGTGAGATGACCCAGGACCAGAATCGCAACTTGTCGCTCGAAGAGCGGGTCGAGCGGCTCGAGGCGAGTCTCGAAGCGGTTCGTCATGAGATCGACCGCATCGGTGGCGGGGAGAAGAAGGTATCTCCCGCACTCCAAGATGTACGCGAGCCGAGGCCATCTCCGGCTCCACCCCCGCCCTCGAGCTCGCCTTCGCTCGATCAGGCCCTTCGCCTGCTGCCGCTTGTTGGAAGGGCGTTCATCATCCTCGGTGGCGGCTATCTGATTCGCGCTCTGACCGAGGGGCGGATGGTGTCGGTGGCCGTCGGCGTCGCGATGGGCCTCGCCTACGCCTTGATCTGGCTGCTGGCGGCGGATCGGGCCGCGGCGCGGGCCCAACGAGCGAGCGCGACGATCCACCTCGCCGAGAGCGCGATGGTGGGATTCCCGCTGCTCTGGGAAGTGACGGTCCGCTTTCACTTCTTTGGCCCGGTCGCGGCCCTCTTCATCGCCGCCGGTCTTGCCCTTCTCGTCCTCTTCGTCTCATGGCGTCGCGAGCTCGCCTCTGGCTCCTGGGTGGTTGCGGTGGCGTCGCTGGCGACCGCCGCCGGTCTGCTGCCGGTCCGTGGGGCGTCGGTCCCGGTGACCGTGTTCCTCATTGGTTTGAGTCTCGCGACGATCGTCTTGCGCGAGCTCCGAGGTTGGAGAGGATCGAGATGGTTGACCGCGCCGGCCGCGGATCTTGCCGTCTTGTTGCTCGTGGCCACGGCCCTGCACGGACAGGCCGAGGTCTCGCGCGAGTGGGCCGCCGCGATCGCCCTGGCCCTCCTCGTCACGCACCTTTTCCTCTTCGTCTTCGGCTCGCTTCGCGCCGGCCGCCGGCTCGGCGCCTTCGCGGTGATTCAGACAGTTCTGGTAGTGGGGATTGGCCTGGGTGGAGCTTTGGCCCTGGTCGAAGGCCACCGGAACGTGGTCGTGGCGATCTGTGTCGCGAGCGCCGCTCTCGGGGTGGCGGCCTACGGGCTTGCCTTTAGCCGAGGCGTGCGAGAAGGCGAGAAATGGAATCTCGCGTACTACAGCTCTCTCGCCCTGGTTCTAGTCCTCATCGGAGTCAACGCCGTGGCCTCCTCCGGTTTGGCGGCGGCGATCGAGGCCGCCCTGGCTTTGGTCGCCTGGTTTCTCGCTCCGCGTCTCCGTCGGTCCAGCTGCGCCTTCCACGCGGCTGTCTTTCTCCTGGCCGCGGCGTACTCGTCGCAACTCCTCATGGCGGGCGTGGTGGCCCTGGTGCTTCCCGTTGAGGCCGCGGCCAAGGCTGCGCCCATTCCAATCTGGCCGGTGAGCGGTCTCGCGCTCGCGGCCGCGGCCATGGTGCTCTGGTCGGGTGGTAAGGGAAGACCGAAGGGACGGTTGGGCTCCATCGCCCTCGTTGGAGTCTGGTTCGTGCTGATCTGGGGATCGAGCGCTCTGGCGCTCTCGGGTCTCGGCGATCTCCTCTTTAGAGCCCCGGCCGGACCGCCGGACGCGGCGCTGGTGGCGGCAATCCGAACGGTATGGCTGTCGGTGCTGGCGGCGCTTCTTGCCTGGAGCGGGCGCTGGCCATGGGCCCGCGAGGGGGCGTGGCTCGTCTATCCGTTGCTTCTGCTCACCGCGGTCAAGTTCCTGGCCGAGGATCTGCCCAACGGCCGCGCCAGCACTCTCTTCGTTGCCCTTGCCTGCTTCGGGTTGGCGATCGTCCTCGCGGCGCGCTGGACGCGCTCAGCGCGCAAGACCGTTTAGGCTGTCAACCGCTGATACTTGTGCATGAAACGTCGGTCGATCTTGTTCTTGAGCCACCAGGCCCAGCGGCTCCAGGTGTGGAATCTCTTGTAGCGCAGAAGGGCTCTTCCGTCGCAGGTATTGAGAATCGAAAGGAAGTCGGGCTGCGGCGTGTAGCTGGAAAAACCGGCGCGGTGCCCCGCGGCGAGCAGATTGCGCCATAGGATGGGCGCCTGGCGCACCGCGTAGACCCCCGCTTTGGGTGTTGCGGGGTGACTTGCCAGCGTGGCGCAATCGCCGACCGCGAAGACGCTGGAATCCGCGACCGAGCGCAGCTGATCATCAACCAGTAAGAATCCCCTTCCGTCGATGGGAAGGCCACTCTCGGTAAAGAGTGGTCCGCCGTGTGGTCCGGTCAGCCAGACGCTGAGATCGGAGGGCAGCTCTGAGCCGTCCGCAAGGTTCACCGTGGCGCTCCCGATCGATTGCACCCAGGAGCCCAAGCGGAGCTCGATAGCGAGCTTGGCCAAGGCGTCCCTGACCCGGTGACGAAACCCCGCGGGGTAACCAGGCAAGACATCGTCGGCGGAGTCGACGATCAGGACCTGGCGCTCGCGGCCGGACCGGTCGAGGACCGCGGCCAGGGCACAGGCCACCTCGATTCCAGCGGCTCCAGCCCCGACCACGGTGACGCGAGCGGGATGGGAGATTCGCGCCCGGGCGAGCTCGCGGATCGTGGCGTGGAGCCGGGCGACACGGTGAAGGGGCTTGATGAGCTCGGCCGCCGCCACGTCGGGACGTTCGCTCCCCACGATGAGGGAGCCGACGTTGAAGGAGACGGTGTCGTACGAGATCGACTCCCCATCCGCCATCACCACCCGCCGATTGCTCGGATCGAAACGGGCCGCCCGGCCCTTCCGATATCGCACTCCGGCACGTCTCGCCAGGGCCGGTACGTCGAAGGTGAGCTCCTGCCGCTCGTAGGTTCCAGAGAGGTATCCGGGGGTCATGCCGGAGTAGAAGTGTCGATCCTCGAGCGAGATCAACGTCGCGTCGATCTCGCGATGGCGCTCGAGGGCCAGGCGGCGAAGAATCTCGAGATGAGCGTGACCGGCGCCGACCAGGAGAAGCGATAGGTGCGGCGTGGTCTCGGTCACTGCGAGCTAGGGGCTGCGGCGGAAGAAGAAGGCCCCGAGAGAGAAGCCCGTCCCCTCAGTGGGGAAACCGGCCGCCGACCATGCACGGATCCCTCCGCTGAGGTTGAAGATGCGGCGATCGACGCCCATCGCGGCGACCTGGCGGGCGACCGCCAGCGAGGTCGCCCCCACGTCGCATTGAAAGACCAGACGGGTTCCCGCGCTGCCGGGAATGGAGGCGGCGTCGAAGGTGTCCAGGGGCATCGATACGGTCCCTGGAATGTAGCGGCGCGCACGATTGCCCTCTCGTCGCACGTCTACGATGACGGCCTCCCCGGAATCCATCCATCTCTTGGCGGTCTCGACATCCACTTCCTCGATCCCTGTCGATTTGCGGCCCATCCTTGTCCCCTCTCCCTTGGTCGCGAGAGACGATATCACCCCGAAGTGAGGCGCTTGGGACGCTCCGCGGCACGCGATAGCATGCGCTTGCATGTATAGGATCTCGAAGGACTTCAGCTTCTCCGCGGCGCATGCGATCCGTGGACACACCCGTGGCTGCCAGAACCTGCACGGTCACAACTACCGGGTGCGGATCGAGCTCGGAGCCCAAGTGTTGGACGAGTTGGGTATGGTCCTCGACTTCTCCGACCTCAAGGCGATGGCCGCCGAGATTCTGAATCCCTTCGATCATCACGTAATCAACGAGGTCGTTCCCTTTGACCGGCGCAACACCACCGCCGAGCTCCTCGCCGAGTTCGTTTTCGAAGAGATCGAAAGGCGACTGCCGGAGCGGGTGAGTGTGACGCGAGTCGAGGTCTGGGAAAACGACGCCTCCCGCGCGATCTTCAGCCGTGAGTGACCGGATCGCCGCGGATGACCCTCAGCGGGGGAGCCCTCCCCGGGAGGGGGGCTCCAGCTGGCTGAGAGTCAACGAGATCTTCTATTCCCTCCAGGGCGAGTCCACCCTCGTGGGGAGACCTTGCGTCCTGGTGCGGCTCACCGGCTGCCAGATGCGCTGCCGCTGGTGCGACAGCGAGTACGCCTTCTACGAGGGAGAGTGGAAGTCGATCGAGGAAATCGAGCGGGAGATCGAGGTGTTCGAGTGCCCTCTCGTCGAGGTCACCGGTGGCGAGCCGCTGCTCCAACCGGCGGCGCCGGAGCTCATGGTCAGGCTCTGCGAGCGCGGCTACGAGGTCCTGCTCGAGACCGGTGGAGGGCTCGACATCTCCGGCGTCGATCCGCGAGTGCGCAGAATCGTGGACGTCAAGTGCCCCGGTTCCGGAGAAGCCGCCGGCAACCGGTGGGAAAACCTCGACCTGCTGAGCGAGCGCGACGAGCTGAAGTTCGTGCTTGCCGGCGAGGCCGACTACCGCTGGGCGACGCGGGTCATCGAGGAACGCGAGCTCGGAGGGCGCTGCCCGATCCACTTCTCGCCGGTCTGGGGCTCTCTCGAACCTGCTGATCTCGCCGCCTGGATTCTGCGCGATCGCTTGCCCGTGAGGATGGCCCTGCAGCTGCACAAGATCCTCTGGGGAGCGGAAACCCGTGGGGTCTAGTCCCGTATAAGAACCCGCTACAATGGCCAGTCCGCGTGGTGGCCGGCCAAGCCCGGCGCCCAGGGTCGAAAGGATGTGGGAGGAAGATGGCGGATAAGGCTTCACTCGACGATCTAAAAATCGAACGCTCGAACGAGCGCGCCCGGCGCAAGAGTTGGCATTGGCTGATCCTGACCGCGCTGGTGATCCTGATCGCCTCGGGCATCTCGTGGTGGCACTCTCGTCCACCCGAGGTCAAGGTGGTGCGGGTGGAGGCGCCCGCCGCCGGGGGAGCGGGAGCGGTGCTCAACGCTTCCGGTTACGTCACCGCCCGGCGACAGGCGACGGTCTCTTCGAAGATTACGGGCAAGGTGACGGAAGTCGACATCGAGGAGGGAATGAAGGTGGCAGCGGGTCAGGTGCTGGCACGTCTCGACGACAGTACGGCCAAGAAGGAGTTGGCGCTCGCCGAGGCTCAGCTCTCGGCTTCGCGCTCGACCCTCACCGAGACCGAGGTCGACCTCAAGCTGGCGCGCCTCGATCTCAAGCGCACCCGGAACCTGGCGCACCAGGACATCGCGACGCAGGCCGATCTCGATGCCGCCCAGGCCAAGGCTGAAGCGTTGGCGGCTCAGCTCGCTACCGGTAAACAGGACGTGAAGGTCGCGCAGAGGCAAGTGGCGCTGGCCAGGCAAGGGGTGGAGGACACAGTGATTCGCGCTCCCTTCGCGGGCGTGGTGACCACCAAGGACGCGCAACCCGGCGAGATGATCTCGCCGGTCTCGGCGGGGGGCGGCTTCACCCGCACCGGAATCTGCACCGTCGTGGACATGAGCTCGCTCGAGATCGACGTCGACGTGAACGAGGCCTACATCGACCGGGTGCATCCGGGCCAAAGAGTGGAAGCCACGCTCGACGCCTACCCGGATTGGAAGATTCCTGCCCACGTCATCACCGTGGTCCCCGCCGCCGACCGCCAGAAGGCGACGGTTCGGGTGCGTATCGCCTTCGATCACCTCGATCCGCGGATCCTCCCCGACATGGGAATCAAAGTGGCCTTCTTGAGCGAGGCGCAGTCCGGAAGCGGTACCGCGCAGGCCGCGGTCTCGATCCCGAAGGGAGCGGTCCATAGCGAGGGAAAGACGACCTTTGTCTATCTGGTGAACGACGGCAAGATCGAGCGGCGGGCGGTCAAGGTCGGCGCCGAGGAGGATGACCAGGTCCAGGTACTGGCGGGCCTCAGCGGCGGCGAGAGCCTGGTGGTCGCCACGCCAAGCAAGCTTCAGGATGGCGAAAGCGTCAACGCTCGTCCGAGCGGGGAGGGGCAATGAGCGAGGTAACGGCGGGCGGTGGAGCGACGGGCGATCTCGTACGCCTCACGGACGTCCACAAGTTCTACACGCGTGGCGAGGAGCGCATCGAGGTTCTCAAAGGGCTGAATCTCGCCATACCCGATGGCGACTTCCTGGCGCTCATGGGGCCTTCCGGCTCGGGGAAATCGACCCTCCTGAACCTGCTGGGCGGTCTCGATCGCCCCAGCGCCGGCGCGGTCGAGATCGGCGGCCAGCGAATCGACCGCATGGGCCTCGGACAACTGGCGGAGTGGCGGGCCCGGCACATCGGTTTCGTCTTTCAGCTCTACAACTTGCTGCCGACCTTGAGCGCGGCGCGCAACGTGGAGCTGCCCCTGCTTCTCACCCACTTGTCGCGCGCCGAGCGGAAGCGGCACGTGGAGACCGCCCTCGCCATCGTCGGGCTGTCCGACCGGATGAGTCACTACCCGCGCCAGCTCTCCGGCGGGCAGGAGCAGCGGGTCGGCATCGCCCGCGCCATCGTCACCGACCCCACCCTGCTGCTGTGCGACGAGCCGACCGGTGATCTCGACCGCAGGTCGGGTGACGAGGTTCTCGCTCTGTTGGCCGATCTCAATACCGAGCACGGCAAGACGATCGTGATGGTGACTCACGATCCGCACGCCGCGGCCCGCGCCAAGCGCACCCTCTACCTCGACAAGGGCAGCCTGGTCGAGGAGCCGGTGGTATGAAGTACCTGCCACTGCTGTGGAGCAATCTCAAGCGCAGGAAGGTGCGGACGGTCTTCACCATCCTTTCGATCGTGGTGGCTTTCATTCTCTTCGGCTATCTCGGAGCGATCCGCGAGGCCTTCAGCATGGGGGTCGACGTCACCGGCGCCAATCGCCTGGTCACGATCAACAAGATCTCGCTCATTCAACCCCTTCCGATCGCCTACAAGGAGAAGATCGCGGCCATTCGAGGCGTCACGCAGGTGACCTTCGCCAACTGGTTCGGCGGGATCTACCAGGACCCCAAGAACTTCTTCCCCCAGATCGTGGTCGAGCCTCGAGCCTATCTTCAGATGTACCCCGAATTCCTCCTGCCCAAGGCGGAGAAGGAGAAGTGGCTGGCCGATCGCACCGGAGCGATCGTGGGCCGCACCACGGCCCGCCGCTTCGGCTGGAAGATCGGCGACCAGATTCCACTCGAGAATCCGATCTGGCGCAAGAAGGACGGCAGCCACACTTGGACGTTCACCATCGACGGCATCTACGATGGGAAGCAGAAGGCGACAGACACCACCCAATTCCTCTTTCACTACAACTACTTCAACGAGTCGCGGGCCTTCGGTCAGGGAACGATCGGCTGGTACATCGAGCGCATCGACGACCCCAGCCGTGCCGCCAAGATCGCCGATGAGATCGACCGGGAGTTCGCCAACTCGCCGTATGAGACCAAGACCTCGACCGAGAAGGCGTTCGCCCAGTCGTTCGCCAAGCAGGTGGGAGACATCGGGGCGATCATCAGCGCCATCTTGGCCGCCGTATTCTTCACCATTCTCCTCGTGGCGGGGAACACCATGGCGCAGGCGGTGCGCGAGCGGACCAGCGAGCTCGCGGTCTTGAAGACCCTGGGCTTCGCGGATGGCAAGATTCTCGTACTCGTCCTCATCGAGTCCGTGGTTATCGCCGCCGTAGGTGGCGTCTTGGGCCTCGTTTCGGCATGGCTCATGATCCAGCGTGGAGATCCGACCCATGGTGCTCTGCCCAATTTCTTCCTGCCCGTGCCCGATCTCGCGGTGGGCCTTGTGCTGGCCCTGGTGCTAGGAGTCGCGACCGGGATTCTCCCCGCCTGGCAGGCGCGGCGGCTGCCGATCGTCGAAGCGTTGAGGAGAGTTTGAGATGGGCTCGCTCGGCAACATTCTGGCGCAGATCACGGCGGTGACCCGGCTCAACGTGTCGACGATCAAGGAACGCCGGGGAGCTTCGATCGCCGCGGTGGTGGGAGTGGCGGGAGTGGTGGCGGTCCTGGTTGCGGTGCTCTCGATCGCCGAGGGCTTTCGCATGACGATGCGCACCCACGGGGGAGACGACACGGCGATCGTCGTCCGTTCGGGATCGGATACCGAAATGACCAGCATCCTTACTCGCGATGACGCCAACATCATCTCCCAGGCGCCGGGCGTCGCAACGAATGCCCAAGGGCCGATCGCTTCTCCCGAGCTCTTCGTCGTCGTCGACGTGCCCAAGCGCTCGACCGGGACCGAGGCGAACGTTCCCCTGCGCGGGGTCTCGCCGCAGGCCTTCGCGGTACGCGGCAAGATCAAGATCGTCCGCGGGCGGATGTTCGAGACCGGCAAGAACGAGGTGATCGTGGGGGAGGGGGCGGAGCACGAGTTCGCCGGCCTCGAGGTCGGCTCCACCGAGCACTGGGGGCGCAGCGAGTGGAAGGTGGTCGGCGTGTTCAGCACCGACGGCACCGTTTCCGACTCCGAGATCTGGTGCGACGAGGGGGTGCTCCGTCCCGTCTACCGGCGCGGCAACACCTACCAGTCGGTTCACGTTCGCCTCACCTCGCCCGCCGCCTTCACGACCTTCAAGGACGCCCTGACCTCGGATCCGCGGCTCAACGTGAAGGTCGAGCGGGAGAGCGCCTACTACGCCGACCAGTCGCGTGCTCTGGTCAATGTCATCACCGGTCTAGGGACGTTGATCGCGGCGCTGATGGCGGTGGGCGCCGTTTTCGGCGCGCTCAATACCATGTACACCGCGGTGGCGGCCCGCACGCGCGAGATCGCGACCCTAAGAGCCCTCGGCTTTCGTGGCACTCCAGTGGTCCTCTCGGTGCTCGCCGAATCGCTGCTCCTGGCGTTGGCGGGCGGCGTGATCGGCGGGCTGATCGCCTACCTCGCCTTCAATGGCTACCAGACCGCGACCTTGAACTGGCAGAGCTTCAGCCAGATCACCTTCGCCTTCCGGGTTACCCCCCGGTTGCTGGTGAAGGGGATCGTTTGGGCTTTGGCGATGGGAATTCTCGGCGGCCTGTTCCCCGCCATCCGCGCCGCTCGCATGCCCGTCGCCACCGCGCTCCGTGAGCTGTGACGGAGTCGACGAAGGAGGAATCGATGGCCGCAGACCCCGTACCCGAAGAGTACCGGCACGCACCCAAGGACCGGATGCTTCATATCGGCAGCGGCAGTCAACGGCTCGAGGGGTGGGTCAACATCGACGTTCAGGATCTTCCCGAGGTCGATCTCGTGCGGGATGTGAGCCAAGGCCTCGAGCCCTTCCGGGATGCCCGGGCGATCTACGCCGAGCATTTCCTCGAGCACCTACCCGTCGGGCAAGCCCTGGATTTCCTGGTCGAGGCGCATCGCGTCTTGGCGGAGAATGGCCATCTCAGGCTGTCGACTCCCAACCTCGACTGGGTATGGGCGACCCACTACGCCCTCGACGCTCCGCCCGCCGACAAGGTTCGCGGGTGCATCGCGCTCAATCGGGCCTTCTACGGTTGGAGGCACCGCTTCCTGTGGAACCGCGAAATGCTCTCCGAGGCGCTGACGGCGGTGGGATTCGGCGACCTTGGCTGGTGTCGCTACGGCGAGAGCGAGCTCGAGATCTTCCGCGGCATCGAACGGCACCCGGTCTGCGGCGACTCCGCTGACCTCGCGCACGTGCTGATCGTCGAGGCAGCGAGGCATCGCAAGCCCGGCGGGCGGGCGATCGGCGAGCTCCGAGCGCGGTTGGAGAGCGAGTTCGAGAGCCATACACGCGGGACGTAAGCTCTCGGATTCTTCGCGGTTGCGGCCCCCAAGGGCGGGCGATACAATCGATCACGGCTAGTTGATTGGTGGGTGACGCCCCACCAGAGGCGTCCCGGCCTCGTCTTGAAGGTAGTTCAAAGCACAACTGACACAGAGTGTCGGGGAGAAATTCATGAGCAATGCCAAGCTGAGTCTGGATGGAAAGGAATACGAGTTTCCGCTGGTCGTCGGTACCGAGAAAGAGGTGGGAGTCGACATCTCCTCGTTTCGCAAGGCGACCGAAGGCGCGATCACGCTCGACTACGGTTACGCCAATACCGGGTCGTGTGAGAGCGCCATCACGTTCATCAACGGCGAAGAGGGGATTCTTCGTTACCGCGGCTATCCGATCGAGGAGGTGGCCGAGGGAGCGCGCTTTACCGAGGTCTGCTATCTGTTGATCCACGGCCACCTGCCGACCCAGAGCGAGCTCGACGAGTTCCGCCAGGGGCTGACGTATCACAGCATGTTGCACGAGGACATGAAGAAGTTCTTCGAGGGCTTCCCCTCGAGCGCTCATCCGATGGCGATTCTGTCGGCGATGGTGGCATCGCTGTCCGCGTACTACCCGACCGCGGAGTCCGACGAGCAGCTCGACCTCAACATCATTCGTCTGCTCGCCAAGGCCAAGACGATCGCCGCGTACGCCTACAAGAAGAGGGTCGGTCAGCCCTTCATCTACCCCAAGAACGAGCTCTCCTATACGCAGAACTTCCTGCACATGATGTTCGCGGTCCCGGCCGAGGAGTACAAGGTGCCGGAGGTTCTCGACGACGCGCTCAACCTCCTGCTCATCCTGCATGCGGATCATGAGCAGAACTGCTCGACTTCGACCGTACGCATGGTGGGGAGCTCGCATGCCAACCTGTTCGCCTCGATCTCGGCCGGTATCTGCGCTCTCTGGGGACCGCTCCATGGCGGCGCCAACCAGAAGGTGATCGAGATGCTCGAGCGCATCCAGGCGGACGGCGGCGACTACGAGAAGTACGTTGCCATGGCCAAGGACAAGGACTCCGAATTCCGCCTCATGGGCTTCGGTCACCGCGTCTACAAGAACTACGATCCGCGCGCCCGGATTCTCAAGAAGGCGAGTGATCGGGTGTTGGAGGAGCTGGGCGTTCAGGATCCGCTTCTCGAGATCGCGAAGAATCTCGAGCGGATCGCGCTCGAGGACGAGTTCTTCGTCGAGCGCAAGCTCTACCCCAACGTCGACTTCTACAGCGGCATCATCTACCGGGCGATGGGTATTCCTACCCAGATGTTCACGGTCATGTTCGCTCTCGGACGGCTCCCCGGCTGGATCGCGCAGTGGAAAGAGATGCGCGAGGATCCGAAGATGCGCATCAACCGGCCGCGGCAGATCTATGTCGGCGAGAACGAGCGTCACTTCGTTCCCATCGAAAAGCGCGGCTGAGCTTCATCGCGTCGACCAGGAGTCTTGCGAGCGGGCCGCCTCCGGGTTGGCCCGCATCGCGTATCTACAAGTCCGGCTGGCCTTTAGTCGTCCTTGGGAGACAGCTTGCGGTGGAGCTTGCGGCGCAGCTTCTCGAGGCGACGCCAGCCCTTGGGCCAGCGGCTGAAGAGCCGCCGCAATCCGTTGTGGACGCGTTGCGAGACGAGCGACAGCACCGCAGCGCCGAGGAGCAAGGTGAGGATGCCCTGAATGCCGGGGAGGACGAGCCCGGCGATGCCGATCGCGATCAGGACCCAGCCGACGACGAGAAGGGTGACGCGAATACCGAAGGGCAGGCGCGCCAGAGCCTTTGCTTGACGACGTTGGCGCGCCGGAGGCTTGGCCATGGGTCCCGGGGTTGCCGGCTCTCGGCCTACTCGAAGCCGCGCAAGCGCTCGGCGCGCGCGACGCGGTCGATGGCGATCATGTACGCCGCCCGTCTCAAGTCGACCTTCTTCTCCTCGTAGACGCCGATCACCGAATCCCAGGCGCGCTCGAGGCGCTTGGCGAGCTCGCGGTTGACCTGCTCCTCGTCCCAGAAGAACTGTTGCAGGTTTTGTACCCACTCGAAGTAGGAGACCGTGACACCACCCGCGTTGACGAGAATGTCGGGCGCCACGATGACTCCACGCTCGAAGAGCTTGTGATCCGCCTGCGGAGTGGTCGGGGCGTTGGCGGCTTCGATGACGAATCGGGCCTTGATCGCTTCGGCGTTGTTGCGGTTGATGACGCCACCGAGAGCAGCGGGAATGAGGAAATCGCACGGCAGGGTAAGGAGGTCGCGGTTCGACACCGGCTCGCCCTGGGGAAATCCGACCACGGTTCGGTGCTCGGCGACGTGCTCGATCAGGGCGGGGATGTCGAGCCCGGCCGGGTCGTGGAGCCCGCCATTGATGTCCGAGACGGCGACAACCTTGCCGCCGCGTTCGTGGAAGAAGCGCGCGGCGAAGGAGCCCACGTTGCCGAATCCCTGGATCGCGCAGGTCGCTTCGCTGACCTCGACCTCCCAGTGTCGGGCGACGTGCTCGAGAATCATGATCGTGCCGCGACCCGTGGCCGCCTCACGTCCCTGTGAGCCACCGATCTCGAGTGGCTTGCCGGTGACGCAGGCCGGGTTGTAGCCATATTTGCGCCCGTACTCGTCCATGATCCAGGCCATGGTCTGAGCGTTGGTGAACATGTCCGGAGCGGGGACGTCGCGGTTGGTGCCGAGAATGATGGAGATGCGCGAGATGAATTTGCGGGTCAGGCGCTCGAGCTCCGCCTCGCTCATCTCCCAAGGAACGCAAGCCACCCCTCCCTTGGCGCCGCCGAACGGGATGTCGAGCAACGCCGTCTTCCAAGTCATCAACGCGGCCAGGCCACGGACCTCGTAGAGATCGACCTCGGGGTGGTAGCGAATGCCGCCCTTGTACGGACCGCGGGCGCCGTTGTGCTGTACCCGATAACCGATGAAGATGGCGCCGGTGCCGTCGTCGAGGCGAATCGGCACGTCGACGCGAAGCTCGCGAAACGGCGTCTTGAGCAGGGCGCGAGACTCCTCGTCAAGACCCATGGTTTCCGCGGCGATGTCGAACTGCTCGGAAGCGATTTGAAAGTCGGTCATCGGCCGACGCAGTTTTTCATTCATGGTACGAGCAGCGCTCCTCGAAAGGGAGAGGGAAGTTTGGGTGGGGGTGAATCGTGAGCTTCAGCGGACGAAGCGAGGGTTCGGTTCGATGAGGGTCCGGGTAGTTGATCTTGGTCGGTTGGCGAAACTTCCACGGTTCCGCCCAACGGCAGAGGGAAGACTAGCATAGAGAGGAGGAGCGTCAAGGCCGCGCTTTCGTCGTTAGTCTCCTTGACAAAGGGGACCGGATTGGTCCAGAATAGCCCTCGTTTATTGAGACATCGTCTCAATAAGGATGGGAAGATGGCGCTGGATCGAGAACGAACCCAATTTCTGAGCTACCTCAAGGAAAATGGTCATCGGGTCACGACCGAACGACTGGCGTTGTTCGAGGAGATCTTCTCGCAGCATGGCCACATCGACGCGGAAGAGCTTCTCGCCGCGCTCTTGGCGGCCGGAGTCGAGATCTCTCGCGCCACCGTCTATCGCAACCTCGATCTCCTGGTCGAGGCGGGCCTGGTCACCAAGCAGCGGCTGGGCCGCAATCACTTTCTCTTTGAACACGTGCACAGCGGGCAGGATCACGACCATCTGGTCTGTGTCTCTTGCGGTCGAGTGGTGGAGTTCGTAAGCCCCGGGATCGTTGCTTTGCAGAGCGAGATCTGCCGCGCCCACGGTTTCGTCTCGGAGCATCACTCTCTCGAGATCTCCGGACTCTGCCGCTCCTGTGCCGAAGTTTCTTCCGAGTCTCCGGGCACGCGCGTGACAGACCGGGGACCGGAGAGGTCCGCTCATGCTTGAAGCCTTCATCATCACTCTGCGGGAGGGGATCGAGGCCGCCCTTCTGGTGGGGATCATCGTGGCCTTCCTACGCCGAGAGAAGGCCGAGCGGTACCTGGGAGCCGTCTGGTGGGGTATCGGCTCGGCGTCGGCGTTGTGCCTCGCCGCGGCCCTCGTCCTCTACCACTTCGCCATCAATCAAGAGGCGGTGGAGGGGGTGCTCTACATAGCGTCCGCGTTGATCGTCGGGAGCCTCCTGGTCTGGGTATGGCGTCACGCGCAGGAGATTTCCGGCGAGATGAAGGGCTCGCTCGGCCGCATCCTGGAACGCGACCGGCCGCTGGCGATCACCCTGGGAGTCTTTACCTTTACCTTCCTCATGGTGCTGCGCGAGGGAGTGGAGACGGTGCTCTTTCTCTCCGCGGTGTCCCTATCCACCGAGGGACTGCTCGCGGTTCTGGGGGCTATCGCGGGGCTCGCCCTAGCGGTCGTTTTCGCCGTTTACTTCGTTCGTGGCAGCCTCAAGATCGACCTCGGCCGGTTTTTCACCGTGACTGGCATCGCCCTCATGGTGTTTCTCGTGCAGTTGCTGCTCAATGGCTACCACGAGCTCTCCGAGGCCGAGTGGCTCCCCGCCAATCCGACGACGATGGGAGTCGTCGGGCCGTTGGTCAGGAACGAGTTCTTCTTCATCTTGGCGGTGTTGGCCCTACCGCTGCTGGTCCTCTTGGTGCCCGGAAAGTCGAAGTCCGCCAAAGCGTCCACGGCCGGCAACGCGGCCGAGGACCGTCTTCGCCGTTCTCGTGAGCGCCGCCAGAGACGCGCCCGGGTCGTCGGTGGCGTGCTCGGAATCGTGATCTTGTCGCTCCTCGGGCTCGAGGCGGTCTACGCTTCGGGGCCGGCCAAGCTGTCGCCCGCCACCGCACTGACGCCGAGCGCGCAGGGCACGGTGAGCATCCCGCTTTCCACCTTTGCGGATCGCAAGCTGCATCGCTACGTCGTCCGGGTCAAGGGTGCGCCGGTTCGCTTCATCGTCATCCAGACCGACAAGCAGGGAGATCTCGGCGTCGGTTTCGACGCCTGCGAGATTTGCGGCTCTGAAGGTTACTACCAGGATGGAAACAAGATCATCTGCCGCCACTGCGACTCGATCATCTACCTCCCGACCGTCGGTCAGCCGGGGGGATGCAACCCGATTCCTCTTCCCCATCGAAGCGCGGACCATGACCTCGTGATCAAGGTGAGCGACCTGGCGAAGGAAGCCACCGCGTTCGCCTCCGGAAGCTGATGTTCTTCCGCCTCCTCATCGAGTCGCTGAGCCGCGGGAAACGGCGCAAGCTTCTGGCCGCGACGGCGGTTGCGGTGGGCACCTTCGCGGTCGTTGCCCTCGGCAGCTTGCTGCTGGCCTCCGGCGACCGTTTGGCGGCACAGATGAGCTCGTATGGAGCCAACATCGAGGTGCTGCCGAACTCGGGCTCGACCACCTTCGCGGTCGCCGAGCTCGACAAGCTCCGCACCATCTTCTGGCGCAACAACATCGAAGCGGTGGCGCCGTTCTATCCACTGCGAGTCAGCTGGGATGGAGGGAAGCGGATCGCGCCCCTGGTGGGCACCTGGTTCGATCACCGCTTCGCCGACGGATGGCGGAGCGGCTTGGCGCGGGTCCGTCCCTCGCTCGAGCTGACTGGCCGATGGCCCAGTCCGGGGGCGGCGGAGGTCGTCCTGGGGCGCCGCCTGGCGGCCGAGCTGGGAGTGGGAATCGGGGACCTGGTCCCCGTCACCCTAGCGATGAAGGAGGCAAGGCTCAAGGTGGTTGGGTTGGTGGCGAGCGGTGGAAAGGAAGAAAACGAGGCGTTCACTCCTCTCGCCGTGGTCAACGAGCTGGGAAGCCGTCGCGGCCGCGCCGTCCGCGCCGAGATCTTCGCCCTCACCAATCCGGAGACCCCCGAGGCGCGCCGCGATCCAGCGACGATGTCGAGCAAGGAGTACGACAAGTGGTACTGCACGGCCTATCCCTCGTCCGTGGCGTTCAACATCACGAAGTCCCTGAAGGGTGCAAAGGCCGAAGTCGTTCGTAACGTCTCCGGAGCGAGCGGCGAGATTCTTGGCCAGCTGCGAGCGGTGCTCATGCTGATGGCCGCGGTCATTCTCGTCGGAACCGCGATTGGCGTCACCGCTGCGATGACCGCAACCGTGCTCGAGCGCCGCATCGAGGCCGGCTTGATGGTCGCGATCGGAGCGGAGGGCCGGCAGATCGCGCTCTTCTTCCTTACCGAAGCCGCGATTCTAGGACTCGTGGGAGGTCTCGCCGGAGGAGTGCTTGGAGCGCTCGGCGGCCGGCTTCTCGGCCGCTGGGTCTTCGGGTTCGCGGTTCCCTTCAATCCGGCGCTCATCGCCCCGGCTCTGATCCTGGGCGTGCTCGTGGCGGTTCTCGGTAGCCTCCCCCCCGTGGTGCGGGCGCTCAGGTCGCTTCCGGCGCAGGTACTGGCGAGGGCAACCGCTTGACCGGTCGTCTCTTGTGGGCGAGCTTGACGCGCCGATTTCGCCAGCTCGCCTTGATCTTCGTGGCGGTCGCGGTGGCCGCGGCCACGGTAACCACGATGGCGGACTTCTCGGTCCACGCGCGCCAGGCACTCGCTCGGAGCCTGGCCGCGTTCGGGCCGAATCTGATCATTCGCCCGGAGGTGGGAGCCCCCGACATCATCCCAGCGAGCGCTCTCGCAACCGTCGCGGGTATCGAAGGGGTAGCGCGAGCCGCTGGGGTGAGCGAAGGGAAGGTCACGCCCGCCGCCGCGGCCAATGGTGTAGCGCCAGGGGCGGCTTCGCTTACGGTCCTGGCGATGACTCCGGAGTGGCCCGCCCTTCATTCGAGCTGGGCGCTCAAAGGAAGATGGCCGCAGAGCGGCCAGGTCGTCCTGGGGAGTGCGGTAATGGGAGGCGAGGTCCACGGGGCGTTGGCCGCCCGGCGATCGACCATGAGCGGAACGGTAACGACGGGCGATTCCTTGGATCGAGCGATCATCGTCCCGTGGGCCGATCATGAACGGTGGGGGCTGGCGCCGGGCTTCGAGCGCATCGAAGTGCGGACCACCGGGACGGTGGCGGCATCGCGCGGCGCCGTGGGAAAGGTCGCGACCGCGATTGAACGACGGGTTCCCGGGATCGAGGCCGAACCGCTGCTCAAGGTAAGCCGGTCGGACGCTGAGCTCAGCTCGCGGGTGACCCTGCTTCTCCTCGCGGTGAGCCTCGTGACCCTCTTGCTTTCGGTTCTGGCGGTCATGACCGCGACCTCGGCGCTGGTGGGCGAGCGGCGCGCGGAGTTTGCACTCTGGTTCGCGCTCGGAGCCCAGAGCAGGCGGGTCGAGCGCGTTCTAGCTCTAGAATTGCTCGCCGCTTCACTGCTCGCCGCCGCCAGCGGGGCGCTCGTTGGTCTGGCTCTCGGAGTCGAGCTCTCGCGGCGGTTGCTGGAGGTGAGCGTCTCCCTCTCATGGACGGCGGCGGGTGTCGCGCTGGTCTCGGCGGCCGGGGTCGCGGTTCTGGTGGTCGTTGCCGCCATGTCGGTTGCGCTGCGCAGGGTCCGGCGGCTCGAGCCCGCAGTGGTCCTCGCCGGAGAGTAGAGAAACTCATGGCGCAGATTGAAATCGATAATCTCGGCCGGCGGTTCGGCAACCTGAGAGCTCTCGACGGACTCGCGCTCACGGTCGAAGCCGGCGAGTGGGTGGCGGTGACCGGGCCCTCCGGCTCGGGCAAGACCACATTGCTGAACATTCTCGCTGGTCTCGACACGCCGAGCGATGGGAGCGTCGTGGTCGAGGGCAAAGACCTCTCATCCCTCGCTCCGGCGGCGCGCGCGCGGTACCGCCGCGAGCAGGTGGGCCTGGTCTTCCAGCGCTTTCACCTGATTCCCTATCTGACCGCGCTCGAGAACATCATGCTGGCGCAGTACGTTCACAGCATGACCGACCGCGATGAGGCGGAGGAGGCGCTCACCCGGGTCGGTCTCGGCGAGCGGCTCAACCACCTGCCCCGCGAGCTCTCGGGAGGCGAGCAGCAACGGGTATGTATCGCTCGCGCCCTGATCAACCATCCACCAATCCTCTTGGCGGACGAGCCGACCGGCAATCTCGACGCGGTGAACGAGGCTCTGGTCATGGCTCTCATGGCCGATCTGCACGACCGTGGGCACACCCTCGTTCTGGTCACGCACGATCCCGCGATCGCGGCCCGCGCCGATCGCGAGGTGCGGCTCGAGCACGGGCGCAGGGTGAGGTCCAATGAGTTGGCGAGCGACGAGCGTTCGGCGCTCTTGGCGGACCTTTGGCGTCGGCTCGAAGAGGAGAAGCGTTCGGTGTCGGTCGAACGGCCGGGGGTCGCCGAGCTCCTGGCTGAGGGCTTACTAGACTTCTCCGCCAGCCGGCTAACCTTTACCTCCAGGGGGCGGCTCGAGGCATTGAATGCGGTGCGCCGTTTTCGTCTTGCCGAGGTGCTGATCGCGCGCACCCTGGAGAGGGGGCGAGAGAGGGATCCCTCCAGCGTGATTCCGCTCGCGCCGGATGCCGTAGACCAGGTCGACGCTTTTCTCGACTACCCCTCCGAGTGCCCGCACGGGCGCCCGATTCCGGCGGCTGTCGAGGGAGGCTCTGAGGAGCGAACCCCGCGATCAAGAACCCTGAGCTCACTTGCGGGCTCGTGACGCAAGCGATGCCTTTGCTCGTCGGCACTCTCGGCCTCAATGCTTGAGGCGCCGTTCCGACCAGTGGAAGAAATCGAGGAGAGGCGTTCCCGCTCCTGTGCCGAGAACCCAGAGGACCGCGGGCTTTGGGTCGATCGTGCCGAGGCGCAGCTCACCGACGCGATTGCCGAGGATCATCAGTGAGCTACCCAGTGCTTGCGCATCGAGGGCGGTGTGGGTGATGACCACCACCGCTTCCGTGCCGCTTTCGGGCTGCCCCGTCGTTTGATCGAAGAAGGCGGGGAATTGTTGGTCCCCGACGCTGAGGGAATGAGAGTGGATCGAGACCACGGCGATCGACTCGCCGTGGAGATGAATCGGCGAGAGCGGCTCGGCCAGGCCGGAAAAGACGGGAATCTCGGCATCCCAGCCGTTCCCCGTGGGGCCCGCTCCCAAAGCGCGCTTGAGATCCCCGATGGTGATTCGCAGATTGTGGACGCCCACCTTCGTCAGATGGGCAACGGCCTGGTCGATGGCGAATCCGGTGAGGAAGGGAGAGATGTCGATCTTGCTCCCGGCCGCGATCTCGACGGTCTGATGGGCGGGCTCGAATTTGATGTGGGAGCAGGCGGCGCTCTGTGCCGCATCGCTCAAGTCGTCGGGATTGGGCTGCTTGCCGCTGGCCGCGGCTTGTCGCCACAGATCCGTGATGTTGCCACCCAGAGGGCCGAAGGTTCCGTCGCTCCATAGGCAGTACTCGAGTGAACGGCCGAGGAGCTGGAGGATCTTGGGGTCGAGCTTTTGCGGCCCCTGGCCCGCGCTGCGGTTGAGTGCGGCGATACTGGACGACACCTGCGATTCGGTATTGGCGAGCACGGTGAACGCTTGGCGGATCTTCGCCTGCGCTTCGGGCGAGGGAAGTCCCACGACCTCGATGATCGCCTCCTTGCCGAGCACCTGACCACGCATGCCGACGATCTCGTGCTTTGTGTTGGGAGTCCGCGTCTGGGCGAAGCCGGCGGCGGCGACCGAGAGAAGAAGGGCGAGGGCGAGGCGGGTTCTCATCTCAATCCACCCTCTTCTCGACCAAGACCCGGGCGAAGCGCCGTTTGCCGACCCGCAGGAGATAGCGGTCGCTGCGCGCACTGACCTCGGTAGTGGGATCCGCGACTCGCTCGCCGTCGACCTGAACTGCTCCCTGCTCGATCAGGCGTCGCGCCTCTTTGTTGCTGGTGGCGAGACCGGCGGACGCGACCATCCGAGTCAGGTCGCAAGGGCCGTTGACCTCGACCTCGGGGATCTCGTCGGGAATCCCGCCCCGGGCGAAGACCTTCTCGAATTCGGCGGCGGCGGCGTCCGCCTCCTCCTTGCCGTGGAACTCTTCGACCAGGCGGTGAGCGAGCCGCTGTTTCACCGTCTTCGGATTCGTCGATCCCGCCGCAACGGCCTGCTTGAGCTCGTCGATTTCCCCCTCGCCGATATCGGTCAGTAGCAGCAGCCAGTCCCACATCAAGCGATCGGGGATGGACATCGTCTTGCCGTACATCTCACCCGGCGCCTCCTCGATCGCGATGGCGTTGCCCAAGCTCTTCGACATCTTGTCTTGACCGTCGGTGCCGACCAGGAGGGGGACGGTGAGCACCACCTGAGGCTCCAGCCCCTCCTCTTTCATCAGGTCGCGACCCACCAGAAGATTGAAGATCTGATCATGGCCGCCGAGCTCGACGTCGGCCCGCAGAGCGATCGAATCGTACGCCTGCGCCAAGGGATAGAGCAGCTCGTGCAGGCTGATCGGTTGGTTAGCGGCGAAACGGGTGCGAAAATCGTCGCGCTCCATCATTCGCGCCAGGGTGTAACGCCCCGCCAAGCGGATGAGACCATCCGATCCCAGCTTGCCTAGCCACCGGCTGTTGTAGTCGATGACCGTCTGGTCACGGTCGAGAAGGCGAAAGACCTGTTCCTGGTAAGTCTTGGAGTTGGCTTCGACCTGTTCGCGGGTGAGCTGCGGACGGGTGGCCTTCTTGCCGGTCGGATCTCCGATCATGGCGGTGAAATCGCCCACCAGGAAGACCACGCGGTGCCCTAGCTGTTGGAAGTGCAACATCTTGCGCAAGAGCACGGTGTGACCGAGGTGGAGATCGGGTGAGGAGGGGTCGAAGCCGACCTTGACCAGGAGCGGCTCGCCCTTGGCGCGCGAGCGCTCGAGCTTGTCGCGCAGCTCGTTCTCGGTGACCAGATCTACGGCTCCGCGCTTGAGCAGCTTGAGCTGTTCATCGACTGGGGGAAACGGCGAGGCGCTCATACGGCGTTGAAGCCTAGCAGACCCGGTGACGAGCGAAGCGCGCGTTGCGCGGCGGCGCCCGTCTCGCCGCCAGCGCGGCTCTAGAAATCGATGTAGTCGAGCTCGGGGCGGGTCGCGGCGGGGACATCGATACGGCGCAACACCGGGGGGCGGAGCTTGAGGGTGAGCCAGGCGATGAAGACCGAGCTGAACATCGCAAAGCGCGCGTTGAGGCCCGCGACGAATCCGCGTTTCTTCTCTTTTACTCTGTGTTTGAGGCCGTAGAGCACGGTGCTGGTGGCCTTCAAACGGAGCTCGTGGCACGCCCAATTGAGAGCCGTCTCGATGCGGAATCCCTCGAGGTACTCCGCCGGCACCGCCTCGAAGACCTCTCTCCTGAGGCAACGGATCCCCGAAAGCAGGGGACCGGTCCTGCGATGAAGCATATTGATCAACCAGCCGCGATTGCGTACGCCGATGCTCATCGCGACCTCGCCCTGGACGACCGGGTCGATGAGCTGACTGAGCAGGTATTCGGAGAGCTGCAGGATGTCGCCGTCGACAAACACCAGAATCGGAGCCGTGGTGTGTGCCACGCCGACGGCCATTGCCACGCCCTTTCCCTGGTTGACCTTGAGGTGAATCCCCTTGATTCCCAGGGCTTGTGCGACTCCCACGGTTTGATCCGTCGAGCCGTCGGAGACCACCAGCGCCTCATCGACCAGGTCGGTCGACTTGAGGACCGAGAGGACATCGGCCAGCGTCTCCTCCTCGTTGTAGGCGGGCACAATCGCGGCAACCCGCAGCTCACGGTCCATGGGCCTCCTCATCTTGGGCGGATTGTACAGCGCTTTTTGTTCAGGGGCTCCAGCGGGCTGGCGGCGGAAGGGTGGCGGCAGCCGGGAGGATCTCTCCCTGGGCGACCAACCGGGCGTCGCCGGCGAGGGTCCACTTGCCCTTCTCCGGAGCGCCGACCTCGAGCTCGCAGCCGCCGGCGGTCAACACCGAGACGGCCGCTTCGAGCCGGCCGCTCGCTCTGCCCACGGCCACGGCGGCGATCATTCCCGTTCCGCTCGCCAGCGTCTCCTCTTCCACTCCCCGTTCATAGGTTCGAACCTCGACCCTTCGTGGTCCGGGGAAGCGGGCGAAATCGACGTTGGCGCCGGCTTCTCCGAAGGCGGGATGGTGACGCAACGCGCGGCCCAGGGCGGTGACCGGAGCCAGCTCCAGCTCCTCTCCCCAGGGAACGACGAAGTAGGGAACGCCGACATCGAGATAGAACCCGGAGACTGCCCGGCCTGCGACCTTGGGGGCTCGTTCGCTTGGCGCCGGCGGCGCGTCGACCTCGATCTCGACCTCGTCAGAGGTCACACGGCGGGCGGGAACCGGTCCGGCCCCCGTCTTGATCACGGTCTTCTCCTTCTCCCAGCCGAGAGCGAAGGCGAGGGCGGCGGCGCAGCGTGTGCCGTTGAGACAGAGCGCGGCCGGTCCTCCATCCGAGTTGAAGTACTCCATACGCACGCCGTCCCTGTCGCGCTCGAGAATGAAGAGACCGTCCGCCCCGAGGGAAAGGCCGCGGCGGCACCAGGCCGCGATCTGCAAAGGGTGCGGTCGGAAAAGGGGTTCGACCAGAGCGAGGAAGTCGTTGCCGGCGCCCGAGACCCGATAGTAGGCGGTTGTCTCGGGCACGCTCCCTCAGCTCCCCGGTATCTTGGCGGAAGCGGTGGCGGAAGGCGCGCTTGCGTTACCGCTCGCGTCGACCGCCAGGACGCGGTATTCATAGCTCGCGCCGGGCTTGACCGAACGGTCGTCATACTGGGTTGAGCCCTCGGGCTTGGCGGTCAGCCGCTCCCAATTCTCGGATCCGGCGGTTCGCCGTTCAACCAGATAACCGAGGAGATCCTCCGCCTGGCTCGCTTCCCATAGCAGACGGACCTGTTTGGCGGTGGGAAGGGCGACGAGACGCTGGGGGACCGGCGGCGGGAAACGGTCCTGGTAGTCGACTTCCACCTCCCCTCCCACCGCGCTCTCGACGAGGAGGCTGGCGGCGGAGACGGCGACAACCGTGTAGGTGTAGCGCTGTCCGAACTCGGCGCTCTTGTCGAGGTACGTGTTCTTGCCCACATCGACCATTGCCAAGGGAAGTCCGTACGAATGCTCGGAGGAGAGGCGGCGGTAGACGCGCAAGCCGCGGATGTCCTTTGCGTCGTCCTTCCACGAAAGGGCGATACCCGTGGCCTCGGGCTTGGCCTCGAGGTTCTGCGGCGAGGCTGGCGCGGGGGCCGGTATCAGAGTTGCCTGATTCGAGTATGGGGACTGGTCGCCGCGCGTCGAGACGGTGCGCACCGCGAGCCAGAGAGCGGGGCGCGGCGGAGCGCTGGGTTTGGGCGCGGTGACCTCCGGCGCTTTCGCCGTCTTCGCCTCGGCCTTCGGCGCGGAGCTCGTTGCCGCTGGCGCGGATAGCGCCGGGCTCGGGGTCGGGGTCGGGCTTGTGGCCGAGGTCGGAGCCGTGCTCGGGGAGGACGATGGCAGGGCGGTTGGTGGCGTCGTCGCCGCGGCCGGCAAGCGATTCAGGGGTATCGTGATGCGCACTCGGTCCCCGTGAATCGCCTCCGAGAGGTCGTCTCCCTTGAGGGTCGTCAGCCGTTTCGCCTCGGCCGCGAATTCGCGCGGATCGACGGGTTTGGGCTCGCCGGTCGTGGGCGCGAGCCCGGTCTTCAGCCAAATCTCGACCGCGGCGATACCGGGAAGAGCGAGGCCGCTCACCGTAGTCTTCGGGTAGGTAAAGGCGAGGATCAGCCGTGGTCCGCGCTCGGCGGCGACGAGATCCGCGACCGGTGCCGGATTCATCTTCGGGGGCGGCATCGGCGGTCCCTTCTTGCCGCAGGCGCTCAGCGCCATCAGGGTGATCAGGGCAAGGAGGAGCAGTTGGCGCGAGGGCGAGCTGGCTCTAAAGGACATAGCGGGAGAGGTCCTGATCCTTGACGATTTCGGCGAGCGCTTTGCGCACGTAGCCGGCGTCGATTCGCAACGAGACCCCGCGCATGTCGGGTGCCTCGAAGGAGACCTCCTCGAGGACGCGTTCGAGCAGGGTGGCCAGGCGCCGGGCCCCGATGTTCTCGGTTTTCGAGTTGACCTCGACGGCGAGGCGTGCCAACTCGGCGACGGCGTCGTCAGTGAACTCGATCGCCAAGCCTTCGGTGCCGAGGAGCGCCGCGTACTGTTTGGTGAGCGCGTTCTCAGGTTCGCGCAAGATGCGCACGAAGTCCTCCTCGCCGAGAGCGTTGAGCTCGACGCGGATGGGGAGGCGTCCCTGAAGCTCGGGGATGAGATCGCTGGGGCGCGCGATGTGAAAAGCGCCAGCGGCGATGAAGAGAACGTGATCGGACTTGACCGCCCCGTACTTGGTGGCGATGGTGCTGCCCTCGATGATGGGAAGCAGGTCGCGCTGGACACCCTCGCGCGAGACCTCGGGTCCGTGTCCGGTCTCGCGCCCGGCGATCTTGTCGATTTCGTCGAGAAAGACGATGCCGTTCTCCTCGACCCGTGTGCGCGCCTCGTTCGCCACCTGTTGGCGGTCGATCAGCTTCTCAGCCTCCTGCTGGGTGAGGATCTCGCGTGCTTCCGCGACGGTCACCCGGCGCCGTTGCCGGCGCCCTCCGAAGAGGCCCGGCACCATGTCTTTGAGATTGATGCCCACTTCCTCGACGCCCTGCGGGGTGAACATTTCGAGGCTGGGGAAGGAGGACTCGTCGATCTCGATCTCCACCGGCTTGGAGTCGAGCGAGCCGGAACGCAGCTTGCTCCGGAAGCGCTCGCGAGTGGACTGGGGCTCCTCGCTGGCGGCGGCCTCTCCGCTCGCCGAGCTCGTCGTGACGGGGGTGTGGGGCACCAGGAGCTCGAGCAGCCGGTCCTCGGCGCGAGCCGCGGCGGCCTGCCAGACCGCCGCCCGCTTTTCATCTTTGACCATCTGGACCGCCACCTCCACCAGGTCGCGCACGATCGACTCGACGTCGCGGCCGACGTAGCCGACTTCGGTGAATTTGCTGGCCTCGACCTTGAGGAAGGGAGCGCGGGCGAGGCGGGCGAGGCGGCGCGCGATCTCGGTCTTGCCCACTCCCGTGGGACCGATCATCAAGATGTTCTTGGGGAGGATCTCGCGGGCGATCTCGGGCGCGAGCTGCTGGCGGCGCCAGCGATTTCGCAACGCGATGGCGACGGCGCGCTTGGCGGCGTGCTGCCCGACGATGTACTTGTCGAGCTCGGCGACGATCTGCCGCGGGGGAAGATCGTCGAGGTTCTGCGGGGCGTTCGCGATTTCGCCCGGAAGCTCAATAGCCATGGAGCTCAAAGCTCCTCGATGGTGAGCTGATCGTTGGTGAAGACGCAGATCTCGGAGGCGATCCGCATCGCCTCTTTGACCACTTCCGTCGCCTCGAGCTCGGTGTGGCGCAGAAGGGCGCGGGCGGCGGCAAGCGCGTAGCTGGCTCCGGAGCCGATCGCCAAGAGCCCGTCCTCGTCTGGTTGCATGAGGTCGCCGTTGCCTGAAGCCAGGAAGCTCTGGGAACGGTCGGCCACGATCATGTGGGCTTCGAGCTGGCGCAGAGCGCGGTCGGTCCGCCAGTCCTTGGCTAGCTCGACCACGGCACGCTCGAGGTTCCCCTGGAACTGCTCGAGCTTGCCCTCGAGGCGTGAAAACAGGGCCAGGCCGTCGGCGGCGCCCCCCGCGAATCCGACCAGAACCTTGCCGCTACCGGTACGGCGGACCTTGGCGGCGCCTGCTTTGACCACGGTGTTGTTGAAGGTGATCTGGCCGTCGCTCGCCATCGTCACGCGGCCATTGCGGCGTACGAGGAGGACGGTCGTGGATTTGAAATCGGACATCGGAAAGGGATTCTAGCAACATCCTGCCCGATCCTCGGTATCGATCGGGGAGGAGCGCGAGGACCGGCGCGCCTACTCGGAGGATTGCTGGCGGGCGCGAGGGTGGGCCTCGCGGTAGATCGCGAGCAGGCGCTCGATGTCGACGTGGGTGTACTTCTGCGTCGTGGACAGGGAGCTGTGTCCGAGAAGCTCTTGAATGGAGCGCAGGTCGGCGCCGCCCTCGAGCAGATGGGTGGCGAAGGTGTGGCGCAAGGTGTGGGGATGGACGCCGCTGGCGAGAGCGACCCGGTCGACGTAGCGATCGAGCACCCGCCGCACCGAGCGAGCGCTCAAGCGTCCGCCCTGATGGTTCAGGAAGACCGGCTCATCGACTCCGGCCGCCATTCCGCGGACTCCCTCCCAGGCGGCGAACCAGGCGCGCAGGGCCTCGGCCGCGGGTTTCCCGAAGGGCACCATCCGCTCTTTGCCGCCCTTGCCCAGGACTCGCACGGTGCGCGAGTCGAGATCGACTTCTTGCCAGTCGAGCCCCACGAGCTCGCTGACCCGCAAGCCCGCGGCATAGAGCAGCTCGAGGATGGCTCGGTCACGCAGCGCCAGCGCCTCCTTGCCGTCGGCGCTCTCGAGGAGGTTTTCGATCTCGCCCGGCCGCAGGTGGCGGGGCAGGGTCTTCGCTTGCTTGGGCGCGCGGACCCTCTCGGCGGGGTTGTTGGCGAGGCGGCCTTCGCGGCAAGCGAAACGAAAGAGCGAGCGGACCGCCGCCAGGATTCTCCCTTGGGTCTTCTTCGAGAGGCCCGCGCGGGTGAGGGAGGCGAGGAAGGACCGCACCGCGAGAACGTCGACGTCCTCGGGGTTCACCTCGGAAGCCGGGCAGGCGAGGAAATCGCGGCTCAAGAATTCGAGAAAGCGGTCGAGATCACCACGATAGGCGCGGACCGTGTGCGGCGACAGACCCCGCTCATGCTCGATGTGAGAAAGGTAGCGGGCGATCAGCTCTTGCATGGCGGCCTCAAACCGGGATCGCGAGCTCCAACTCGCCGCTGTGAGCGCGACACCACCGCGCGAGGTCCTCCTGGGCGCGCCGGACGTAGGCCGTGCGGCGCTCGCGGCGCGGATGCCGCTGCCCGAGCTCCGTGAATAGCCCGTAGTTGATGTTGGCGGGCTGGAAGTGGCGCGGATCGGATTCCGTCAAGTGCCGTCCAAGCGCGCCCAAAGCGGTTGTCGCGGGCAGCGAGGCGGCCGTTCCCGCTTGTCGCTCGAGCGCGATATACAGAGCGATCACCAGGCCGGTGGCTGCCGACTCGAGATATCCCTCGACTCCCGTGATCTGCCCCGCCAGGCGCAGGCGTGGTGCGCGCTTGAGCCGGTAGAAAGCGTCGAGGTGGAGCGGGGCGTTGATAAAGGTGTTGCGGTGGACTTGCCCCAGGCGAACGAATTCCGCCGCGGCGAAGCCCGGGAGAGTCCTGAAAACCCGTTTCTGCTCGGGCCACTTCATCCGGCTCTGGAAGCCCACCAGGTTGAGCTGGCCGCGGTCGAGGGTCTCCTGACGGAGCTGGACCACGGCGTAAGGACGGCGGCCGTCGGGGGCGGTCAAGCCTACCGGTTTCATGGGGCCGTAGCGGAGGGTGTCCTCGCCTCGCCTGGCCAGCTCCTCGATGGGAAGGCATCCTTCGAAGAACTTGGCGGACTCGAACGAGTGGAGCTCGACCAGGTCGGCCGTGAGCAAGGCCTCGCGGAACGCCAGGTACGCCTCCCGGTCGAGGGGAACGTTGAGGTAGTCGTCGCCCTCGCCCTTGCCATAACGGGATGCCCAGAACAGAGAAGAAGTGTCGAGCGTTGCGGCGTCGACCACCGGAGCGATCGAATCATAGAAGTAGAGGTGCTCGTCGCCGATGATCTCCCGCAGACGAGCCGCCAAGGCCTCCGAGGTGAGGGGCCCCGTGGCGATGATCGTCTCCCCGGTAGGGAGCTCAGTGACCTCCTCACGCTCGATCGAGACCAAGGGATGGCCGGAGAGCTTTCCGGTGACCTCGGCTGAATAGCGCTCGCGATCTACCGCCAGGGCGCTCCCGGCGGGAACCGCGGCCCGCCGCGCGGCGCCGATGATCAACGATCCGAACGACTCCATCTCTCGCTTGAGCAGGCCGGCGGCGTGCTCGGGATCGTCGCTGCGGAACGAGTTGCTGCATACGAGCTCGGCAAACCGATCGCTCTTGTGGGCCGGGGTGGAGCGGGTCGGCCGCATCTCGTGCAGGACCACGGGGACGCCGCGCTGGGCGAGCTGCCAGGCACACTCGCTTCCCGCCAAGCCGGCGCCGACGATGTGGATCGGTGGCTCCACAGCTGAATTATAGAGGGGCGGCCTCAGCCGCCTGGTAAGCTCTCTCGTCGTAGGAGGGAACCATGGTCACCGCAGTGGTGTTGCTCAACGTGGCGCGGGATCAGATCAACGAGGTGGCGCAGCGCTTGGTGGAGATCGAGGCCATCAGCGAGGTCTATTCCGTCGCCGGTCAGTACGACTTGATCGCCATCGTCCGGGCCAAGGACAACGACGCGATGGCAGAGGTCGTGACCGGCGATCTGCTGAAGCTCCCCGGGGTCCAGCGCTCGGAGACCTTGATCGCTTTCCGGGCGCTCTCCCGGCACGAACTCGACCGCATGTTTTCGATAGGACTCGAATCATGAGTGAACAGGACACTTTGCGCGAACAGCTCCTCGTACTCCTCGAGGGACACGGAGCGCACGCTTCTCTCGATCAAGCCGTCGAAGGCATGCCGATCGACTCGATTGGCGCTCGTCCCGATGGCTTCGCCCACTCCGCTTGGCAGCTGGTGGAGCACATCCGGATCGCCCTCTGGGACCTGGTTGAGTACAGCCGCAAGGAGGATCACGTCTCGCCCGAGTGGCCGAGCGGTTATTGGCCGGAAGAAGCAGCTCCCGCCGCGTCCGGCGAATGGGCGAAGAGCCTCGAGGAATACCATCACTGGCTAGCCGAGATGAAGGGTCTCGTCGCCGATCCGGCGGTCGATCTACTCGCCCCTCTGCGCTGGAACGAAAGCGCGAGCCTGCTGCGCGAGGCCCTGCTCGCGGCGGATCATTGCGCCTATCACGTGGGTCAGATCGTCGACTTGCGGCGCGCCCTCGGGTCCTGGCCTCCGGTCAAGGGCTGAAACGGTCAGCTAGCCTGGCTCTCGACCGCCTGCTCGTAGTCGCACTCGTCATTGGTGCAGAGAAGACGGGTGCCTTTCTTCTTGGTGGTCTTTTCGATCAGATAGGGGGAACCGCACTTGGGGCAGCTCTGTGCCACAGGCCGGTTCCACAGGGCGAACTTGCAGTCGGGATAGCGGTTGCAGGAGTAGAAGATCTTTCCCCGCCGTGAGCGCTTCTCCTCGATCTCGCCCTTGCCGCACTCCGGGCACGGCACTCCGGTGGGCTTGGGAGCCGCCTTCGCGGCTTCGGCGCCGGTCTTCCGTATGTTCTTGCACTCCGGATACCCGGAACAGCCATAGAAGGTCCCGTAGCGGCTGCGCCGCAGAACCATGGGGCGGCCGCACTTCTCGCAAGGTGGAACCTCCTCGGGTTCGGTGGCGTTGTCGTCGGCGCCATCCTCCGAGCCGAGGTCGCGCGTGTACTTGCACTCCGGATACGCGGTACAGCCCAGAAAGGCGCCGTAGCGGCCGAAGCGCATGACCAACGGCTTACCGCAATCCGGGCACTTCTCGCTGGTCGGAACGCCTTCGCGCTTCACGTTCGGCATGTTCTTCCCGGCTTCGGCAAGATCACGCTCGAACTTGGTATCGAAGGCGGTCAGGGCGTTGCGCCAATCGAGCTTGCCATCCTCGATCTTGTCGAGCTCGGCTTCGAGCTCGGCCGTATAGCCCTCGTTGATGATGTCGTTGAAGCCTTCCTGCAAGAGACGATTCACCAGCAATCCCAAAGCGGTTGGATTGAATCGGCCCGAGATACGCTCGACGTAGGAACGATCGGAGAGCGTCGCGAGGATGGTCGCGTAGGTCGACGGTCGACCGATGCCGTTTTCCTCGAGGGCTCTCACCAGGGTCGCCTCGCTGAACTGAGCCGGCGGTTGGGTGAACTTCTGCTCGGAGTCGAGCTTCTCGAGCGCGAGCTCTTGTCCCACCGTGAGGCTGGGGAGCAGGGAGCCGTTCTCGTCGCGATCACTCTCCTCCTCGCCGACCTCGCGGTAGACCGCGAGAAACCCTGGCCGCTTCATCTGCTTGCCCTTGGTACGCAGGAGGTAGCGGCCGTTCTCCACATCGATGGTGGTGACGTCGAAGACCGCGGGGAGCATCTGAGAAGCGATGAAGCGATCCCAGATCAGTCTGTAGAGCTTGAGGTCCTCCGGCTTGAGATAGCGGCTGACGGCCTCGGGAGGAAGATCGAGGAAGGTCGGGCGGATCGCTTCGTGCGCGTCCTGCGCCCCCTTCTTCGAGCGATATCGATTGGGCTTTGGAGGGAGCTTGTCGGCGCCGTAGACCGTGGCGATGTGCTGGCGCGCCGCTTGGAGGGCTTCTTCCGCGACCCGGGTCGAATCGGTACGCATGTAGGTGATGAGGCCGGTGGCGCCTCGCTCACCGATTTCTTTGCCCTCGTAGAGCCCTTGAGCGATGCCCATGGTCCTCTTGACCGAGAAGCCGAAGCGGCGTGCCGCCTCCTGTTGCAGCCGGGAGGTAATGAAGGGTGGGGGGGCGTGCTGCTTCGACTCCTTGCGGTCGATCTTGGCGATTCGGAAGGAGCCTTCTCGGAGCTCTCGAACGATCCGTGCCGCGGTCTCGCCGTCGCCCACTGCCGCCTTCTTGCCCCCGATCTTGGCGAGGCGAGCCGAAAAGCTCGGGGGCTCGGCACCAGCGAGCAGCGCGTCGATCAACCAGTACTCGACCGGTTCGAACGCGTCGATCTCCGCCTGCCGATCACAGATCATCTTGAGTGCAACCGACTGCACTCGCCCGGCGGAAAGACCCTGCTTGACCTTGTCCCAGAGGAGCGGGGAAAGCTTGAATCCCATGAGCCGGTCCAGGACCCGTCGCGCTTGTTGCGCGTCCACCTTGCGCAGGTCGATCTCTCCCGGATTCTCCAGAGCCCGAATCACGGCGCTGCGAGTGATTTCATTGAATGTCACGCGGCGCACGGTCGCGGTGCTCTTTGTACCCAGTAGCTGAGCGATGTGCCAGGCGATCGCTTCGCCCTCACGATCTGGATCAGGCGCGAGGTAGATCGTCTCCGCCTTGTTGGCCGCTTGCCGTAGCTTCTTGACCACCTCGCGCTTCGCCGGCAGGATTTCGTAGAGGGGCTCGAAGTTGTCCCCCAGACCGAGGTCTTTCTTCTTGAGGTCACGAACGTGACCGAGAGAAGCCGCCACCTCCCAGTCGCGACCGAGAAACTTCTTGAGCGTCCGCGTCTTGGCGGGGCTTTCAACGATTACCAAATTCTTTGCCATGGCGTTCTTCCAACAGTCGAGCGGACCTATGCATTCCCGACGGCCCGCAGCCGAGGTCCGCTCGCTCCACCTGCAGACGGGCTCAGCACGTTAGCATCCAGTTACCCGGGGTCGCAAGCCGTCACTCTCCGTTGGCACTTCGTCGGAACATGGGTCCGGGCTCACGCCGGACCCAACCGGCGAGCTCCAGCTCGAGCAGCTCGCTCAACAATCGGTCAATGGGTAGATCGAGGGCGCGAGCGAGATCCTCAGGCGAAATCGCGTCGCCAGGGGGGAGTGCGGCGACGATTCTTCCCGCGCTCCCACCGGGTGCTGGAATGACGTTGGGGCTGTTCGATTGGGCCCCGGTATCTTCAGCCGTCCGGGCCGGAACCAGTGCCTCGAGGACGTCTCGGGGCTGCTGCACCGGAGTGGCGCCGTCGCGAATCAGGGTGTTTGGGCCGATCGCTTTACGATCGAAGATGCGGCCCGGGACCGCGAAGACTTCGCGTCCGAGCTCTAGCGCCAGACGGGCGGTGATCAAAGAACCGGAGCGGGCCGCGGCTTCGACGACCAGGGTGCCGGCGGAGAGCGCCGCTATTAGACGGTTGCGAACCGGGAAGTGCCAGGGCCGGGGCTCGACACCGAATCCGAACTCGCTCACCAGGGCGCCTCGATCAGCGATTCGCGCGGCCAAGGCCCGGTGTCCGCGTGGGTAGGGGACGTCCACGCCGCAACCGAGGACCGCAACCGTGCGGCCAGCCACGGCGGAAAGAGCGCCCTGGTGGGCCGCGGCGTCGATTCCACGGGCCATGCCCGAGACGATCGTGATCCCGGCGACTGCGAGCTCGCTGGCGAGCGACCCGGCGGCCTCGATTCCATAGCGGGTAGCGGCGCGTGATCCAACCACGGCCAGGCGCGGCCGCTGGACGAGCTGACCGCGCAGATAGAGGACGGGGGGCGGCAGATCCAGCTGAAGCAGCTCGGCGGGATAGGAAGGATCCGAGCGAGTGATGATTTCGACCTTAGCGGCCTGGGCGCGCTGCAGCTCGCGAATGGCGGTATCGTGGGCGTGGCGCACCAGCGTCTTGGCGACCGCAAGGTGCTCGCTGGGGATGGCGAGACGCCGGGCGAGAGAACGCAATGCCGCGCCCGAGGGGGACTGCATCCAATGCTCGACGCAACCACCGAGTGCACAGATCGCTGCACGCGACAGATCAGGACAGAGGTTGAGGGCGATAAGGGCGGATCGATGGTCGGCCGTATCCATGGTCTTCTCTCCTTGTCTCCGACAGAAGAGACGGAGACGGCGAGGTCAATCGCTCAGGATGAAGACAAGTCTTTCTAGGTCTCGTATATACTGTTGGAGGTTCCTATGAAAGCAAGGGTCGCACGATGGCTCACCTTGGCGCTGGCCCTCATTCCGGCCGGCGGGTGGATCGCGTGTAGCGGTTATGGCGCTCCCGGCAATCCAAGCGCGCAGCTGAATTTCGGTGTTTCCATGGCCGAGAAGGGGCTGTGGAGCGAAGCGCTCTTTCGCTTCGAGAAGGCTGCGCAAATGGCTCCGAAGAACGTGAATGTGCTCAACAACCTGGCGGTCGCCGAAGAAGCTCTAGGGCACTTCGACGCCGCGCTCAAGCATTATCAGGAAGCGCTGAAGCTGGAGCCCGGTAACTTGGCTCTGAAGCGCAACTATTCGCGCTTCATCGAGTTCTACCAGAGCTTCAAGCCGCAGGCGGGGGGCGCATCCAAGGAGCCCGGCGTCGCGAAGGGGGCGAGCCGGCCTACCGCCGGCAACTCGCGGCCCGGTCGAGCGCCGAGGGCCGGCGGACAAGGGGGCAACGACCATGAGTGAAGCACGGCGGGCCCGTTTCGCCAGGGAGCTGCTGACCGCCCTTGCGCTCCTGCTCACAGTCGCCGGGCCTCTCCTCGCGGGGGAGGTGAAGGTGCAGCTCAGCCTTCCGCTCAAGGCGCGCCTCAATCTCGCGAACCGCAAATCGATCGCCATCGCGCCGTTTCTGGTCGTCCGCAAGGAGAGCGAGGAGGCCTCGAACAAGAAGGTGAACGTTGAAAAGGAGTTCGAGCGCTACATCAGGCGCCTTCTAACCCGCGAGACGCACTTGAAGATCATCGACGCCGGTCCGGTCACTTACCCCACATACGATCTCAACGTCCTGATCCACAAGCAGGACTTCTGGCAGGCCCTCGGAACCAAGACCGGAGCGGACTTGCTGTTGACCGGCAGCCTCGACTTCGACATCCAGGACCGCAGCGGCTATCGTACGGAACAGTACGTCTCGCCACTCGACCAGCGCACCTACTATCGGCAGGTGCTGGTCGAGAACACGGGATTCGAGTACGACATCGTTCTTGCCGTTCTCGACGGCCATACCGGGAAGCTTCTCTATTCAGACAATTTCAAGGACTTCAAGAGCTTCCCGAAGGAGAACGCGAGCCCGCTGGTGGGCATGTTCGAAAACTTGAGTGCTTTGGAAGATCGTATCGCCGGAATCTTCACCGAGAAGCGAGTGAAGACCACGCGCACACTGTTTACCGAGTAAGGAGGGTCCCTTGCGCCGCACTCGGAAGTCTCTTATTTCGCTGCTCCTGGCGTGCGGTTTGTGCGCCGCGTCGGTTCCCGCGTTCGGCCAGGGCCTGGCCTATTTGGCCGGCATCTCCAACTTTGGGAAGAACAAGATCCAATACCGGCGCTTCCATTGGCAGATCTACCACTCTCCCCATTTCGACGTTTACTTCTATGCCAAGGAACAGAATTCGCTGAAGATGGTCGTCTCTCTCGCCGAGAGCGCCTACGATCAGCTCTCGCGCGAGTTTTCCTACCAGATCAAAGAGCCGACGCCGCTGATCTACTTCGCGACCCACTCGGCCTTCGAGCAGAACAACGTCATCACCAACTTCATCCCCGAGTCGATCGGGGCTTTCGCGAGTCCGGCGCGCGACCGGATGGTGATGCCGATCGATCTGCCCGAGGCACGGCTGCTTTCCCTCATCCGGCACGAGCTGACCCACATCTTCGAATATCACATGCTCTTTCAGGGCAGCCTCAGTCGCGCGATGACCTCGCGCGCCCCCCAGTGGCTGATGGAAGGCTTGGCGAGCTACATGGGGCAAGACGAACAGCCCTGGGAAAAGATGTTTCTGCGCGATGCCGTGGTCAACGACCGGGTGCCCTCGATCTCCAAGAATCAGGTGCACGGCTACTTCGCCTATCGCTTCGGCCATGCGGCGTTTCAGTACATGGTCGAGCGCTGGGGCAAGGAGGGGTTGCGGGACTTTCTCTACGAGTACCGGAACACTCTCGGTCCAACGGTCGATCGGGCGCTGCGCCGCGCCTTCAACATCTCGCCCCAGGAGTTCGATCGCGACTTTCGGCGCTGGTTGCGCAAGAAATACCTGCCGAAGCTGGTCGAGACCGGGGAACCTAGCGATTTCGGCAAGCCGTTCCGCCTGCGCGAAGACGAGACGACCGATCTCTCCTCACCCGCGGCATCTCCGTCCGGCGACTTGCTCACCGCCCTCGGGATCTATGACGGTGAGCTTCGGGTGCTCTTGTTTGACGCCAAGAAGCGGACGTTCCTGCGTGCCCTGACGCCGGCCTATACATCCAAGTATCAGTACGTGGTGAGCCAGTTCTTCGTCAGCGGCCGCGAGATGGGCCGCGACATGGACATCTCGCCGGACGGCAACACGGTGGCGATCTTCGTCAAGCGTGAGCGCGGCCGAAGTCTGATGCTGATCGACCTGCTCAATCACCGGATTCGCAAGATCGTCGACACCGACGATCTCGAGCAGCAGCTCTCCCCGGCTTTCTCGCCGGATGGCAGGACCCTGGCCTTCTCGGCGTGGAAGGGCGGCCACAGCGACATCTACCTCTACAACCTAGCGACCGGCGCCATCCGCAATCTGACCGACGACGACCTCTACGAGGGCTCCCCGGTCTTCTCGCCGGACGGCAAGTCGGTGGTGGCTTCGATCGTCATCAACGGCTACGCCAAGCTCTTCCGGATCGCCCTCGACGATCCGAGCCAGAGAGTCCAGCTCACCCAGGGAGAGTGGAACGACACCGACGCGGTCTTCTCGACCAATGGAAAGAGGATCTACTTCAGCTCCGACAAGGGTGGGATCAACAACATCTACGGCCTCGACCTCACCACCGGCGAGATCTCGCAGTACACCAACGTCGTGACCGGCTGCTACATGCCGACCGTGCTGCGCCAGCCCGACGGATCGGAGAAGCTGGTGTACACCGGCTACTGGAAGGGTGACTTCAACCTCTACGTGGCCGACAGCGACAAGCCCCTGCCCGGGATCCCGCCGAGCCCGGCCGCCGAGAAACCGGAGAGCGCCGAGAAGCTCGCCCGCTTCGAGCCCCCGATCGAGGTCACCCTCGACAAGTCCAACCTGGGGCCGCCGCACAACTACCGTCTCTTCCTCGAGGACGGCGGTGGGGCGGTGGGAATCAACACGGATCAGACCTTCATCGGGCAGACTTATCTGTCGTTCTCGAACTACTTGGGGACCCGGCGTCTGCTGGCGGTGGTGAGCTCGGTGTACAGCTATCAGAACATCGATCTCTATTATTCCGACCAGAGCCGGCGCTTGCAGCGTTCGCTCTACGTCTTCGACGACCGCAACTACTTCATCGGATTCGACTACTCGCAGAACCGGTACGTTCGCGCCGTGCGCACCTTCCGTCAGACCGGTGCCATCGCCTCGGTGGCTTATCCCTTCAGCTTCTACAATCGCGTCGAGCTGGGCGTGGGCTACATTTCGAGGAATATCGAGATTCCCAGGTACTCCTTCGATCCTCAGACGGGGCAGACCAACATTCTCTTCCAAGGGTTCTCGAACAACTTCCCGTTGGTGACTGCCGCGTGGGTGGGAGATACCGCGACCTACGCGGACTACGGACCGGTGAGTGGCCATCGCATCCGCCTCGATGCACGCTACGCTCCCGATCTCGGCAGCCAGCATGGAACGCTCACCTCGAGTGTTTCTCTCGATGCCCGTTTCTATCTGCCGGTGACCGAGCGCAGCGACTTCGCCGCCCGCATCTATGGCGCTGCGAGCTTCGGCAACTATCCCGACGTCTATTATTTCGGCGGGCTCGACACCCTGCGCGGCTACCCCTACGCAGCGTTCTCGGGTGACCGCATGTTCTTTACCAATCTCGAGTTCCGCTTCCCCTTGATCGATCAGCTGAGGACGCCGATCCTGCACCTCAGAGAGGTGCGCGGCCGATTCTTCCTCGATCTCGGGGGCAGTTGGTATCACTCGCTGGGACAGGGCTTCCGCTTGACCGATCAGGCGGATAGCGCTTACCGCTTGGAAGACGCGCTCGCTTCCTACGGTTGGGGTTTCACCGCCAATCTCTTGGGGCTCGACTTCAACTGGGATTTCGCCAAGCAAGTGAGCTCGGCATTCGCCGCTCGCTACGGTTTCCAAAAGGCGGGTTACGAGACGTCATTCTGGATTGGCACCCGCTTCTAAAATCGCGCGCATTCGCCGATAGGGCTCATTGATTTGACGATTGAACAGACAGGGGGTGGCGCGGCCGGGAGGGAGGCCGCGGACGACGCGCGGCGCGACGAGATGGCCGATCTCGAGCATCGCTTGCGCGAGAGCGAAACCCTGCTCGAGATCGGTGTCGCTCTGGCGGGTACCTTGGATCTCTCGCGAGTCCTGGAGCTCGCGCTCCATCAGGCGGAGGATCTCTGTCGCGCTGAAACCAGCTCTATTTGGGAGCTCGACGACGAAAGCGGCGAGCTCTTCTTCCGCGTCGTTCGCGGCAAGGCGGCGGGTTCGATCAAGGACCTCAGGGTGCCGCTCGGCGAGGGCATCGTCGGCGACGTCGCCTTGAGTGGCCGGCCGGCGATCGTCAATGACGTGCGCAGCGACGCCCGCTGGCATGGCGACTCGGCGACGGAATTCGAGACGCGAGCGATCCTCGCGGTTCCCCTTGTCGCGCGCGGGCGGGTGATCGGCGTTCTTCAGGTGCTCAATCCAGTCGCAGGCTCGCGCTTCACCAACGAGGACTTGAGACGCATGCGTCTGTTCGCCGGGCCCGTGGCCACGGCGATCGAGAACGCGCGGCTCTACGCGGCGCAGAAGCGGCAGTTCGTCGAAACCGTCACTGCCCTTGCCGAGTCGATCGAGAAACGGGACCCCTATACCGGCAACCACGTGCGGCGCGTGGTCTGCTACTCGATTCTGCTGGGAAGGGAGATGGGCCTCGATGACACCTACCTCGAGCATCTGCAGCTCGCAGCGACCCTGCACGATGTGGGCAAGATCGCCACGCCGGACGAGATTCTCCGCAAACCCTCTCCCCTCAATGACGACGAGCAGACGGTGATGCAGCGTCATCCCATCGATGGCGAGGAGATCGTGTCGAGAATTCGTGACCTGAGAGACGTGCTGCCGGGGATTCGAAGCCACCACGAGCGCCTCGACGGCGGCGGCTATCCTGATGGTCTGCAAGATCGCGAGATTCCGCTCGAGCCGCGCATCATCGCGGTGGCGGATACCTTCGACGCCATGACCACCGAGCGGCCCTACCGCCGGGCTATGCCCCCTGCCGCAGCGGCGGAGGAAATCGCCGCCGGAGCCGGTACCCAGTTTTGTCCCCAGGTGGTAGCGGCATTTCGCCGTCTCTACGCCCGAGGGGGCTTCACCCTCGAAGCGGGGGAGATGGCGGTGCAGAGCTTGTCCCGGAGCGGACGGCGGCGGTAGACTCGCGCCAGGTCATGAAGATCCGTGTATTAGGAAGCTTCGGCGGCGAGAGCCCAGACTGCCGGATGACCTCGTTGCTCATCAACGACGTCATCGCCCTCGATGCGGGGTCGCTGTCCCAGGCTCTGCCGCTCGGCGAGCAGAGCCGGGTCCGAAACATCGTTCTCAGCCATTCGCATAGCGATCACACCAATAGCCTGCCGTTTTTTGTCGAGAACGTCTTCGGCGACGGCAACACCTCGATCGATATTCACGCGGGTCCGGCGACCGTCTACGCTTTGCGCAAGCACCTGTTCAACAACGCTACCTGGCCGGACTTCACGCGGATTCCCAATCATCTCCTGCCCGCCGTTCGCTTCAAGGAGTTCAGCGACGAGAAGCCTTTGGTCATCGACGGGGTGAGGTTTACGCCCATCCCGGTCAACCACGCGGTGCCTACGCATGGCTTTCTGATCGAGGATGACGGGGCCGCGGTGCTCTGGTCGAGCGACACGGGACCCACCGACCGTCTTTGGGAGATCGCCAATCGGACCCGCAATCTCCGCGCGCTCTGCGTCGAGACCAGCTTCGGCAACGACCTGCAAGGGATTGCCGACCTGTCGCTACACCTGACGCCCCAGTCGCTCGAACGCGAGCTCGAGAAGCTGCAGCGGAAGGTCCCGCTTCTGATTCATCACCTCAAGCCGCCTTGCGTCGAGACCATTCACCGTGAGCTCGGCGAGCTCAAGGAGCTCAGGGGCCTCGATCTCGACTTTCTCGAGCAGGATCAAACCTACGAATTCTAGGCCGCTGAGTGGCGGCCAGGCGCTCTAGAAGCGAATTCCACCGGCGGTAGGCGCGGGTTCGTGTGCATGATAGCTTTCGCCTATGCAGCTCTCCCTGGACTTGGCCCCCAGCCGGGAAGCCGCTCCGAGGCCGCGGGCTGGCCGGCCGAATCCGGTCCTGGCGACTGCTCCTGACCTTCGGGCCGTCGTTCTCGGTTCGGGCAGCAGCGGCAACGCCGTAGTGGTCGAGTCGAGCGGCGAGAGGCTGCTTCTCGACGCCGGTTTCTCCTGCCGCGAGATCGAGCAGCGGCTGCGCTCGGTCGGGTTGAGCACGGATGGCTTCACCGCGGTGCTGCTGACCCACGAGCACAGCGACCATGTTCGAGGCGCCGCCCGCTTCGCCAAGCGCCACGGATTGCCGGTTTACGCTACCAGCGGCACCTTCGCGGAGATCGATCTTGGAACCGTGGAACGTCGGGTCGTTACCTCGGGAGAGCCGTTCGAGATCGGGCGTTTCTCGGCCGAGGCTTTTTCGTTGCCCCATGACGCCCGCGAGCCGGTGGGTTACGTCGTCGAGACCTCGGGCGGATCGCGGCTCGGCTTGGTCGCCGATCTGGGAGCTCGCACTCAGCTCGCCTGGGGACGGCTTCGAGATCTCGACGCCTTGTTGCTCGAGACCAATCATGACCTCGAGATGCTCCGCAACGGACCTTACCCTTGGGTTCTCAAGCAGCGGGTTGCTGGCCGTCACGGTCACTTGTCCAACGAGCAGGCGGCGGACGGCCTGCCCGATCTCCTCTCCGACCGTCTGCGTTTCCTCGTTCTCTACCACCTGTCACGAACGAACAACCTCCCGGCGCTGGCTAGCGAGCAGATCGCGTCCCGCCTGGAAGCTTCCGGCGCCAGGACCGAGATCCTGGTAAGCCATCAGTTGCGCCCGACCCCATGGATGGAGATTTTCGCCGCCTTTAGCGGGGCGGGCGCCGGCGCTGCCGGAGGCGAGAGCGCCGTCGGTGCGCGAGAGGAGAGCCCATGCGAGCCCGAGTGATCGTCTACCCGCGTCGCGAGATTCTCGATCCGCAGGGCAAAGCGATCCGGGACGCTCTCGATCGGGTCGGTTTCAAGGCCGTCAAGTCGGTGCGCGCGGGCAAGAGCTTCGAGCTCGAGCTCGAGGGCGACGATCCCGAGAGCTCGCGGTCCGAGGTCGCGGCGATGTGCGAGAAGCTGCTGGCCAATACGGTTGTCGAGGAGTACGAGATCGCAATTTTCGATGATGGCTCCGAGGACGGGCGATGAAGTGCGGAGTCGTCGTTTTTCCCGGTAGCAACTGCGACCACGACGTCTACCACGTGCTCAAGCACGGGCTGGGTCAGGAGGTGTCGTTCCTCTGGCACGCGGAGGAGAACCTTCAGGGCTGCGAGCTCGTCGTTCTTCCCGGGGGCTTCTCCTATGGCGATTATCTGCGGGGCGGCGCGCTCGCGGCCGTCTCTCCGGTGATGGCGGCGGTGCGCCGGCACGCCGACGCTGGGGGCCTGGTCCTGGGGATCTGCAACGGGTTTCAGATCCTTCTCGAGGCGGGCCTCCTCCCCGGCGCGATGCGGCGCAACGACGGCTTGCGCTTCGTCTGCCGTGATGTCTACCTGCGGGTCGAGAGGACCGACCTGCCGTTCACTTCCGGCTACCATTCGTCGCAGGTGATCCGTCTCCCCATCGCCCATTCGGAGGGGAACTACGAAGACTCGCCGGATGCGATCGAGACGCTGGAGCGGGGGGGCCGAGTTGCTTTCCGTTACGTCTCGCCTACCGGTGAGCTGGATTCCGCATGGAATCCGAACGGTTCGGCGCACGCGATCGCCGGCGTCGTAAACGAGCGGGGAAACGTGCTCGGGATGATGCCGCACCCTGAACGCGCTTCGGAAGCGCTGCTCGGGAACGTCGATGGACTGGCTCTGTTCGCGAATCTGGTGGGAAGCGCCGCGCAAGCGGCGGGAGCGCTCGGTTGACCAAGTCGGTGACCTCGGAGGAGGTCAGGGTCGATCTGTCCGCGGCCCGCGCCCACGGGCTCTCGGATCAGGAGTTCGAGCGTTTAGAGACCATCCTCGGCCGCGAGCCTTCGTGGACCGAGCTGGGGATCGCCTCGGCGCTCTGGTCGGAGCATTGTTCCTACAAGTCTTCGAAGATCTACCTTCGCGAGTTTCCCACCCAAGGGCCGCACGTGCTAGAAGGACCGGGGGAGAACGCCGGGGTCGTCGATGCCGGGCACGGTTGGGTAGCGGTCTTCAAGATGGAGAGCCACAACCACCCGAGCTACATCGAGCCCTATCAGGGCGCCGCTACCGGTGTAGGGGGCATCCTTCGCGATGTCTTCACGATGGGGGCGCGACCCATCGCCTGTCTCGATTCGCTACGCTTCGGCGCTCTCGACGCACCCCGTATGCGGCACCTGGTAGACGGCGTCGTGCGCGGAATCGGCGATTACGGAAACTGCGTTGGCATCCCGACCGTCGGGGGAGAGACGGGATTTCACCCCTCCTACAACGGGAACATCCTGGTCAACGCCTTTGCTCTCGGTGTGGCGCGGAAGGATGGCCTCTTCCGCGCTCGCGCGACCGGGGAGGGCAACCCCATTCTCTACGTCGGCAGCCGGACGGGGCGTGACGGCATTCACGGCGCCACCATGGCCTCCGAGTCCTTCGATGCGGAGAGCGAAGGCAAGCGGCCGACAGTGCAGGTCGGCGACCCCTTCACCGAGAAGATTCTGCTCGAAGCCTGCCTCGAGGCCATGCGCAGCGAGGCCATCGTCGCCATCCAGGACATGGGAGCCGCGGGTTTGACCAGCTCGGCTTTCGAGATGGCGGGAAGGGGCGGCACCGGCTTCCGCCTTGACCTCGACCGCGTACCTTTGCGCGAGCCGGGTCTGAGCGCCTACGAGATCATGCTCTCGGAATCACAAGAGCGGATGGTCGTGGTTGCCAAGCGGGGGCGCGAAGAGGCGGTTGAGCGGGTGTTTCGGCGCTGGGGAGTGGAGGTCGCCACCATTGGCGAAGTCACGAACGACGGCCGGGCACGGCTCGCTCGGGGGGGCGAGGGGGTGGCCGACATGCCGATCGCGCCCCTTACCGACCAGGCGCCAGTCTACGAGCGACCCAGGACGCCGCCCGCCGACCTCGTAGCGCGGCAGGAGCTCCCGGCGATCGAGCCGCCGAGCGATCCGGCGACGGCGCTGCGCCGCCTGCTGGCGACGCCCGAGCTCGCCAGCAAGGAGTGGATTTGGAGGCAGTACGATCACACGGTGCGCACCAACACCATCGCCGGTCCGGGGGGCGACGCCGCGCTTGTGCATCTCAAGGGGACCCCGACAGGGCTGGCGCTGAGCGCGGACGTCAACCCAGTGTACTGCTCCCTGGCGCCGCGAGTGGGAGGTGCGCAGGCCGTCGCCGAGGCGGTACGCAATCTCGCCTGCGTCGGGGCGGAGCCGCTGGGGCTCACCGACTGCCTGAACTTCGGCAATCCGGAGGTGCCGGAGATCATGTGGCAGTTCGCAGAATGCATTGAAGGAATGAGCTTGGCGTGCCGGGAGCTCGGGGTCCCGGTGGTCTCGGGGAACGTGTCGTTTTACAACGAGACCCAGGGAAAATCGATTCTTCCGACTCCGACCGTGGCCATGGTAGGCCGTCTTGATCACCTCGCCCACGCGCCGCGCGCGAGTTTCGTCACGGAGGGCGACCGCGTCGTTCTCCTCGGCGAGGACCATGGCGAGCTCGGGGGTTCGGCATACCTTCGCCTTCTGCTCGACCTGGAGCGCGGGGCGCCGCCCCGCGTCGACCTCGACCACGAGGCTCGCCTCGCCCGCTTGTTGCGCGAGCTGGTCGCCGCGGACATCCTTACGACGGCGCATGACCTGTCGGAGGGGGGTCTGGCGGTGGCCGCCGCCGAAGCCTGCTTCGAGCGTGAGCTCGGAGCTCGCCTCGAGGTGCCGCTGTCACCGCTCGATCTGTTTTCCGAAAGCCAAGGACGGGTGCTGATCGCGGTGCGGCCAGATCAGGTGGAGGCCGCTTTGGAGCGCGCTAGCGCCGCGGCGGTGCCGGCGAGGGAGGTCGGAGAGGTGGGTGGAGACCGCCTGGTCATCCGAGCCGACGGCGCCGCAGTCGACGCGCCGGTCGCCGAGCTCGTGGAGATCTGGCGAACTTCGCTTCCGCGCGCGCTCGGTCTCTAGTGGTGCGGGAGAGCTTGTAGCTTAGAGGCGATCACCATGTGCGGCATCTTCGGCATCGACGGCCACGACGACGCGGCCAACCTCACTTATCTCGGCCTCTACGCCCTGCAACATCGCGGGCAAGAGAGTGCCGGCATCGTTTCTTGGGACGGCTCACGACTCCGCGTCGAGCGCGGGATGGGCCATGTCGCCGAGATCTTCCCGGCCCGCGTCCTGCAGCGTCTCCCGGGAGGGCGCGCCCTCGGCCATACGCGCTATTCGACCGCCGGAACCAGCGTGATCTCCAACGCCCAGCCGATCGTGGTCAAGACTTCGATGGGGCCTCTCGGAATCGTGCACAACGGCAATCTCGTCAACGCGATCGAGATCCGCAACCGGCTCGAGGCGGAGGGATCGATCTTTCAAACGACCAGCGACACCGAGGTCATTCCGCACTTGATGGCGCGCAATCCGCGGGGGGACATTGTCGAGTCCTTGATGAGCGCCCTCGAGCTCGTCAGAGGGGCCTACAGCCTCCTGGTCATTACCGACAACTGCCTGATCGCGGCGCGCGATCCACATGGGTTTCGTCCGCTTCAGCTCGGCGAGTATGAAGGAGTCCCCTGCTTCGCTTCCGAGGACTGCGCCTTCGATCTGTTGGGAGCGCATCCGGTGCGCGAGCTCGAGGTCGGGGAAGTCGTCGTTCTGCGCGACGGCGGCATCGAGAGCTACCGCCTCTCTCCGCAGCCGGAGCCCACTCGGTGCGTCTTCGAGCATGTCTATTTCGCCCGTCCGGACAGCGAGGTGTTTGGGGATTCGGTAGCGCAGGCTCGTCTGGCGATGGGGGCGCGGCTGGCGCGGGAGTCACCGGCGGATGCCGATATCGTGGTCCCGGTACCGGACAGCGGCCAGTTCGCCGCCCTCGGTTACAGTCGAGAGTCCGGCCTGCCGCTCGAGCTCGGGATGATCCGCAATCACTACGTCGGAAGGACATTCATCGAGCCCAAGCGCGCGATTCGCCACTTCGGCGTAAAGGTGAAGCTCAATCCGGTGCGCGAGCTGATCCAGGGGAAGCGGGTCGTTCTGGTTGACGACTCGATCGTGCGTGGCACGACGTCGCCGAAGATCGTCAAGATGCTGCGCGATGCCGGCGCGACCCAGGTGCACGTGCGGATCTCCTGCCCACCCACGCGCTGGCCATGCCACTATGGAATCGATATGCCGACAAGGGACGAGCTCATCGCCGCCACCCACGATCTCGACGAGGTCCGGGACTTACTCGGAGCCGACAGCCTGAGCTACCTCTCGCTCGAAGGCCTCTTGGCCTCGGTATCGGGGGCGCCGCAAAGCTACTGCACCGCGTGTTGGACGGGAAGCTATCGGGTGGAGATCGCCGCCGAGGACCAACGCCAGGCCGAGCTCTTCCCTCTGCGCAGCGAGGACCCGGAGTAGCGCTTTGACCGACCAAACCGAGAGCGCCGGCGTTGGTCGAGAGGCCTTGCTCGAGATCGCGATTGCCGTGAACAGCGCTTCGTCTCTCGAGGAGATCCTCCGGGTGGTGATCGAGCGGGTCTCAGAGATCATTCCGCACGATCGGTCGGCGATTGCTCTTCTCGACTCGGAGACGGGCTTGATCGAGTTCCAAGAGCTCGAGTCCGCGGTGGCGCTCCGCCCATCCGAGGTCTTGCAGCGAGTTCCTCTGGATGAATCCACGGTGCTCGGGTGGGTGATGCTGCATCGCGAGCTTCACCTCCGCCGCTCACTCAGCGAGCGTTATCCGTTCAAGCGTTTGCAGCTTGGGGAGGAAGTTCCCTCGCACATCTTCGCGCCCCTCTTGGGACGAGACGAGGCGCTGGGCGTTCTCCTCATCGGGGGCTATCGGGAGAACGCCTTTAGCGAGGTGGACGCGGCTCTCTTTTCTCGCTACGCCAAGCTCACCGCGATCGCGATCGAAAATCTTCGCAATTATGAGGCGGCGCGAAGTCATGCGATTCGTGATCCGTTGACCCGTTCCTTCAACCGGCGTCACTTTCACGAAGTCCTTACCCGCGAGCTCGCCCGAACTGAGCGCTATGGAGGGCATTTGTCGTTATTGATGGTAGACATCGATCATTTCAAGGCGCTGAACGACCGGTTTGGACACCTGACGGGAGACCGGGTGCTCCGCAACGCAGTGACGGTCTTTTCCTCCAACTTGCGCGAGACCGATCTCGTCTTTCGCTATGGTGGCGAGGAGTTCGCTCTATTGCTCCCAGGGACGGACGCCGACGCGGCGATGAGCGTCGCCGAGAAGCTGCGAGAGTTCTTGCGGGAGAATAGGATTTTGCAGGCATCCCAGAGTGAAGCCATAACGATCACCGCGAGCATCGGCGTCGCCAGCGCGCCCCAGGATGCGCAAACCTTCGAGGGCCTCGTGGCGTGCGCCGACCAAGCGCTCTACAAGGCCAAGGCGATCGGTCGCGATCGGGCGGTGTCCTTCTCGCGTGTCGACGAGGCCTATCGCGCGGCCGACCGGCTTGGGCTGTCGCGGGACCTGATACCTCAGCTCGCGACCCTCTTCGGTCCCGAGCGCGCGGAGCGTCGACGTCATAGCGAGCGGATCATGGAGCTCGCCGGCGCCCTCGCCGAACGCTTGGAGCTGCCCGGCGACCAGAGGTTGAATCTGGGGATCGCGGCGGCGTATCACGACATCGGCGAGCTCGGAGTTCCGGCGCAAATTCTCGACAAGCCCGGCTCGCTCAATGCGGAGGAGCGGCTGGCGGTCGAGACCCACCCAGTTGTCGGCGAGAGCCTTCTTCGCCGCTCGGTCAAGGTCCGGGAGATTCTGGAGGCCGTCCTCTACCATCACGAGCGCTACGACGGGACCGGCTATCCTGAAGGACTTAAGGGAGAGGAGATTCCGCTCCTTGCCCGCGTCCTCGCCATTGCCGAGACCTACGATGCGTTGGTGACGCCACGGCCCTACCGGCCCGAGCCCTTGACCAGGGACGCGGCCTACGTGGTGCTGCGCGAAGCCGCCGGCTTCCAACTCGACCCCTCGCTGGTCGAGGAGTTCGTCGCGGCGCACTCGACGGGAGAAGGCCCGGAGTCCGTTGACTGAGCCCGCTTTGCGCTTCGCGTTCGAGCGCTGCTCGCTAGCCGTTGCCTCGCTTTACCAGAGTCCACGCCGCGCCCAGGACGAGCAGACCTAGGAGCGCCAGCCCGGCCGGGCTAGCTGTGGGTGTATCGGCCGCCGGCTGGGTTCCCAGGGGGAAGGTTTCAACGTCGCCTGCGGGGGAAGGGTTGGATCTCGCCCAGCCGCTCCCTTCGGTCCACGAAGGCCCTTCGGCGGTTTGACATAGCCATGCTCGAGGAGTAGCTTGAAAGAAATAGACTCGCTGTTTAGAGCCTTGACCAATAAGGGGAGGAATTATGAGGAGCAAGTGCAGGTATTTCGGGCTGGCCACGTTGGCGTTCGCCATCGTCCTGATAGCCTTCAGCTTCACCGTTCAGCCGGCGTCAGCGACAGCAGTTACAGTGGTGAATGTTCACTCCAACAATTCCTTGGGCTGGGCCTTCCAGCAGGACGACTGCGGCTACGGCCACGCAACCACCGGGACCTATGCTTTCGTCCAGGGGCCGCCGACGCCGCCAATGGGCATCGGCAGCTTCCAGTTCTCAGTCGGCTCCTTCGGCGGCAGCTCGCTCAAGATGCGGTTGAGCGGCCTCGACGGGACGAAGGTAAGCGACCTGACCACGTTGACCTACTGGACCTACGCGCAGTCCGGGGGAAGCGGCAACGAGCAGGACCCGTACATCAGACTCTACGTTTACAATCCCGGCGATGCGTCGAATGACACCCTGTTTTTCGAGCCCTACTATCAGACGCATGCCCACGGCAATGCTTCACTGCCGGATCAGGGAGCATTGGTATACGGCACCTGGCAGATGTGGAACGCGCTCGAAGGCGGCTGGTGGTCGAACTCTGGCGACGGCGGCCTCAATCCTGGTGCCAACGTCAAGCCGCTTTCGGATTATTTGGCGGTACATCCCAACTCAGCCATCACCGACGCTTCGGGTGGCGGCGGACTGGCGGTGGCGGCTGGCTGCGGAGCCGCGAGTTGGCCGGACTTCATCGGCAACTTCGACGCGCTGACCGTGGGCGTCAGCGGCAGCCCCGCGACGACCTACAACTTCGACTTCTCCACCGTTGCCGTCCCAACGGTTTCGCTGGCCGGCCTACTGCTTCTCGGTCTCCTGCTGGCGGCCGGCGCCTTGGCGGTGATTCGCCGCTAGACGCCGCTTCGCCGCACGAGCAGCAGCGCCGCGCCCAGGAGGAGCAGTCCCAGGAGCGCCAGCCCGGCCGGGCTAGCCGTGGGTGTATCGGCCGCCGGCTGGGTTCCCAGGGCGATGAGCTCCCAACCACCAGTCTCGGTCTGGGTCAGATCGGGTTGAGGGGAAGAGACCGGACCGGTGTGCGAAGGGGCGGTGTCGTAGAGCACGACGTCGCTCGGGCTCGTCAAGAGATTGAGAGGGTTCGCCGTCCCTAAGTAGAGCCGGTCGGCAACCACCATGTCGCGGATTCCGTAGTTGGTGAAGTTGCCTACTCCGGCGATCGACTCTGGTTGCGCTCGATCGGTCGAGTTGTCGAACCGATAGAGGTCGGCGCCGAGATACTTGGTGACGGCGGTGGGAAGATAGAGCACACCTTCGCTATGACTGGTTGGTCGGGTGAGCGGAGCGGAGTTTGAGCGGAGAGCATTCGCGTCCGCGACCGTGACGCCTGGAGTACTCGCTGCGAGCTGCTTGGCTCCATTGATCAGCGCCTGGGTAAGATCGGGCTCGCCGGTGGAGGGCGAAGCGTGGCTCTTGAGAGCGCTCTCGAGGCTGGAAGGAGCGGTGGATGGGCTCGGCGGTCCCGCCAGCTCGGCGAAGAGGGTCACTGGCAAGATACTCCAGTCGAAGGTTCCCACGAATAGGTGATTCTGATAGACCGCCATCGACCAGGTGTAGGCGTTGAACGGGTTTCCGAAGCCGCCGGTACCGAAGAGTGGCGTCTGGTGCATGGCGTTCTCGTGATCCGTGTCCGCGGCGATCGTGTAGGTCTGGGCCGTGCCGTCGTACTTGGGAAGGTACTGCTCGCCATAGAGGAGGTCGATCTGAGGCGAGGTGTCGAAGTTCGAACCGCGAAAGATCGCGATCGTTCGGTAGGTGCCGAGCGCCGTTGCGGCGATGTCCTCGAGGTCCAAGCTGCCGTCATTCCCTTCGAGGTTGATCGTGTGGTTGGCGTATAGGAGGAAGGCCTCCTCGGTCGATAGGAAGGGCACCGCCATCGTGCCCCAGTAGAGCTGGCCGTCGTAGGCCGCGAGAGCGCCGCCGGCGCTGACTCGCGCAACGACCGGATCGATCTCGTAGTCGTCGATGCTCCATACCTCCTGCCATGGGTCGGTGCTCGCGGGCAGGCCTGAAACGGTGAGGAGCGGACCCATGTAGAGTCCCGCGTGGGGTGCGGTGAGTCCCCCGGCGAGCTCGGGCCAGGTGGTGACGAAGAGGCGGCCCTCGAACTCGGCGATGTAGGCGCCTCGGCTATCGAGGGTGCCGACGGTCTGGAACTCGAAGGGATCAAAAATGTTCCCGGTCCATTCGATCACCGCGCCGCCGCCGGAGGAGAGGCCGACCGCGGCATAGAGGTGACCGTCCGCGACGACCCAGCTGCGCAGGTCGCTGTAGTCCGGCGAGCTCGTCGAGCCGATGAAAGAGCCGTCGCTCGTCCGGTAGGCGAAGAAGTTCGTCGTCCCCGGGTTGTTGAGCGAAGGGCCGCTGAAGAGAACCACTCCATCGAGGGTGCCGGCCGAGCGGATTCCGGTCGTGTGGGCCAGGAGATCCGCGTCTGCGCCGCTCGTCGGCGAGATGTCGGTCAAGGCCTGAGTGACGACGTCGTAGCTGTAGAGGTGTGGCGGCCGGAAGTCGCCCAGCGCGGGAGGAAGCAGGTTGCCACCCTGCGAGTAGTAACTGGCGCCATATTCGCACACCCAAGAGCCGATATCGAAGGGGGGCGGACCAAGGATCGACAGCATCCCTCCGATCACGACGCAGTCGGTGTTGGCGATGGTGCCGAACCAGAGATGTCCGTTGGCTTGGGTGAGACCCCAGATATAGGCTTGGTTCGTCTTGGGATGGAATCCGCTGGGGCACGGTGGCGTCGGGACCGCGGTCGAGCGGTAGGGGTTTTGGATCGAATCGAAGCATTCGTCCGGCTGCGCCTTGGCGACCAGCGCATGCGTATAGATCGGCGAAGGCTCGCCCGAGACCAGCTCCGGTGGCGGGCTCGCGAGGAACTCGTTTCCGAGATAGTTGACGAGACCCGTGAGGTCGGTAGTGGCGCGAGCCCGGCCAGCGCCAAGCGCCGCGCAGAGGATGAGGATGGAGAGGACAGCATGAGCCCTTCTCATTGGATTCCCCCTGAAGATGTTAGAGAGCTCAATCGGGGTCGGTACCTCGTGAGGTCCCCGGTTGGTTCGGACGTACGGCATGACTTTAGCGCCGCGGTGGCTTGCGCTCAAATAGCAGTCTCTCTATGGGCCGGGATACGCCGCGCTCGGCGGCGATGCCTCTCCCGGTGATACGATTTTCCGAGGCCAACCTCTATGAATTCTTCCCGAGACACGAGCGCCTACCGCGACGCTGGAGTCGATATCGATGCGCAGGAACGCGCTCTGTCCGAGGTCAAGGAGCTGGCCCGAGGAACGTTTACTCCGGGGGTGCTCTCCGAGATCGGCAGCTTCGGCGGCCTCTTCCGCGCCGACTTCTCGGGCCTCGAGGAGCCCGTCCTGGTTGCTTCGGCGGACGGCGTTGGTACCAAGCTGGCCGTGGCGCGGATGGCGGACGACTTCTCGACCATTGGCCGGGATCTCGTCAACCACTGCGTCAACGACATCTTGGTGCAGGGCGCGGAGCCCCTCTTCTTTCTCGACTACGTCGGGGCCGGGGTGCTCGAGCCAAAGGCGATGGTGTCTTTGGTGAGGGGCGTGGCCGCCGGCTGTCGCGAAAATCACTGCGCTCTGCTGGGGGGCGAAACGGCGGAGATGCCGGGCTTCTACCGGGCCGGCGACTATGAGCTGGTGGGGTTCATCGTCGGCGTGGTGGATCGTCGGCGCCTGCTCGACGGAAGCCAGGTGGTGCCCGGCGACCTAGTCCTCGGACTGGCTTCGGACGGGCTGCACACCAATGGCTACTCTTTGGCGCGACGCATTCTGTTCGAGCGGCTCTCTTTGACCCTGGACTCTCACCTGCCGGCGAGCAGCGATTCGCGATTCCTGCGCGACCTTCTTCTCGCTCCTCATCGTTCCTATCTGGAGGAGCTCAAACCTTTGCTCGCATCGAGGGGGCTGCACGGCCTGGCCCATATCACCGGCGGAGGTCTTACCGATAATCTACCGCGCGTTCTGCCGCGCGGATGCCGGGTTCGTATCGATCTCGGCAGCTGGCCTGTTCCTGAGTTGTTTCGCGTCCTTGCCGAGGAAGGACGGGTGTCAACAGCGGAGATGCTTCGCGTCTTCAATATGGGAGTCGGGATGGCCGCGATCGTTGCTCGAGATGCCGGCGAGGAGATCCTCTCCGCCCTGCGCGAGCGCGTGGATGCCTGGGTGATCGGCGAAGTGGTCGCGGGAGAGGGCGCAGTCGAGTACCGCGAGCGGAGCTCCTGAGCGCCTGGCGGATCATTTCCGCCGCGCGCGCGGAGAGAGGAGGCGCGACCATGAGCGACAGGAAAGAGGCAAGAGTCGGGATCCTGCTCTCGGGGCGAGGCAGCAACTTTCTCGCCCTGCACGGAGCGATGGAGCGGCGTGAGCTTCCGGCGAAGATCGCGGTCGTCATCAGCAACGTCAACGAAGCGCCCGGATTCGAGAAGGCGCGGGCGTTGCGACTACCCGCGCTCGCCATTCCGCACCGCTTGGAGCCGAGCCGGGAGGTGCATGAGACCAAGGTCGCCAAGGCGCTCAAGGACGCGGAGGTCGATTGGGTTTGCCTGGCCGGGTACATGCGCATCCTGAGCCCCAGCTTCATCTCTCAGTTCGAGGATCGAATTCTCAATATTCACCCTAGCCTGCTTCCCGCCTTCCCCGGGCTCGATGCCCAGCGCCAAGCCTTCGACTACGGGGTGAAGCTGACCGGGTGCACCGTCCACCTGGTGAGCGAAGCTCTGGACAACGGCCCCATCGTCGGGCAACGTTCTGTTCCGGTGGCCGAAGACGACACGCCGGAGAGCTTGGCGGCGCGAATCCTCGCCGAAGAGCACAAGCTCTATTCGGCGAGCCTCAGGCGGCTCCTGACTGAGCGCTGGCGTATCGTTGGCCGCCGCGTCATCTTCGGTTGATTTGGACAGGTGAATTCGGGGCCTTGACATGGGCTTCGAGCTCCCCTACAATGCGATCTCTCGCTCGGGATTGCCCGAGCAAACCGACTGCCCGGAAGCTCACGGGTAGGATCCTTGACCAGAAGTAGCCGCGCCGGATCTTGAAGGGTTTTTCTGCGCAAAGTAGGACGGTCTAGGGTTGACACTGAGTGAGCGTGTCGGATAGATTCGGAATTCGCCCTTCGGGGTCGAGTCGGTTCTTTGAAAACTGAATAGAGGATGTGCCAACGTCAGTTTCTCGACGCGGCGGTGCTTGTCGCCGGCCGCTCGGAGACTTTCAGAAGCGAACAACTCGATGATGAGTCTTTAGCCGACGAATCATCGAATTCAGGATTTAAACTGGAGAGTTTGATCCTGGCTCAGAATGAACGCTGGCGGCGTGCTTAACACATGCAAGTCGTGCGCGAAAGCGGCTTCGGCCGTAAGTAGAGCGGCGAACGGGTGAGTAACACGTGGGTGACCTGCCTGGAAGCGGGGGATAACCTGGGGAAACTCGGGCTAATACCGCATACGTTCCTGAGGCTGCGGCCTCAGGAAGAAAGCTGGCCTATGCTTGCAAGCTAGCACTTCCAGAGGGGCCCGCGTCCGATTAGCTAGTTGGTGAGGTAACGGCTCACCAAGGCTGCGATCGGTAGCCGGCCTGAGAGGGTGATCGGCCACACTGGGACTGAGACACGGCCCAGACTCCTACGGGAGGCAGCAGTGGGGAATATTGGACAATGGGCGAAAGCCTGATCCAGCAACGCCGCGTGGAGGATGAAGGCCTGCGGGTCGTAAACTCCTGTCAGGTGGGACGAAAAGGTGCCGGTAAATAATCGGCGCCGCTGACGGTACCACCAGAGGAAGCCCCGGCTAACTCCGTGCCAGCAGCCGCGGTAATACGGGGGGGGCGAGCGTTATTCGGAATTATTGGGCGTAAAGGGCGCGTAGGCGGCCAGGCAAGTCAAAGGTGAAATCCCTCGGCTCAACCGAGGAACTGCCTCTGAAACTGCCTAGCTAGAGGCTGGGAGGGGGTAGCGGAATTCCCGGAGTAGCGGTGAAATGCGTAGATATCGGGAGGAACACCGGTGGCGAAGGCGGCTACCTGGACCAGTTCTGACGCTGAGGCGCGAAAGCGTGGGGAGCAAACAGGATTAGATACCCTGGTAGTCCACGCTGTAAACGATGGGCACTCGGTGCTGCGGGTATCGACCCCTGCAGTGCCTTAGTTAACGCGTTAAGTGCCCCGCCTGGGGAGTACGGTCGCAAGGCTGAAACTCAAAGGAATTGACGGGGGCCCGCACAAGCGGTGGAGC
>JBJKRB010000206.1:0-8953 GCA_046704885.1 Thermoanaerobaculia bacterium | reverse complement strand
GGATCAATCACGAGCTCAAGATCGAGCCGGGCTCCCGCGCGGGCGTCGTCGACGGCAACCCCTGCCGCGAGGACCTCGAGGACGCTCTTTCGCTGATTGCCGCCAAGACCTTTCTGCTCAACGTCGTGGTCGACGCGCGCGGAGAGGTGCAGGGCGCCGTGGCCGGCGACGTCAGGGAGGCCTTCCGCCGGGGCGCGGCGCTCTGCGCTCCGCTCTTCCGGGTACGCTCTTCGCAGTCGTCTTTGGTGATCGTCTCCGACGAGCTGCCGATGACCGGGAGTCTCTATCAAGCCTCGAAGCTGGTCGCCGCGGCGGCGCCGCTCCTTGCCCCGGGTGGCACGATGGTCATCGCCGCCGAGTGCCCGCAGGGAATTGGACCAGTCGAGACGGTCAACCGGGGGATCTACGAGATCGGCCTGAAGCCTCGGCTGCCCGCGGAGCACCGTCTGGTGCTGGTCTCGGGAATGGGCCGGGAGGAAGTGGAGAAGAGTTACTGCGAGTGGGCGCCGTCGGTCGCATCGGTTCTCGACCCTCTTGCCGGGACCGGGCCACTGGTCATTCCTCATGCGAGCTCCTTGATTCTCGAGCCGGTCTGACCTCTCCTCGCCTCCCGCGAGCCCGTGGGAGAATCAGCGACTAGCAGCGCAAGATGACGACGACCGATCGCAGCGTCTCGGAGAGGGGTGGCATTGGAAACCGCTGGCCACTGTGGGCCTTCGGCCTGCTGCTTGTCGCGGCGGGCCTGCACGGCTTGAGGCCCCTGTGGAGCAATGACATCTTCTGGCATCTAGCGAGCGGCAGGCTGATCCTCGCGACCCACAGCCTGCCGGCGCACGATCCTTTTACCTATACCGCGATCCATCGTTGGATTCATCAGGAGTGGCTCTCTGAGGTCTTTCTCGCCGCGGCCGCGAGGTGGCTGGGCTTGCAGGGCCTGCGCCTGGTTCGGGCCCTCTTTATCGTCGGCGGGCTCTTGCTCCTCTGGCGTCTGATGCGCGGCGCCGGGACCCCGGCGAAGCTCGCGGCGGCGCTCGCCGCGTGGGCCGGGCTCCTTCCCAACGCGAGCTTGCGGCCCCACCTCCTGGTTTGGCCGCTCGCCATCGTCCTCGTCGCCGGAGTCGTTCCCCGTGCGATCACGACCTGCGAGGGGGGGGAAGCCAGGTCTCGCTGCATGGCGTGGATGACCGCGCTCTTGTTGGGAGAGGTGCTGTGGGTGAACCTCCACGCGAGCGCGATTCTTCTTCCGCTGTTGCTGATCGTCGAGGCGGTTGGCGGCGGCATCGACCGCCTCCTCGGGTTTCGCGACCGGGTCGGGCGCGGCGCCTGGGTCGCCGCGCTGGTGGCTTCGGTCGCCTGCGCACTCCAGCCCGCCGGCGCGGTGCTCGTGCGCTACGTCCTCGAGACTCCGCGGATCGACGCGCTCTCCTCAGAGTGGCAGCCCCTTCTCGAGCTCGACACCCTGCGAACCTTTCCCAGCGCCGCTCTCGTCTGGCTCGTGCTTCTGGTGGCGGCTCTTTGGGTGGGGATCGCGGAGCGCAGGCGCCGCGGGGTCGAGGCCACCTTTCCCGGATTCTGGTCCGCCCTGGCGTGTCTCGCCCTGGCGGCCGAGCATCGGCGAATGGTGATCTTCTTCTTCATTCCGGCGATCTGGGTCGCCCCTCGCCTGCTCGCGGCCTGGATGAAGCTGAGCACGGACCTGCGCCGCGTCATCGCGACGATCGTGGTCGCGAGCGTCGGCGTGATGGTCGCGATCGAGCTCCCCAGCGCGGCCGTTCGCTCCCCGCTGCGCGCGGGAGCCTATCCAGCGCAGGCCACCCGCTTCCTCGAGGCGGCGGCGATGGACGGACGCATCTTCAACGATCTCGCCTGGGGAGGGTACCTCGAGTTCTATCGCTACCCGGAGCAGAAGGTCTTCGGCGACGGTCGCTGGCTCTTGGGCGGGTTGCCGATGTTGCGCGACTATCGCGTGATGTACGGGCACGAGGGACCGCTCGATCGGGTCGACGCGCTCTACGCTCGCTGGAAGGTCTCGCTGGCCGTCGTGCCCTCGGCGGCGCTGGCCAGGCTACCGGGTCTCGATCCCCGGCCGTGGCGCCTTGCCTGGATCGACTCCACCGCTACCGTGCTGCTGCGCGTCGATGACGGCTTCCCGGAGCGGCGGCGGCGGGTGTGCGAGTTCTACGCGACCCATGCGGCGCTCTCCTATCACGCCGTCTGGCCGGCGGAGATCGGCCGGCGCGATCGCTCGCTCGCGGCGATTCCTTCCCTGTTGCCCGAGTGCGCGGCGTCGAAAAAGTGAGGTGAGCCTTCTAGTCGCGTCCGAGGAGGAGATCACCCCCCCAGATCCGTTTCGGCTTCCAGCGCTTGGGATCCGGGAAGAGGGCGAAGATCCGGAGGAGCCGTGGCAACCGCTTGGCGCGCGCGGCCTCGCGGAAGGGGTTGGCGATCTCGAGCGGACGCCAGCCGAAGGGCGGGAAGAATTCGGGCCCCTCCTCCGGGGCGAAGCGGAACGGGGCGTTCGCCCGCTCCAGGGCGGAACCCCAGGTTCGGGTCATCATCTTGCGCAGGCCCGGCGAGGCGAGATCGATCGCCCACCAGCGAAAGGGTTCGGTCGCGGCGAGATCACGGGCGAGGCCCTCGACCTGCGGACGCTCGAGATAGATCAGCAGCCCTTCCGAGACCACCAGCGCCTTCGAGCTCCGTGCCCCGAGCTCGGCGAAGAGTGCTCTTCGGGCATCGGCGTCGGCGAGATCGAGGGCGACGCGCTCGAGCTTGCAGACCGGCGCATCGTTCTCGAGAATGGCGCTCTTGTAGCCGAGGATCTCGGGCAGGTCGACCTCGACCCAGGTGAGATCGCGCGGCAGCTCCATGCGGTAGGGACGAGCGTCCAAGCCGGCGGCGAGGTTGACCACCATGTCGGCGCCATCGGCGATGCAGGTCTCGACAAATCGATCGAAGATCACGGTCCGGAGCACCATCGGCCAACCGAATCGGCGTCCCTTGGGGATCGAATCGAGAAGCTCGAAGCCGCGCTCGCCGGCCAAGCGCCGGGCGTAGGGATCGTGGAAGAGCGCATCCGGGCGCTCCGACTCCTCGGCCCGGTAAACGGCGACCCAGCGAGCCGTGTCGGAGACGTTCTTCAGGGATCCCTTCACTTCGGTGGGCATAGGAAAACAAGGCTAGACGATCCAGGCGGAGAGTTCCAGCCCTGAGACGGAGCTGGGGGAGCCGCGCGCGTTGTATCCTTGCGCTAGGAGGACCGCTATGACCGACGACTCCAGAGAGACTGTTCTCCACGGTGCGGCTCTGCTGCACGATCCAGCGCTCAACAAGGGAACGGCGTTCACCGAGGAAGAGCGCGACGCCCTGGGAATCCGCGGGCTCCTTCCTCCCCGCGTCTTCAGCGAGGAGGAGCAGCTCGGGAGGGTGCTCGAGAACTTCCACCGCAAGACCTCCGACCTCGAGCGCTACATCTACCTGATCGCGCTCCAGGACCGCAACGAGACCCTCTTCTATCGCGCCCTGATCGAGAACATCGACGAGATGATGCCCATCGTCTACACCCCGACGGTGGGCGAGGCGTGCAGGGAGTTCGCCCATATCTGGCGCCGCCCGCGCGGCGTCTACGTCACGTCGGAGGATCGCGGACGCGTGGCGCGCATTCTCGCCAACTGGCCGGAAGAAGAGGTGCGGGTGATCGTCGTAACGGACGGAGAACGAATTCTGGGCTTGGGAGACCTCGGAGCGAACGGAATGGGGATCCCCATCGGCAAGCTATCCCTCTATACGGCTTGCGCCGGTATTGCCCCTCGCCACTGCCTGCCGGTGACGATCGACGTGGGCACCGACAACAGCGAGTTCTTGGGTGATCCTCTCTACATCGGCCTCCGCCAGCCGCGAGTGCGGGGCGAAGAGTACGATGCCCTGATCGAGGAGTTCGTCGAAGCGGTCGGCGAGCGATTTTCGCGCGCCCTCCTGCAATTCGAGGACTTCGGCAACCGCAACGCCTTTCGCCTTCTCGCTCGCTACCGCAACCGGATCTGCACCTTCAACGACGACATTCAGGGCACCGCCAGCGTGGCCTTGGCCGGCGTCTACTCGGCGCTGCGCTTGACCGGCGGGGAGATCGGCGAGCAGCGATTCCTCTTTCTCGGCGCCGGAGAGGCCGGCACCGGCATCGCGGATTTGATCGTCTCCGCGCTCGAAGAGAGCGGAATGTCGCGCCAGGAGGCTCGCCGCCGTTGCGCCTTCGTCGACTCGAAGGGACTGGTCGTCGCCAGCCGCAACGGGCTTGCCGAACACAAGCTTCCCTACGCGCACGACCTCGACTATCTGCCCGACCTGCACAGCGCGGTGGCGAACATCCAGCCGACCGTGCTCGTCGGCGTCTCCGGTCAACCTCTGACCTTCACCCGGCCGATCATCGAACGGATGGCGGAGCTCAATGAGCGCCCGATCATCTTCGCTCTCTCGAATCCCACCTCGAAGGTCGAGTGCACGGCCCAACAGGCCTACGAGTGGACCGGCGGGCGTGCCGTCTTCGCCAGCGGCAGCCCGTTCCCCCCGGTCCGCCTGGGCGAACGTCTTCTGGTGCCGGGACAGGGGAACAACGCCTACATCTTCCCCGGTCTGGGCTTGGGAGTCGTGGCGAGCGGCGCTCGCCGAATCCCCGACGCGATGTTCTTGGCTGCGGCCAAGGCGCTGGCGGGCGAGGTCGATGACGCGGCCTTGGAGCAGGGTTCGATCTATCCGCCGCTCTCACGCATGCGAGCCACCTCGCTGGCGGTGGCGGAGGCGGTGGCCGAGGTTGCCTACGCGCAAGGGCTCACCGACCAACCTCGCCCCGACGATCTCGCCGCTCATATCCAGGCCCAGGTCTACGAGCCGGTCTATCAGGATTACGCCTGACCCTCGCCGGGGCGGCTGCTAGCATGCTCCGGTGAAGCGAAGAGTAGGGCGGGTCGGGCTCGTCTGCGCCGCGGCGCTGGCTCTTTGCGGGCTCCCCGGGCACGCCGCGACGCCGGCGGGGGCGCTGCCGACATTGAGCTTTGAGGCGCCGCCGCGTTTCGCCTCGGTGGTCAAGGATCTCGACCATCCCGACCGCGAGCGCTTGCGCCAGCTGATGGCGCTTACCGGCCTGGCGCAACCCGGGCCCACGATTCACGTGGTCCTGGCGCCGGAGTCCTCACGCCTGGCGAGAACCGCGCCCTCCTGGGCGGCGGGCTTCGCGGTCCCCGCCCGCGACCTGATCGTTCTCTTCCCCGAGCGCACGCCGCCCTACCCCGACGACAGCCGCCCCGACGTCTTGGCGCACGAGATCGCGCACATCCTGATGTGGCGTGCCGCGGCGGGACGGCCGACGCCACGCTGGTTCGACGAAGGCGTGGCGATGGTCGGGGGCGGTTGGTGGGGGCTCGAGGATCGCGGCAGGGTTCTCCTCGCGGTCCTGCGCCACGGCGAAATACCACTGGCGGAGCTCAACGCGCTCTTCGGGCAGGGACCAGCGGGCGCGTCGCGAGCATACGCCCTGGCGGGCGCTTTCGTGCGCGATCTTCTAGCCCGGCACGGCCCCGACACGGCGGCGCGTATCCTGGCGCGCGTGGCCCGTGGCGAGCCTTTCGCGCTCGCTTTCCAAGAAGTCACTGGGGTGAGCGAGAGCGAAGCCGAGAGCTCGTTCTGGAGGCGGGCAACCTTCTGGGACCGCTGGCTGCCCTTCCTCACGAGCTCGATTACGCTTTGGATCGCCGTGACCCTCCTCGCACTCTGGGCCATGCACCGCCGGCGTCAGCGCGACGCGGCAATGATGGATCAGTGGGAAGCGGAAGACGCATGGCGAGAGGCGAGGCGCGAGGACCCTACGCCGACAAGCGGCGGGGGGAACGGATCGCCGCATGGCGGCAATGACGAGTTGGTCAACTGATCCTCCGGCGAAGCGCCCAGGGCCTTTGTGGAGAGACCGGGGGCCACCCCTGCGGGTGGCTGGCCGCTAGCCCTTTTGGGCGGTGCATCCGCGATGGGTGCTGCCTAGCATGGAGGGATGGACCTCGAGGAGGCGAAGACTCCCGATCGTCTCAGGGGGGCAGCCTTGACCTCCGAAGGGATGCGTGGCGGGGCCGAGCTGACCTTTCACCACGTTGGCGTCGCGGTCGAATCGATCGAGACGGCCCTTGAGTACTACACTTCGCTCTTCGGCTTCAAGCAGGTCTCCGCCCCCGAGACGGTTCCGGAACAGAGCGTTCGCGTCTGTTTTCTCGAGGCCGGGCCCGGCGTGCTGATCGAGCTCATCGAGGGTATCGGGGAGCGTTCACCCGTCGCTGGCGTGCTGCAGCGCGCCGGCGCCGGTCCTTACCATCTCTGCTACAAGGTCGAAGATCTCGATCGGGCGATCCAGCGCCTGAAGGAAGGCGGCTGCCTGTGCGTTCGCCGCTTCGTTCATCCCGGCCTCGGGCTGCGCCGCTTCGCCTTTCTGTTCGCGCCCGATCGTCAGCTCTTCGAGCTCTGCGAGGAAGACAAGATGCAGCCCATCCGTCTCGCCAATTCCAGCAAGCGCTACACCTTCGACACACTCTTTTTCGAGGCGACGCGGCGCTGCAACCTCTCGTGCCCGATGTGCATGACGGCGAGCAACGAGCATCGCTGGGTGGGGACCGAGATGCGCGGCAAGGAGCTCACGACCGACGAGGTGGAGCGCCATATTCTTGCCACGGCGAAGGACATCGGCATTCGCATCATCGCCTGGAGCGGCGGCGAGTTCCTGGTGAGGAAGGATGCCGTGGAGTTGGTGCGGCGGGCGACTTCCTACGGCTACGAATCGACGATCTGCAGCAACGCGTTGCTCGTGACCCGCGAGCGCCTGGCCGAGCTCAACGAGGCGAGCGGCGGCACCCTGGTCATGGCTCTGGGGATCAACTCGATCGACGACGAGCACTCATGGACGCGGGACGCGGACAGCGACCGCACCCTCGCGGTTCTCGAGATGTGCAAGGAGATGGGCATCAGGCGGCACGTCGTCGTCAACGTCGGCACCCACAACCTGGAGAGCCTGGAGCGCACTCTCTCCTGGTTGGAGGAACAGGGAATTCCTTACAATCGCTCGCCCTTTACCGCGCGCGGAAGCGGTGGCGAGTACTGGGATGACCTCCATTTCGACCGGCACCAGATGGAAGAGACGATCCATCCGGCCCTGCGCGCCCACCCGATCGGATACATCAGCTACACCCCGTTCTTCCTCTCGCCCGAGCTCCACACCCAGGTCTCGGGCGGGGCGCACAACGGCACGGTTCCGCAAGGCCCGTCGATCGGCTGCTGGTGCGGTTCGTGGTTGGCGGTCAACTCGGAGGGCGACGTGGCGCCGTGCGGCATTCTTCTCGACGACGTGAACTGCGGCAACGTGCGCGAGAGGACCCTGGAGGAGATCATCGATCAGAGCGAGGTCTTCCAGAAGGTTCTCGATCGCAGCCAGCTCAAGGGCCGGTGCGGCCGCTGCCGCTACAAGTACACCTGCGGTGGTTGCCGGGCGATGGCCTACTACGAGAGCGGCGACATCATGGGTGAGGATCCCACCTGTTTCTTCGAGCCCGAAGACGAGAATACGGTCTCGCCGCACGAGCAGGAGACCAACCACATGTTCAAGCGCTACCTCTTCATGCGCCGGCTGGGCGACCGCGAGCGCCGGAAGCAGATGACAGAGGCCGCGAGCGAGCGCGAGAGCTCACCAGCCGCCGCCACCGCCTCCGCCGGAGGACCCACCACCACCACCACCTCCTCCTCCTGACGAGCCCGGGGTGGAGACACCCGCCGCGAGACTCCCCGCCGCGGCGACCCAGGCACCACTCGCTCCCGCGCCGCCGAAGCTTCCCCCTCCTCCCGTCCAGCCGCCGCTCGAGCCCCCCGACCCGCCATGGGTGAGGGAGTCACCCGGCAGAGCGGTTCCGAAAGACTGCGACCAGCGGTCGACGGAGTTGCCGAGGCCGAAGGCCAACAGATACGGCATCCACACGTCTTCGAGATCGGGTTGCCGCAGCTTGAGCTGTTGACGCAGCCACTCCCGCGCCGAGGCAAGCCGCCGGCGAAAGGCGAGCTTTTGGGCATCGTCGCGGCTCGCCGCCACCCACATCACTTCGAGCGCGAGGCCCAGCCAGAAGATGCCGAGCCCCAGCGGAAGGAGCCACACGATCAACGGGCGTGCGGCGATCACGCAGAGAATCGCCAGAGGAACGGCCACCGGCAAGAGGAACCACCAGGTGGCGCGATAGGGGTGCAGGAGACGCTGCCGCCAAGCGTACGCGCCGATCGAACCGGCCAGCAGAGCCGGCATCGAAAAGAAGAGCATGAGGATGTAGAACGGGGCGAGCTCTTTCTGGAGCGCCGCGCCAATGATCGTCAGGGCGAGGCCCCCCAAGAGCAGGCATAGCCAGAGAAGCACCCTCGTTGCGCCGAGCTTGGGCGCCCGCCCCCGCATCACCGGAAGGTGGCTCAGGCGCTGCTCGATCGGCTCGCGAATCAGGGACGAGGGATCGAAGCCCGAGCTCTTGTAGTGCTTGCGCACCGCCGAGGTGCTGGTCGTGGTGGCGCCGTCGAAGAAGAGCGCTTCGAGGAGCTTCTTCTCGTAGGGCTCGAAGCTCTCGAGGGGGGCCTTGAGCTCGAGCTCGAGCTCGTGGGAGCTCTTGAAGAGGCCCTTCTTCTCGACCCTGCTCTGCAGGCGTTTCTCCGCCACCAGCCGCGCCAGGAGAGCCGCCACCTCGGGGGCGCCGACGCTCTCGTCCCACGCGGCTCCCGCTTCCTCGGGACGCAGGTCGAAGAGATTCTCCTCGAGCCACGAGCGATCGATCGAGGTGAGAGGCGTCCCGGGCGCGAAGCGGCCGAGCTCGCGCTCTCGGCGCAGGTAAGAAACCGCCACCACTCCCGCCCCGGCGACAAGGAGGAAGAGAGCTCCCCAACGCCAGGAGGCGGG
>JBJKRB010000205.1:0-2513 GCA_046704885.1 Thermoanaerobaculia bacterium | reverse complement strand
CGGGTCGTCGGGAAATGCAGAACGCCCTCATGATCTCCATCACGGCATCGATCGCCTGGATGCTCGGGGCGTTGGCTTCGATATCGAGGATGTGAGCGCCGAGAGGCCCGCGGATCTCCTCCTCGAGACGCTGCTGATCGAGGATGCACTGCGTCGAGGTCGAGCTCCGGACCTCTGCCGGCGGGTTCTCTATCTCGCGGCTCGGGATCATCGCGCGTCCCCTCGATCAACCGCGGGGGCCGGATTCGAACCGGCGGGCTCCGAGCTCCTTGGCAGATTCACTTCTCCGGAGCCCCGGGCCACTCCTTCAGTCACCCCGCCCCGCTTTTCGTTGTTGACGGTTGGAAACTCGCGGCGCCGTAGGTCCTGCGGCCATTCGCGCGGGTCTCCGCCCTTGGAGTCCTGCATCCCGCAGAGGAAGAACTGACGCATCTCCCCGTAATCCTGCTCGGCGGTGCAGGGGAAGTACGGCTCCGCGGACCCGCTCGTGAATGGGGCTGACCCGAGCTGTTTCATGAAGAATTTGACTCCCGCCATGTCGCATTGATCACGCGCGGATCGCGCCCACGCGAGGTCGTTGGGCCGAGCCCTCGGCCCGCTCTCGCCGCCGTAGATGAGCCAGTCGACTCGCGCTCCCCTCCCCTTGAAGAAGTCGTCAACATCGTTCTCCGCAGCCTTGGAATCCCCGCGAATCGCGTGCGCGACCGCGCGGCGAATCGCGCTGTTGAACAACCATCTGGCGCTAAAATCGACCGGACCGAGCGCAGGCTCGTAGCTCACGAAATGGACGGCGGCTGGTGTCTGGAGCAGGAGCGGGATGCGCTCATCGGCTGTCGCCTGGTCCTCGACCGAGACGCCGAGCCAGACGTTCTGGAGCGGCCAATTCTCGTTGCAGGAGTTCTCAACTCGAGCTCCTCCCGGAGCCCTTCCCCTGATCGCTCTATGGATCGCCAGCGAGATCTTTCTTCCCCTAGTCACCGCGCCTCCGCTATGCTCCTGCTCGAGCCATTCGAACCATTCAAGCATCCTCTCCGGCCGCTTGGTGAGCACCTGAAAGGTGAGGTGCGGGCAGGCGGCCATGACGCCCAAGACAGCGGCGATCTCCTCGTTCGTGAGTCGCTCGTGGAAGAGATCGCTCATCGAGTTGACGAAGACTCGGCGCGGCTTCCTCCAGTGAAGCGGTTCCTCGAGCTTCTCGGGGATGAGCTTCACGGCTCCGGTCCAGCGCGGGCCGCCCGTGGTCGACTCGGCGAAGCCCTCGAAGGGCATCTTCGGGCCCGAGAAGCGCGCGGCGCGGCGCTCCGCGTAGCAGTTGCGGCAGCCTTCGGAGACCCTCGTGCATCCCCGCACGGGGTTCCATGTCTCGTCCGTCCATTGGATGGCGGAGGTCATGAGAAGTACTCCTCGTCTCCGACCTTGGCGGCGATCAGCCGCTTAGCGGCTTCGGGGTCGGCGTGTTTCTCGCAGAGAAAGACGGTGTACTCGCCGCTCAGCTCTTGCACGAAACCGCCGCCCTTCGTCGGCTCGCCGCAGATCTCGCAGCTCTGCCAGCTCAGCGTGATCTCCGGCTCGAGCCGCACTCCCGAGACGACGAAGGCCCGGTGGCACTGAGCCGCCTCTTTCGGTGTGCCGTGAACGTGCCCGACGCAGCACTGGTGTGGCCAGGTATTCCCGTCTCGCCGCGTCGTCCACTGCCACCCGCCGGTCGTCAGCTGCCTCGCCTTGGCGTGGTTCATGACTCCCCGTCCTCAAGCGCGAGCTCAACGAGTTGCACCGCGCCGCCACCGCGTTCATCTTCCTCAACGCAGAAGCGGGCCAGATCGACATCGATCACGACCCCCTGCGAGAGCCTCCGCACGCTGCCCACGTATTGCGGGCCTCCAGCGATGGAACACGCGATCCCAATAGCGCGGCTCCACGTAGGGGCCACGAGATAGAAGACCGAGCCGTATTTCACGGAGAGCTCCTGGTTGCCTATCGCATCAGCAAGGCCGTCCCGCTGTACCTCATACACCGCGGCTCGCTCACTCACGCCGCACCGCCGACGCTCTCTCCGGCCGGCTCGAAGAGCATGCGGCGGTTTGGGCCGCGGTAGATGACGTGGAAGAGAGGGGAGCGGATCGGGTAGTAGCGCGTGATGGCGTCGGCGAGCTCGTCCGCGCACCCTTTGCAGACCCGCTCGCCACGGTTGTTGATCCGTATCGGCTCCGTCGCGCCCGGGTTGCCGCACGAGGAGCAAACGGTGCGAACGGCGCCAAGGGGCTCGACCGGGGTCATGAGGCCACCTCCTCGGTCACCTTTTCGTGGCGCTCTGCGGCGACCTCTCGGATCGCGCGAATCGTTCCTGCGTGCATGCCGAGTCGGAGCTCGATTTGGCGATCGGTCAGGCCCCCGTCAATCAGCCCCTCGACGGCGGCGAGCATCACGTGGGCGGGGATTACCCTCTCCCACCGGCCACCGCAGAAGCGCAGCTTTTTGCTCGGGGCCCGATGCTTGTGCGCTGGAGGAGGCTG
>JBJKRB010000204.1:0-10106 GCA_046704885.1 Thermoanaerobaculia bacterium | reverse complement strand
AGGGCGCGCGAGGCGCCCCCGGAAACCCCGACTACGCGCAGGGTCGCGGCGTTCACGTCGTGCACGAGGTCGGGCTCGAGCGTTCGGAAGGCGATCTCCTTTCCGTTCGGAGAAAAACGCGGCGAGTCGATTCGCACCAGGGCCCTGAAGTCCTTGAGATGAATCGGGGTAGCGGCCAGAGCCGGCAGGGAAGCCAGAGCCGAGACGACGACGGGCAGGCAAACGGTGCGGAAACGACGCTTCATGGAGTCCTCCTGTGGCATGTGGGGTGAACCCCAGCATTGTTACACGAAAGAAGAGCGCCGAGGAGTGAAACTCCTCCGACGGCGAGGGACAAACGCTCGGCGATTAGGACGATATCTGGCGCTTGACCAGCAGGCCGATCTTGCTGTTCGGCTTCGGGGTGATTCGAGGGAGGATGTCGTCGGCGGTAAAGGGGACGCCGTCGGGACCAACGCCGCGCAGATAGTAGTGATCGGCACCCACGCGCTTATAGAAGAAGAGGCGCGGCGTCTTTCCGAACGCGAAGCTGCTCGGGTCACGAATGGGGGGGAGGTCCTGCCTGGGGAGCGAGCGCCGCAGCGCCTCGAGGCTCTCCGGGTAGGCGCCGGTCTGTAGCTTATAGAGCTCGATCTCGGGAACGAGGGCGTCGAGCTGCGACACCGCCATCTGATTCCAGACCTCCTTCATTGGCCCACCCCGCCTGACGAAGTAGTAGCCGCTGCCGAAGAGAACGACTGAAAAGAGGATGCCGGCCGCGCCGAGCGCCGCCGCCCACTTGGCGCCCCGCTTCCTGCTTATGAGGCCCCAGACGAGCGCGATCGCGCCGAGCGGAGCTCCCAAGATGGGAATGAAGGACAGCCCTCCCAGGACGAACGGCCCCGGCCCGACCTTCTCTTTCGGTCCCCAGGCCTCTTCCGGTACCGGTTCAATTTCCATCACGCTCCCTCTCCGAGATCGGCCCACGGCAAGACCCCGTCCCCACCTTCACGCAATGACGGCAACGTAGCACCGGCCTAGAGGGCTGTCAAAGCAGCCGGGGAAAGTAGTCCCTCCCGGCGCTGCCGGCTTCGTTGACCGCCTCCAGGTGCTCTGCTACGGTCCCTGTCATTCGAGAAGCCGGCGGAAACGTCAATGGAGCTTTAGCCCCTAGAGTGTCGGGGGATCTGTCAATGGGCGGCTCCGCAGTTCAGTGCGTTGAAGGGGATCACATCGGGAGGGAGTCGATGAGGCTCAAGAAGATCGCCCTGCTGTTTCTGGTCGTCAGTCTCGCCGCCTGCAACGAGTCGGCCCTGATCAAGAAATTCGCCAAGCGGGAGGACGTGGCCCGCGCCAAGCACTACATCGCGCTGCTGCGCGGCGGCAAGGTCGGCGAGGTCGAAGGCGCTCTAGATGCATCGGTCGACAGGAGCGGCGCTCGGGCGCAACTCGAAGAGATGGCCAACCTTTTTCCTGCGCGGCGCCCGCTCTCAATCAAGCTCGTGGGCGCTTGGGACCACTTCTTTTTCAATAGCCAAGCGCGCTACCGGACGAACAGGCTCGTCTTTGAGTATCACTATCCGGACCGATGGCTCGTGGTGACCGTCATCGCGAAGCAGCAAGGTGGAGTGTCTACTCTGCTCGGCATTGGGGTACAGCCGAATCCCGGCTCTTTGGAGGAGATCAATAGGTTCACTCTTTCTGGAAAGGACTTCTCCGACTACTTCTTGCTTTTCTCGGCGTTGGGCATTCTGCTTTTTACGATCTACGCTCTGGTTGCCTGTATCCGGACGCCTATCGGGCACGCGAAGTGGTTTTGGATACCGTTCATCCTCATCGGTTTCGGCAGCGACGTGCTCAACTGGACCACGGGTGGCGTGAGCTTGCGGCTTCTGATGGTTCGATTCCCACCCGCTGCCTTCTCGCACTGGCAGTACGCGCCATGGTCCTTCTCTCTTTCGCTACCCCTCGGCGCTCTTCTCTTCGTGTTCTGGAGGAAAGGCCGCTCGAGGCCGAGACGGGCCCGGGTCGTGATCGGCGAGGGGGTGCTGGGCGCGACATCGCCGGCTACCGATTCGAGCGTCGAAGCCGGGAGGGGTTGACACCCGCGACCTCGAGAAATGGCCGGTGCTTGTTGCCTCAGAGCCACTGTTCCCAACCGCCTAGTCTCCATCGACTCATCGGTGGGCGGTAAGCTCCAGCGCGAGGGGAGCACCGAAGGAGATCGATTGAAGGGGGTCCAAGTGCCGCCATACTTCATCTTTGTGATTATTCTCGCGGCCTATGCTGTCTATGCCGATCTTGCCTGCGCAGTGTGGCTCGCCGCGGGATTGCTCGCGATTCCTCGTCGAACTCGGTCCTTTGGCAAGCGGATCGCCGCCGCCATGGCGGGGAGCTTCCCCGGAGTCCTCTTCTTCCAGCTCTTGTCCGCCCCGGTTATCCTGTTCGTGATCCTGGTGTTCGGGGGGCTATCCCAGTTTGCCCAGTTGCGGGATCAATGGGAAGGCGTCTTCTACACCAGCTTACTTCTGAGCACGGTGGGACTCTTCGCCCTTGCTTCTGTCGTCGGCTTCTACGCTGGCTGGGGTGTTGCCTGGAACCTAGCCTCCAGCTTCTCGCTTCGGGAGTCACTCGAACGAAACAGAGTTCTCGGCCCCATTGTGCGTCCTGCAGCTACTTTCTCGGAGCGCTTCGCCTCTCGCAATCGAGGGTGGTTTCAGAGGAGTAAGACGATCAAACGACAGAACTTTTCGAGCGGGGCGCCGTGGGAGCCGGTGGCCGGATACTCGCGGGCGGTCAAGATCGGGAATCAAGTCTGGGTGTCGGGGACGACGGCGATCGACGAGGAGGGGAAGGTCGTCGGCGCCGGCGATGCCTACGCCCAGACCAAGAGGGCCCTCGAGATCATCGCCACCGGCTTGGAGAAGGCGGGCGCTAGCATCGGTGACGTCGTCAGGACGCGCATGTTCGTGATCGACATCGCCGCCAACTGGGAGAAGATCGCCCGCGCGCACGGCGAGGTCTTCCGCGACGTTCGCCCCGCCGCCACGATGGTCGAGGTCAAGGCCTTGATCGATTCCGCGATGCTGGTGGAGATCGAGGCCGACGCTGTCGTCGGCCAAGGCGCGGAATCGCGGTCGGCGTGCTACGGTAGTCGGCGACTGCTCGACCGGCGAGGAGGATGACTCGGATGACTACCCGGATGAAGTCGGCCGCGCTCGCGGTCGTCGCGCTGCTCTTTGTGCCGCTCGCGCTCCGCGCGGCGCCCGCGGCTCCCGTGCCCACCCCATCGTTCGTTCTCCAGGCGTACGTAACCCACGAGAAGCTCCCATCGCTCGCGGCGGGCAGTAGCATCGGCATCCCGCAGCTCAGGGTCTTCGACGGCTCGGGCCGCCTGCTGCGCAACTTCGGCACCGAGTTTTCCGCCAAGACCTTCGACAACGAGCTCGCGGCGATCGTCGCGCACCCGTTGGCGCCCGCGAGCGAGGCGCCCGCTCTCGCCGGCGAGCTTCGCGGCGTCGTCGACGCCGAGGGGCGGCCCGTCTCCGTGCCGAAGGGCGCGCGGATCGTCTTCGTCGAGTACTGGGCCAGCTTCTGCGCGCCCTGTCACGTCCAGTTCAACGACCTCGTTCGCTTCATCAAGAGCCACCCGCGGCTCGAGGCCACCATCGTCCACGTGGCGGTCGAGTTTCCCCCTACCGCCGGCAAAGCGAAGGGCTGAATCTCAGCTTCGTTTCTCACGCCGGAGTGACGGGCGGCGAGCAAGCGTCTCTCTGCCGCGCTTTTCCGGCCGGCGGTGGATGTGAGAGAGAATGCTGGGAGCGTGACCAAGATCCTCCACGCCACCGACTTCCACATGGTCCACCGGGGCGAGCCGCTCTTGGGGTTCGAGCTCGACCTCGCTGCGCGATTCGAGCGCTTGCTCCAGGTGATCGCCGAGTCAGAGGTCGACCTGGTCGTCTTGACCGGCGACTTCGTCAAGACGGACGATCGCGGGCTCTATGAGCAGCTGGCGAAGGATCTCGCCGGGGTCCGGCAACGGGTGGTGGTTTGCGGCGGCAATCACGACGACAACGAATCGTTCGCGGCGACTCTGGAAGCGAGGTTCGAGTCACCGCCGAAGGGCGGGTTCTCGAGGCTGACGGCGGGTAAGTGCGTGCTCTACGTCCTCGATACGCGCGCGAGTCGCGTCGAGCCGGCCACGGTCGACCGGCTGGGGGAGGCCGTTCGAGGGGACGAGGAGGAGGGCCGTCCGGTCTGCCTCTTCATGCATCACCCGCCGGTCGCCGTCGGTTGCCGCTACATCGACGAGTACTACCCTCTGGGCAGCCGGGATCTGATGGAGGGCCTGTTGAGAGAGCGCACCGGCATCCGCTCCGTCTTCTGCGGCCACGTCCACGCCCAGCGCGACCTCGACTTCCACGCCACCCGGGTTCACACCACGCCGGCGCTCTCCGTCCAGTTCGATACGACTTCGGACGACTTCAGAGTCTCCGACACCCGCGCCGCCTACCGCATGATCGAGCTCGACGGCGACACCTGCCGGACCTGGGTCGAGTACCTGGAGGCGTGAGCCGTCGTCGTGCCTACTAGTTGATGGAGGAGGTCGAGATGCCAGTGATGTCTCTCATCCAGGTTCCGTACGACTCGGGCTGGCGCGAGCGGCGGATGGGGCGGGGCCCCAGCCGTCTCCTCGAGCTCGGCGCGGTTGAGGCGGTGGAGCGAGCGGGAGTAGGGGTGGATCTCGCCGAGGCACGCTTCGAAGGCGACTTTTCGATGGAGAACGGCACCACCTTCGCCCTTCTCCAGGCGATCGCAGCTCGCGCGCGGGAAGCGACGAGCGCGGGGAGGTTCCCGCTCGTTCTCTCCGGCAACTGCGACAGCACGGTGGGAGCGGTGGCCGGCCTCGGGCGGGAGCGGGTCGGGCTCGTCTGGTTCGACGGTCATGCCGACTTCAATACGCCGGAGACGACCGAGAGCGGCTTTCTCGACGGAATGGGGCTGGCGATGGCCGTTGGCCACTGCTGGGGTGGAATGTGCGGCGCTATCCCCGGCTTCGCACCGCTCGCGGAGGAACAGGTTGCCCTCGTCGGGGGCCGCGACCTGGACCGGGCGGAGGGCGAGCGCTTGCGCGGCTCCAAGCTGGCGCACGTCACGGAGGCGATGCTCCGGGAGCAAGGGACGGCGCGCGCTCTCGAGGGAGCCCTCGCCTCCTGGTCTGGAGGCGGAACGGGCGCCGTCGAGGCCGTCTACCTGCACATCGACATGGACGTCCACGACGCGGAGCTCGCGCCGGCCAACCCGCTGCAACCGCCTGAAGGCGGCCTGTCGCCCCGGGAGGTCCGCGAGTGCGTCCAAGTCATCACCGAGGCGCACCCGCTCGCCGGCGTTTCGCTCACCGCCTACGACCCGGGCTGCGATCCGGAGGGCAAGGGCGCCGACGCGGCCCTCGCCCTCCTCGAGCTCATCGCCGGTACCGTCCGGGAGCAGCGCGCCTGAGGGTGGCGAGAAGATTCGCTATGCGCGACTGAAGCGGATCGCCGCGAGACTGATTCCCGCGAGAAGCAGCGCGAGCGCGGCGAGTCCGGCGTAGTTGAGTGCCGGGATCGAGGTCACGCCGGGCTTGGGCGCGCTCGCCAGGGCGGAGATCTCCTGCATGCCGGTCGGTCCCACGAGCGTGACCGCTCCCGTCGCCTTGTTGACGGTGTAGAGGTCGCTATTCTGGTAGTCGGCCGTGTACATGACGCCGGTGTCGGGGTCGATGTCGAGAGACTCCATTCCCAGAAGCGGCTTTCCGGTCGGACCGACCGGGGTAGCTACACCAGACTGCCGGTCGATGGTGTAGAGCTCCGTCTGGCCCATGCCGTAGAGGGTGTCGCTCGCCGCGTCGTAGGCGAGGCCGAAGATCTGGATTACGGTGGTGCCGTTCTTATCAAAGGTGCCGAGGCAGGTCGAGGCTCCATTCGTCAGATTGATCGTTGCCAGGCCCCCGACCCCAGCGCAGTCATTGTCCGAGCCATAGAGGGCGTTGACCTTCGAATCGTACGCGAGGCCCGTGATGTTGAGGGAGCCGGTATGGGGCCCGATGTACGTGATCTCGCCCGTCGAGAGATTGACCGTGCCGAGACCTGGGATGTAGTTGGGCGCGGGGGCGGCGTCCGATACATACATCTTGCCATTCGCGCTGTCATAGGCGAGGCCGCTCGAAACGGCGCCGATGACGGTCGGAGCGACCTCGGTTGCGTTGCCAGTGGCTTCGCTGACCGTGTCCAGGGTGCTGTTTCCTTGGTTCGCGTCGATGCCAAAGAGGGTGGCGGCAAGACTCGCTGAGACGAGAAGGGACGAGATCACGAGGGCGGATAGAACGGCTTTCACGGTAAGGCTCATCAGAACTCCTAGGTTGTTTCTTGCTGGGGATTGCTGACTTTCGAGCGACGAGGGCGAGCGAAGGGAGCCGTTTCCATGATCAACAGGCAGGGCAAACGGCATCTGTCTAGAGTCTCGTTGAAGCTCCCCGCGTTTGGTTGAAACGGTGAACCGATTGTCGATATCGAGCTAAGAGAATAACAGAATTGCTTCCCCTCGCCAAAAGGCCCGGCAATGGCGGCCCAAGACGGCGAGAGGTCCGGCGCGCTCCCGGCTTGAGCCAACCGGACCTCCAGGAACCTACCGTGGCTCGCGGACGCGGATGCCCGCGATGAAGAGATGAGTCTCGATGGGTCGGCCCGGATTCCTCACGGCTCAAATGGCGAGCGTTGGACCCGGGCCCCGGACTGCCCGTCTCGGACTGGTGGGCTAGCGGCGGAGCACGGCCACGGCGCCGGCCGCCAAGAGCAGCCCGAGAAGCACGAGGCCGGTGGTGCTCGCCGCTGGAATCGCGGTGACCGGAGCTAGGAGCTCGTAGGCTCCGATGTCGCAGGCGGATCCTTGCGGCCGCGTCACCCCGCGCTGATCGGTGGTGGGGCAGCCGTTATTCGTTCCCGCATCGATGGCAGCCGAGCCGGGCAGCAGGGCCATCGTCTGGGTGGAACCACCGTTATTTTGCAGCGGACCGAGATTGACCGCGTAGCCCGAACCGATCTTGTTGCCATTAGTGCCATCCGTTAGGCCGCAGGTGGTGTCATCGATCAGGTTGTTGGCAGAGGCGGCATTCAGCGAGCTGGAAACATTGTAACAATCCCCGGGACCTGTGGACTTGGCGATGATCACATTCGTGAGGATAGGGCTGCTACTGTTGATGTTGTACATCTCGAAGCCCCGGCTGCCGTTGCTGAAAGTCACGTTCGTCAGGTTGGGGCTGCTGTTGTAGTTGTACATCCCACCGCCTTGGTTGTCGCTCAAGGTCACGTTCGTCAGGCTGGGGCTACTGTTGTAGTTACCCATTCCTGCTCCCTGGGGAGCATTGTTGCCACTAAAGGTTACGTTCGTCAGGCTGGGGCTGCTGTTGAGGTTGTACATCCCGGCGCCAGAGACGTCGCCAGTGACGTTGCTAACGTAGTTGCCACTGAAGGTCAGGTTCCTCAGCGTGGGGCTGCCCGAGTCATTGTACATCCCGCCCCCAGAGAACCCGTATTTATTCGCACCGGTGATGGTGAAGCCATCCAGGACAGCACTGCTGTCCGTGCCGGAGCCAATCACCACGGTCTTGCTGTTAAGTCCCTGAATATCTCCCCAGGTTTCATCGATGTTGTTGCCATCGGTATTGATATCGTTGTGGTCAATATCGCCGCTCAGAATGGTGACGTTCGCGGCCGGGTTGCGCTGGCTGAGCTGGGTTTCCGTCCCGGCGAAACCGCCGTAGATTTCGACTCCCGTCTCTAGCTGAAAGGAGATCGTCACATCGCTGGTCGAGGGCGTATACATGCCCTTCTTCACCCAGATCTGGTCACCGGAGACGGCCACCGATGTCAGCGCGTATTGCAGGTCACAGGCATTCGCCCATGAGTCGCAAGCGCCGCTGGTCAGCCCGCCGGGGGTGGCGTAACGTATGCTACCCGCTATTGCCTGAGCAGGTTGGATCCCTACCAAGGCCAACAGAAGTGCAGCGCAGGATAGGGTATATAGGAACTTGATGCTGGATGATTTCATGAATTTCTCCGTGCGCCACGGTGTAAACATGGCCCATGACTAAAATAGGAGCGCGAGGATCGTAGCACGCGCGGAGGGTTCATCGGGGCATCCAGCCAACAAGGCGTGGCGGCCCTCCCGCGGCCGCCCGCCGGACTTCATGTTCAGAATGTAGGGGCGGGTTTGAAACCCGCCCGAAAGTATCGTTTCTCTGCTATATTCCCGTTTCCCCGTCTCACCCAAAGCGAGCCGCGTCGCGCACCACGCGGCAACGGAAGAAAGGGAAAGAGGAGAGAGCAATGTCGATTCTCACGGTCTTCAAGCTGACGACGATGGACGCCGAGAAGTATCACAAGGCCATCACCGGCCTGGCGGACGCGGGCGAGGGAATGCCCGAGGGGAGGCTCTACCACATCGCTTCGCGCCAGGAGGATGGAAGCGTCATCGTGACCGACATCTGGGAGTCGCCGGAGCTCCTCGAGAAGTTCGGCGCGACCCTGGTCCCGGTCCTGACTGGAGCGGGAGTCACTCCGGTCGAGCCCGAGGTGACTCAGGTCCTCAACGTCATCGAGGGGTAGAGCGCGGCGCGGCGGGGGAGCTACACGCCGCCAATCGCTGAGGACACGAAGCAGCCGGCTACTGTGGCGCCTTTTCGGCTGCGCTGGCAGAAGGCGGGGGACACGGTCCCGCCCCGCCGCCGCAGTCGGCAGGTCCGAGGTCCTCGACCTTCATGACCGGATGGACCTCCCACGCGGTCCGGCGCCAGGGGTGGTAGTAGCCGTCTTTCGGAGTGAAGTACTTGATCGTCGGCCCGATGTCGAGGTTGTCCTTGGTGTGGCTGTCGTCCCACATCAGGTAGCCGGTGACCCGAACGCGATGGGGTGGATTCCCGGTGGCCTTGTCCGACTGGTCGAGGAGGCGCACGAACTCGGCGAGCTTCTGTAGGCGGATACCGCTTCGGTAGATCGGTCCTTCGGTTCTCGGCGTGATCTCGGCGATGATCGCGGTGGGATCGCCGATCCCCGGCCCGTGGTCGATAGGCTCGGCGAGAAGCTCCAGGTGCCAATCGTGGTAGCGGACGCAGTCGTCGTTGGTGAGCTCTGGCGGTCCCGGGTAGGTCACGACCAGCCAGCCGGTGAGCGACACGATGTGGTCCTCCATCTCCGCCAGGGTCTTCTTTTGTTGATGCGTCAGATCCTTGCGATTTTCGCCCGGGTGAATTCCCAGCTTCTGGTCATAGCCACGAACGAGCTCGAGGAACGAGGCGGTATCGAGGTCCGGGGGGTGCATCCCTGCGGTGCTCACGTACGGACGGTTCTTTTGGAGATTTCTCTCCCGTTCCGCCTCTGACCTCGGCGCCCCGGCCGGGTCCTTGAGCCCAGCCCAGCCCGTGAGGTCGATATCGCTGAGCTCGAGGTCGTAGGTGGCGGGCTTGACGATCTTCAGGTCGGCGGCCGTCGCGATACGAATCTCGGGATGACCGCGGAAGAGCTCGACCCTTCCTCGAGCGGAGATCTCCGCCCGGTTGAGCTGCTTGACCTCGCCCAGCTCTCTGACCACCGCGGCGGGAATCAGAACGGAGACTTCTTGATGAACGTACTTCGGCCCGCCCAGCAAGAGGACGGTGTTGCCGTTCTTCAAGGCGAAAACCTTGGCGACCGGCGCCTGGACCTCGACCGTCTGGCCCACCTGTCCCTTGAGGCCATGCTCCTTGGCGCACGCTCCTATGCCGACGGCGAGTGTTGCCGCGGTTAGAACGCAGAGGACGCGGGCAAGACGATGCCGCATGGCCTGGGCGAGTGGGGAGTGCTCCGTTCTCGAGCTTGCTATCACTGCATCGCGGGGATGGACCGGGTTGGGGGTCGTTCTCATGATCGGCTGAGCTTACCCTTTTCTGCGCTGAGCCGCCCAAAGACTGATGCCCCCGAGGGGCCCTGAAGATACTCTCTTGGATGTCGAGGTGTAGTTAGGCTGCGAGGTCCTCCTTTTTGAGGCCAGGTACAAGCTTGGCGCCTTGGTAGGGTTCGTCGTTGTGGAGCATGCCGTAGAGGGCGTGCAGG
>JBJKRB010000203.1:0-28596 GCA_046704885.1 Thermoanaerobaculia bacterium | reverse complement strand
CTCAAGGTTGCTTCCGCGGAGCTCTTTGCTGCCGCTCGCTTCGCTCTTGCTTACGCGCAGGCCTGGCGGACGGTTCACGGAAGGATAGCGAAAATGAGCGGAGATCCCTCATCCCGGGCTCGGGTCCGCATCTCGCGCCCTAGACGAGGATAGATCCAGCCCGGGCCGAGTTCCGGAGCTCGCCTTGCACTGCAAATTGCGCAAAATGATAGACAAAGAATGGTCAATTCGCGGATTTTGTATTGATTTTTGTGGTTTCATGGCATAAAGTCTGCGAAACGTTTAAAAAGAGGAGATCATTTTGACAAATCAGGAGATCATGAAGCTCGTCGAGGAAGAGCGGGTCCGCTTCCTTCGTCTTCAGTTCACCGACATCATGGGCGTGATCAAGAACGTCGAGATCCCGCGCAGCCAGTTCGAGAAGGCGCTCGACGGGGACATCATGTTCGACGGATCGTCGATCGAAGGATTCACCCGTATCGAGGAGTCGGACATGCTCCTGGTTCCCGACCTAGACACCTTTCGGGTCAATCCATGGGACAACCCCGATGGCTCCAAGGTGGCGCGGCTGATCTGCGACACCTATCTCCCCGACGGGAGCCCTTTTCCCGGGTGTCCGCGGCTGACCCTGAAGCGGCAGGTGGAGCGTGCCGCCAAGCTGGGTTACACGATGGTTGCCGGGCCCGAGGCGGAGTTCTTTCTCTTCCACAAGGACGCCGATGGCGAGACCTCGACCCGTACTCACGACGTCGGGGGATATTTCGATCTCACTCCCGTCGATAAGGGCGAGGAGTGCAGGCGTGACATCGTGATCGTGCTCGAAGCGATGGGCTTCGAGGTCGAGGCCGCCCACCACGAGGTCGCTCCCGGACAGCACGAGATCGACTTCAAATACAGCGAGGCTCTGGAGACGGCGGACAACATCGCCACCTTCCGATTCGTCGTCAAGAAGGTCGCTCTCGATCATGGGCTGCACGCCACCTTCATGCCCAAACCGATCTTTGGCGTCAACGGCTCCGGAATGCATACCCATCAGAGCCTGCTCAGCGCTCCGGGGAAGAACGCCTTCGACGATCCGAAGGCGGAATGGGGACTCTCGAAGGCCGCGGTCGGGTACATCGGAGGAATCCTCTCGCACGCTCCCGCGTTCGTCGCCGTGACCAATCCGCTTGTCAACTCCTATAAGAGACTGGTCCCCGGCTTCGAGGCTCCGGTCAACATCGCGTGGTCGGAAAAGAACCGCAGCCCGTTGGTGCGGGTACCCGCGAAGCGTGGCATGTCAACGCGGTGCGAGGTGCGGATGCCCGATCCCTCGTGCAACCCCTATCTCGCCCTGGCGGTGATGCTGGCCGCCGGCTTGGATGGAATCGAGAACGAGATCGATCCCGGGCCGCCGGTCAACAAGAACATCTTCACCATGAGCGAGCGCGAGAAGCGGCGTCTCAAGATCCGTCAGCTGCCAGCCAATCTTTCGGAAGCGTTAGACGCCCTCGAGAAAGACGCGGTCGTCAGGGGTGCCCTGGGTGAGCACATCAGCGAGCACTATCTGGCGGCAAAGCGCCAGGAGTGGGCCGACTACATCTCGCACGTTCACCCTTGGGAACAGCAGCGCTACCTGGATCAGTATTGATCGGAAGCTTGGGCGAGCTAGAGGTCCAGTGGGGACGGCATCTTCCCCTGCTCGCGGAGCCTCACGTTCGCTTCATGGGAGCTCCGGGCGGGTGTTCTTGGCCCCGGCCGACTTGCGGCCACTCAGCGGGCACGGTGGGTGGGGCGCGCGGAGTTGTCCTCGGGGACGGGAAGGGCGCGCACAACGAGCCGTGAGGGGGCGCTCCCGATCCAGTTGAAGGGGTAGCAGGTCAGCAGGGTGAGGACGGAAGCGTTGCTTCCACTGAGGACGTTGGTCGCGGTAGGCGGCACGATCTTGATCGATGACACTCGATAGAGACTCTCCCCGCGGAAGCTCAGTAGCTCGATCTTGTCGCCCTTGCGGATTCTCTTGAGTCCATGAAAGAAGCTGTCCCGATGGGCAGCAAGCGCGATGTTGCCAACCTGCCCGGGCATGGCCGTACCGGGAACGTGGCCGATCGCTCTACGCAGCTCCTTGGCGGCGGTTCCTTCGATCACCGCGCCCGAGATCTCTACTCTGGGAATCTTGATCCACCCCAGCAGGTCCCCCGGCTTCGGGGCAATGACTCCCGGGCTGGGTCGGGCGGCCGCTCGACGACTCAAGTTGGCCGATTCGACTTGAATGGCCTCGAGCTTCACTCCCTCTATCAAGTTGAACAGCCGCGCCTCGATCTTGACGACCAGGAAGGAGCCGAGACAGAGAACCGCGATCGTGCAGGCAATCGCCTCGACCCAGCCGAGAAAAAACCGCCTCCTCATCCTAGCTCCTGCGCCTTCCAATAAGAACCGGGGGTCGCCGTCGCATCCGAAGCAATGGTTCTTCATGGGGTGCGGCGGCGACTCCCGTGAGTGTCGCGGCTTACGTTCGAGGCCGGGCTACGAGACGCCTGCCAGGGTTGAACGTATCGACGCGACCATCATTCACACACTCCTCCTCCTCTCCTCCTCCTACGCTCGTTGCTGGTGGCGGACCAGGAAGGCCGTCAGCGCCACGACGAGCGCCAGAATACCGATCAGCGCGATGAGCGGCATGGAGCTCGCCGTCTTTGGTAGCTCCTGGGCTGAGGGCACGCGAGTCACGCTCTGCCCGCTTTGCGCGGCGCTCGGCTGCGAGCCCTCGCTCATGCTGCCTGCCCGAGGACTGCTGGATTGGGCCTGCGCTGAGCCGCTGGTCGCGGCCACGGCAGATGCAGATGGCGGCTCCGCAGCCGCCGGCTGTTGCTCGGGAACCGTCGAGGTTGACGACGCGCTGCTACCGGTCTTCGCTGCGGTCGAGCTCTGACTCGGCGAGCTCGTCGTGGTGTTGGACGCCGCTGCCGTGCTCGTATCCGCCGCTGCCGTCACGCTGATCTGCGTTGCGATGAGGGCGTCGCTATCGGCGTCCTGCCGGTAAGCCACCTTCACCATGTCGCCAACGTGAAGAGCGCTGGGCTCGATCGTCGCCGAGTCCACCGTGAACTGCTGGCTACCCGAGGCGGTGCGAATGGTAACGGAGTTGGCGGTCTTCGAGATGACCGTTCCGTTGATCGTCATGTTCGTCACGTGCGCCGAGCTCGTGCTCGACTGCTGATCCGGAGTCGTCTGAGACGTCTGATCGGCGCTTTGCGCCCATCCGGCGCCGGCCGGAAGGACGATCAAAATACTGCATAGAATGATCAGTCTCTTTAGCATCTTCCTTCCTCCTTTCGCGCCGGCTTGATCGTTGATGGCTAGCGGCCAAGATGGCCGTCGTCGCCGGCGTGTGCAGGAGTGGGGCTGCAACTCCGATACCATGTTCTTGATTGAACTTAAGTGGTTTAATTTAAGTACTTTAACGCGGATAGACGTGGTCCATTCGAGGTTGTAAGAAGTTCGCTATCTGGGAAAGATGTGCAATCGATCACGGCGCACGCGGGCGGGTGATCGGTCGCTCCGTTCAAGATGGGAGCCCGATCGAGCGAAAGCCGAGGACGCTCTCCGGCGGTCCGCTGGGAGCCCGCCGCCTCGCTCGCGAGGCTCGAGGGATGCCGTCCTCAGTGCCGGTGATCAGGCAACCGCCGACACGATCGTAGAACGCGTACTGTCCCGAGTCGTTGAGGTGCCCCGAGCAGGAGTAGAGCCGCTGGCCGATTCTGCTCAGGCGCTGGCGCGGTGGGATGGGCGGAGGAGATCGAGGACCGTTTTGACCGGAGCGAAGGTTTCGGCCGGGACTTCCACGAAGACGGTGTTCCAGTGCGCCATTCCACCGTTCCACAGCCCAGGGCGCTCGAGGGCGAGAAGGGGGCGGCCGGCATGGGTCTTGCGCGCGACGAAGATGCGAGCCTCGTCCGTGAAGCGGCCCAAGTCGTAGGCGTTGCCCGCCGGGTCGCGAAGGGAGAGCACCAGATCGACCGGATTGAAATGGGTTGCCGAGCTCCAGATCTGGCGTTGACCGGGAGCGTCGAGGTCCACCTCGGCCGCCTCGACGATCTGCAGGGAGGCTTCTCCCTTCGCATCGAGCGACCAAAAAGGTCCACCTCCCGGCTCGCCCTCGTTGAGAACCACGCCACATACGCGCAGGGGCCGGGCAAGACGGTGGCGGACCGCGGCGGCGAGCTCCATCTGCTCACCGTTCGCCATCGTCTCAGCCGCCCGATCGCCAAGCTCGTCACGGATGAACTCGAGCCCCGCGCGGGCCGCTCCTTCCTCTCCAGCGTCGAGCTGGCTCAAGATCCGCGCGACCTGTCTCTCGAGCGATACGGTCAGGCCGACGAGGAGCCGTTTCCAAAGAGCCACCTCTAGCTGTAGCGGTTCCCGCACCACGTTGTCGATGTTCTTGACCAGCACGATGTCGCCGCCGAGCTCCTGGAGGTTCCTGAGCAAAGAGCCATGACCGCCGGGGCGCACCAGCAGGCGTCCATCTTCAAGGCGGAAGGGTGCACCCTCGAGGTCGACGGCGAGAGTGTCGGTGGAAGGATGTTGGGTGGAGAAGCGGACGTCGATACCCGTATCCCAACGCTCGCGGAAGGTGGCCAGCGCCTGCTCGAACTCCGACTCGTGCGCCGCGGCAACGGTGAAGTGAAAGCGGCTCGGGCCCTGTCCCTGCCGGAGGTAGAGACGCCCCTCCACGAGGTGCTCTTCGAAGGCAGTGCGGCTTTCGCTCTCATAGCGATGAAAGGGGATCAGGGCCTTGGGAAGCTCGCCGTAGTCCAGCCCCTCGGCGGTGAGCAGAACTTCGAGGAGAGGAGAGTAGTTGCCGCGCCGGACCAGCTCATCGAAATCGAGACCACGCGCCGCGCACGCCGCCGAGAGAGGGACCGCGAGAGCGAATTGCGAAAGCTCGTCGACGAAGGTTACGAGGTGGGCGGCGACCCCATCGCCGTTCTCGGCGCGCCGCCGCAGCTCGCCCATGGGTCTGGCTTCTTCATTCAAGAAGCCGCGCAGCGTCCGGAACATTCGGCTTGCAGCGCCAGATGCTGGTACGAACTTGAGAAGGCGGCCGGCGGCCGCCGCTTGGTGCCAGTGGTCGATCAGCGTGCCGTGCTCGCCGTGAGAAATGCGGCGAATTCCATCCCCGATCGTTGCGGGACGGCCCAAGCGCACCGGAGATGGCGTGGAGTTGAGGAGCTCGATCTGACGATGGGCTTCCTCGCCGCTGATCCCGATCGCCTCGAGCTGAGTCAAGTCGGCGGCGCTGAATGGAGAATCGGAGCTCACGGTCTGGCCTCGTCGGCCGCCGCGGTCTCGGCGAGCAACTGGTCGAGAGAGGGCCAGCCCTCGTCCTTCGGCGAGAGGGTCGGCTTGGCGCTGAGTGGCCAGTCGATGCCGATCGCCGGATCGTTCCAGATAACGCCGATCTCGTCTCTGGGGTCGTAGAGGTCGGTGCACTTGTACTCGACGACCGCGGCATCGCTGAGCACCAAGAAGCCGTGGGCAAACCCCGGCGGGACCCAGAGCGAGGAGAGATTCTCCTCGGAGAGCTCGACTCCGACCCACTGGCCGAGCTGGGGGGAGTTCGCCCGGATGTCCACGGCGACGTCGTAGATCGTCCCGTGAAGAGCGCGCACGAGCTTGCCTTGCGGCTTTGTCCTTTGCGCGTGCAGCCCGCGCAGCGTGCCCTTGACCGAACGCGACTGGTTGTCCTGAACGAAGACTTGGGGAATTCCGGCGTCGGTGAACTTGGCGTGGTGGTAGATCTCGAAGAAGTAGCCGCGTTGGTCGCGAAAAACCTCAGGCTCGATGAAGACGACGCCGGGAAGGGAGGTCGCGACGAACTTCATCGATTCTCCACCCGCGTCGTAGCGGCCGCCAGGCCGAGGCGCTCTCGCTGGTACCGGCCCTCTTGGACCTCCTGGCACCAAGGGAGGTGACTGAGGTACCACGACACGGTCGCGGCGAGCCCGGAATCGAGATCGTGAAGTGGCCGCCAGCCCAGCTCGGCGCGAATCTTCGTGCTATCGATCGCATACCGTCGGTCGTGGCCGGGACGATCCGCGACAAACTCCTTGAGATCTTGGTAGGTAGCGATCCCTCGCGCTCGAAGAGCCGGGTTCTCCGCCGCCGGCCGCGCCTCCTCGATGAGCTCGCAAAGCCGGGTCACGATCTCGAGATTGGTGCGTTCCGCGCCTCCCCCCAAGTTGTACTTCTCACCGGGACGTCCCGCTTCGAGAACACGCAAGATGCCGAGGCAGTGATCCTCGACATAGAGCCAGTCGCGAACGTTCCCCCCATCGCCATAGATGGGTAGCGTACGTCCTTCGAGGGCGTTGAGAATCATCAAGGGGATGAGCTTCTCGGGAAACTGGTAGGGACCGTAATTGTTCGAGCAGTTGGTCAACAAGGTGGGGAGGCCGTAGGTCTCGCGATAAGCGCGCACGAGATGGTCAGCCGCGGCTTTCGAGGCGGCGTAAGGCGAGTTTGGCGCATAGGGGGTGGTTTCCGAGAAGGTCCCAGTCTCACCCAGGGTGCCGTAGACCTCGTCGGTCGAGACGTGCAAGAAGCGATGGTGGTCCCGCTCGCTTGCGCTCTCTCGCCTCCAGGTGAGGCGGCACGCCTCGAGGAGCTCGAAGGTGCCCACGACGTTGGTCCGCACGAAGGCAGTGGGATCATCGATCGAGCGATCAACGTGGCTCTCGGCGGCGAAGTTGATGACCCAGCGGGGACGATGCTCCTCGACCAGGTGACGCATCGCTTCGCGGTCGGCGATGTCGGCCTCGACGAAGCGGAAGCCGGGACGGCCCTCCAACTCGGCCAGGTTGCTCCGGTTTCCCGCGTAGGTCAGCTTGTCGACCACCACGAGCGGACCGAGGTCCCGGGCGGCGAGGAGGTGCACGAAGTTGGAACCGATGAAGCCCGCGCCGCCGGTGACGGCGATCGTTTCGCGCGAGCTCAAGTTCGCCCCTCCTCAATTTGCAAAGCCTGGATTGGCGAGCAGTGGAGCGGCCAGCGCTGCGCCCTATTATTTTTAATATTGACAAGCATCTATCTTGATGGTAGAAATAGCGGCGTAGGGGAGGCAGGCCCTCCTCTCATCCCTCCCACAGAGGGGCGTCGAACGCGCCCCTCTCTTTTTATTTCTCCGCCTTTCCGAGCAAGGCGTCTTTGAATGCCTCCCCGGGCGGATTTGGCCCTATGAAGCAGGCGAAGAGAGCGGTGGCGAAGTCCGCCCCCGCGATCATTCCAGTTTGTTTGCCCGCCACGTCGATCTCGCTTCCGGATCCGGGAAGATAGGTCAAGGTAATGGTCTGACCGTCCTCGACGTCCGCCATGAGCGAGCAGAGCGTGTCGAACTTCTTCTTTACCTCAGCCGATGCGTTTGGCGTATTGTCGGCCAGGCCGTCTTCCCAAGCCCCGCAGATCTGGCCTTTGCTGACGCCGCGCACGAAGTGCATCACGACTCGGCGCGGCACGTCCGAATGCAGGATGGTGTCGGCAGAATGTTCTTTTTGCGGCAAATATAGTCCACCGACGTAGACTTTGAAGAAGAACTTGGTGCGCAGCCCGATCCCATTGAGCACCAGGGTGTGGCCGCCGACCGTGACTTGGTCGGGTAGCGTCACGCCCTGAAGAGAGGCGGCTCCCGCTGCCAAGGGCAGAGCGAGCAGAAGGGCTGCCGCAAGCAGAAACCTCAGGCTGTAACGAGGGGGAGTGTTCATGGCCGGTCTCCTAGATGGTTTTCCGGGTGCTCATGCGACGGGATGAGTCTACTGTGTCGAGGGCCCAGGACCAAGCGGCAACGAGGCGTAGTGGGGGGAGAACCGGTTGCCGGGGTGCAACCCGCGAAGGTCGGGCGCGTACCCAGGGGTGGTGATGACGATCGACGACGCGACCCTGGTGAAGAAGACGCTCGAAGGATCGGAAGATTCCTTCCGCGAGCTCGTTGAGCGCTATCAGCGTCCCGTCTATCGCCTTATCGTCCGCATGTTGCGCGATCCAGGGAAGGCGGAGGACCTGGCCCAGGAGGTCTTTCTCCGCGCCTACACCCATCTCGAGAGCTACGACCGGCAACGGAAGTTCTCGAGCTGGTTATTCAAGATTGCCCACAACCTGACCATCGACGCGCTGCGGCGCGGGAGCCTGCGCACGGTGCCGCTCGATCCCGAGGGTGACGAGGAGAGCATCGGCGTACGGGAGGTGGACGACCCGGATGCGCCTTCCGGGATGCGTCGGCTCGAACGCGTCGATCTGCGTGCAGCCCTGGAGGGGGCGCTCACGGTCCTACGGCCTAGCTACCGGGAGGTGATCTTGTTACGCTTCGTCGAAGGGCTGAGCTACGAGGAGATCGCGCAAGCCACCGGAATGCCGCTGGGGACGATGAAAACGCAACTTCACCGTGCCCGCCACGAGCTCCAGATCGAGATGGAAAGACGGGGGTTCACGCGGGGCGCGGGAAGCGAAACTTCCGCTGGCCGGGACTCGTAGGGCCAAGTGGGAGAGAACTTGTGAACGAACGCCTCGAGGAAGCATTTCAGCGCTGGGTCGACAGCGAGCGTGAGGGTGACCCTGAGAGAGCGGATCGCGCCCTCGGCCGGGTTTTTGCGCTGCTGCCGCCTCCATCGGGGCCTTCTGAAGGCTTCAGTGCCCGGGTGCTGGGCTCACTTCCAGGACTCCAGCGGCGCGGCGCATGGGCCCGTCTGGCCTGGGGCTGGAAGCTCGCGCTCGCGGCGGCGTTGACCCTCACCGGCCTGGCCACCATCGCGGCCCCCAGCATATTGCCAGCACTCTCCTGGCTCATTCGTCCCCACCTGGTCGTTAGTCTTGGCGCCGGGATGACGGGCTCGCTGGCGCGGGCTCTCATCGAGGCATTGGCGGTGGGAAAGGCTTGGCTCGACGTCGTCGCCGTGCTCTGGAGCCTGATCTCGCTTCCCAGCCTGTGGGGTGCTTGGCTCATCGCGGCGGTGAGCAGCCTCGTCGCGTTCCGCTGGCTGTTGGTTCAACCATCGAAAAGGAGTGGCGGTCATGCCAGCTCACATTGAGATGACACACAGAAAGTCACTGCATCGCCGTTTGGGTTTTCGATTCATCTTGCTCGCATTCTGCGGGACGGTGCTCATCACGACGTCCGCCGCCATCCTGGTGGCGCAGGAGGCACCGCCGGCGTCCGTCGAGCATGGCGCAGGCCAGGCCAGTGCGCCGAGCGCGCGGCAAGCAACAGCGCCGCCCGAAGCGCCGGCGCCTCCCGCCGAGACCCCGGCGGCTCCGCAAATCCCATCTCCTCCCAAGATCCACAGGGATACTCAGGTCACGGTCGGAAGCAGCCTGACGATCAAGAAGGGAGAGGTCGCGCGTGACGTCGTGGTGTTTTCGGGGAGCTTGCGCGTCGAAGGAGAGGTCATCGGAGACGCCGTCGCGATCGGTGGCTCCGCCTGGATCGACGGTCAAGTCACCGGAGACGTCACCGCGGTCGGTGGCTCGGTCCACCTCGGACCGAAAGCCGAGGTCATGGGCGACGTCAACGCGATCGGAGGCTCGGTGCATCGGGACGAGGGAGCCAAGGTCCTGGGGCAGGTCAACAACGTCGGCGTGGGCCCACTGGTCTTTCGAGGTGGTGATCACGTCATTCGCACGCATCCGTACCGCTGGCGCTCGAACTGGGTCGCGGAGTGGTCTCCGTTTCGCCATCTCATGCTCTTGTTCTGGAAGATCCTCGGGATCATGGTCCTCATGCTTTTCGCCTGTCTGGTCCTGGTTCTCTTTCCACAGCGGCTGGAGCGGGTAGAAGAGCGCCTTCGGCGAGAGCCTTGGAAGGCGGCCCTGGTGGGTTTGGGCGCGGAGATCCTCTTTGCGCCCTTGCTCCTCGCGGTGATCGTCCTGCTGGCGGTATCGATCATCGGAATTCCGTTGCTTCTCCTGGTGCCGTTCTTGGTGCTCGCCTTCTTCCTGACCGCGTTCTTCGGCTTCGCGGCGAGTGCTCACCGGGTGGGACGCTGGACCGAGGAGCGCTTCTCGTGGCACTTCGGCAATCCTTACCTGCAAATGGTGGTGGGGATCGGCCTCATCGTCGTGATCTCGCTTTGCGGGCGGGTGATCGGCCTTGGGGGAGGGGTGCTCACCTTCTTCTCGGTTTCCTTGTTGATTATCGGCTGGCTAGTGCAGTACCTGGCGTGGACCGTAGGGCTTGGAGCGGCGCTCATGAGCCGATGGGGGTCGCCACCGCGCGCCGAGGCCGGCGCGCTGCCCGCGCCGGCCGCAGCGCCGGAGGCCGAGCAAACGCCGAGCGGTGAAGCCGCGCACGACGAGGACCTCTTCGTGAGCGCGCACGAGGAGGAGCCGGCGTCGGATGAGCCGCGGGAAGAGCCGCAAGAAGAGTCAGAAGCCGAGCCGGGAGAGGCCGATCCCGAGAAGCCGCGGGAAGAGGGGGAGTAGGCGCGCGGTATCGCTTGGCGGCGAGTGCGGCCTAGCCGGGCGGCGAGGAGAGACGGCGGGAGAGGCTGGTGAAGCGTTCGTTCCCGCGCTCGTTGCGTACCGCTTGTCCCACGGCGCGGTGGCTTCCCACCACGACCACCAGCTTCCTCCCGCGTGTCATCGCGGTGTAAAGCAGATTGCGCTGCAACAGCATGTAGTGTTGCGTGTCCAGCACGACCACGACGCACGGGTACTCGCTGCCCTGCGATTTGTGGATGGTGATCGCGTAGGCCAAGGAGATCTCGCCGAGGTCTTTCGGCCCATAGGAAAGCGTGCGCTCGCCGAACGAGATCTCAACGGACGAGTGCTCGCGATCGAAGGCGGTGACGCGTCCGATATCGCCGTTGAAGACCTCGAGCTCGTAGTTGTTGCGCAGTTGCAGGACCCGATCCCCCACCCGCAGCCAGCTTCCAGCCATCTCGATCTTGGCGCCTCGAGGATTGAGCCTCTCTTGGAGCTCGACATTGAGCTGCCGCGCGCCAAGCAAGCCGCGATGCATCGGCGTCAGGACCTGGATATCGTGCATCGGATCGAGTCCGAAGCGGGCGGGGATGCGCTCGGTGACGAGAGCCAGGAGGGTAGAGAGGGTCTCCTCCGGCGACTCGCGGGGAATGAAGAAGAAGTCGCCTGTGCCTCCCTCGACGCTCGACGGCATCTTTCCCGCAAGCACGCGGTGGGCATTGACCACGATGGCGCTGGCCCGCGCTTGTCGGAAGATGGTCGAGAGGCGAACGACCGGTACCTCTCCGGATGAGATGACATCCGCCAGCACTCTTCCTGGACCGACGGAAGGAAGCTGGTCGACGTCCCCTACAAGCATCAGTCTTGCGCCCGAAGGAATCGCCTTGAGCAAGTGGTCGGCGAGAAAGGCGTCCAGCATCGAGGCTTCGTCGACGATGACGAGGTCCGTGTCCAGAGGGTATTTCTCGCCGCGGGCGAAGGTCTGGTTATGGGGCTGGAACTCGAGCAGGCGATGAAGGGTCCGTGCCTCGCTCCCGGCCGCCTCGGCTAGGCGTTGTGCGGCTCGCCCGGTTGGAGCCGCAAGCGCGACCTTTGCTCCTTCCTTTCTCGCGATCTCGAGGACCGCCTTGACCAGGGTCGTCTTGCCGGTGCCCGGTCCCCCGGTCACGACGACGATCCCCGAAGTGAGCGCGCTGCTGACTGCGTCGCGTTGCTGGGGCGCCAGCCGCAGCCGGTGCCGGCGTTCAAAGGCATCGAGCGCGGTGGCTGGATCGTCCGGTGTCGTTGGTGGAGAGCTGCCCGCGAGGCGACGAATCTCCTGGGCGAGGCTCACCTCGACCTCGATGTTCTGAGGGAGATAGACCGCTCGCGGACTGCCGTGAAGCGACGGCTCCGCGCGCAACGCCCCGGCACCGATCTGTTCTCCGAGTCGTTGCTCGACCGCGCCTGGCTCCACGGCCAGTCGTGCCGCCGCCTCGCGCACCAGCTGATCTTCGGGGAGAAAGAGGTGCCCCTGCTCGGTGGCGCGCTCGAGAACGTGCTCGATGCCGGCGGCGATACGCCGTGGCGAGTCCTTCGCCCAGCCCAGGCGCTCGGCGAGGCGGTCAGAGGTGGCAAAGCCGATACCGAAGATCTCGCGACTCAGCCGATAGGGGTTTTCTTCGAGGATCGGGATCGTCTCCTCTCCATAGATCCTGTACAGGCGGGTCGCCTGATTGCTGGAAACGCCGAGACCGTGCAAGAAGAGCATCACGCTGCGCGCCGCGCTCTGCTCCTCCAAGGCGCGGCGAATGCGCTTGCTTCTGACCGCGCCGATGCCCTTGACCTCGGTAAGCCTTTCTGGGTTCTTCTCGATCACGTCCAGCGTCTTCGCCCCCCACCGTTCCACCATGCGCTTGGCGAGCTCGGGGCCGATTCCGGAAACCATTCCCGAACCGAGATAGCGCTCGATCCCCTGGCGGGTTGCGGGGCGCAGATGTTCGCAGCTCGTGACCTTGAGCTGACGCCCGAAGCGGCGATCGGTCTCCCACCGGCCGGTGAGCCGCAGACGTTCTCCGGGACGGGCCGAGACCAAGGCGCCGACCACGGTGACGGGGGGGTGCGACCCCTCTCGCTCCAGCCGCAATACGGTCCACCCGTTCGCCTCGTTGCGATAGACCACGCGCTCGGCGCTGCCCTCGATCGTCACCTCGGCCGGCTCGCCGCTGGCAAGGGAGGTCTGATCGGGCAAACGGTTGGCGCGGTCCACGACGGCGCAAGTTTATCGATGCGCCGCGCTATGGGGCCAGCGGCGTGGGGCGACGCTCGACGGAGCGTGGTCCATGTGCCAAAATGACGCCATTATGGCGATGGAAGCTCCATTGGTATTGGTGATCGACGACGAGACCGGCTCGAGAGAATCGATGGCGATTGCCATCGAGCGCGCTGGTTATGCCGTCAGAACTTTCGACGACGCGCGCACGGCTCTGGGATTTCTGGACGAGAACGATGGTGCGCGGCTGGCCATCTGCGACCTCCGTATGCCCAAGACCGATGGCCTCACTTTCCTTTCGGAGGTCCGCGAGCGCGGTCTCGATCTGGGCGTCATCCTGGTGACGGGCTATGGATCGATCGAGTCCGCGGTCGAGGCCATGCGCGTAGGGGCCGATGACTATCTGACCAAGCCGGTCGATCTCTACGAGCTGCGCAAGAGAGTCACCAACTTGCTGGAGAACCGTCAGCTCAAGGAAGAGGTCACCAGCCTGCGCCAGATGCTCGACAAGCGCTACGGCTTCGAGAGCATCATCGGGCAGTCCGCGCCGATGGAACACCTCTTCGAGCAGATGAGACTGGTCGCGCCGACGCGCTCCACGGTCCTCATCGTGGGAGAGAGCGGCACCGGGAAGGAGCTGGTGGCCAATGCCCTTCACCACGCCAGTCCGCGCCGGGAGGAGCGATTCCTCGCCATCAACTGCGGGGCGATCCCCTCGGACATTCTGGAAAGCGAGCTCTTTGGTCACGAGAAGGGCTCGTTCACCGGCGCGGTCGGTCGGAAGATCGGAAAGTTCGAGCTGGCCCATCGCGGCAGCCTGTTTCTCGATGAGATCAGCGAGCTCTATCCTGAGCTTCAGGTCAAGCTTCTGCGAGTTCTCGAGGAGAGACGGATCATGCGGGTAGGCGGGAGCGAGGTCATCGACGTCGATTTTCGCCTCATCGCGGCGACCAATCGCGATCTCGAGAAGGAGGTGGCGGATGGGCGCTTCCGCGAGGATCTCTACTACCGTCTGAAGGTCGTGACGCTGCGCATTCCGCCTCTTCGCGAACGCTTCGGGGACCTGCCGCTCCTGGCTGAGCACTACCTCGAGGTCTTCTGCAACGAGCACGGGCGGGCGCTCAAGCGTTTGAGCCCGGACGCGCTCGCGGCGCTCGGCCGCTACGGCTGGCCGGGGAACGTGCGCGAGCTCAAGAATGTACTGGAGAGCCTTGTCATCTTCACCGAAGGCGAAGAGATCGGGGTGCACGACCTTCCCGCCGAGCTCGGAGGAAGTGAGGTTGTCGGCACGAGCGGCGCTCCGGTTCAAGTTCAGCTCGGCGAACCCCGAACCATGGAGGAGATCGAGCGGCAGGCGATTCTCGAAACTCTCGAGCGTACGAACGGCCACCGCGCCGAAGCGGCGCGAGTTCTCGGCATCGGGCTTCGGACCTTGCAGCGTAAGCTCAAGGAGTATCGCGAAGCCGGCTGGGTGAAGGAGTAACCAGGAATGGAAGTACCGAACGAAGTCCTCGTCCACAATCAGCTCATGGGTCTCAAGGGCAATGCGGGGCGTCTCCTAGGGATCTCCGAGCAGGGCTACTATGAGATCAATTTGACCTTCGGCAGCAACGTGCACCGCGTGCTGCTGCCGATCGCCGGGACGGTATTGATCGCGCGCGAGGCCGAGCCTCCCCTGGTCGAGGGCGTCGAGATCGAACCCTGAGAGCGGGCATGAGCGGGTCTCGACACGTTCGCCTGAGCGTCAACGTCAACAAGGTCGCGACCCTGCGCAATGCGCGCGGCGGCGATCGTCCGAACGTCGTAGAAGCGGCGCGAGTGGCGATCGGAGCGGGAGCAGAGGGCATCACGGTCCATCCGCGTCCCGACGAGCGCCACATACGGCGCCAGGACGTGCTCGATCTCGCCGCGGCGATCCAGGTTGAGCTCAACGTCGAGGGCTTCCCGGCACCACGCTACCTCTCTCTCGCCGAAGAGGTACGGCCGGCGCAGTGCACCCTGGTGCCCGACCCACCCGGCGTCCTGACCTCGAACGCGGGTTGGGACCTAAAAGAGCACGGGTCCTGGCTCGGGCAAGAGATCGTACCCGGGCTAAAGGAGCTGGGGATACGCGTCAGCCTCTTTCTCGATCCAGACGCTGAAGCGGTCGAACGGGCGGCTGCCACCGGTTGTGATCGGATCGAGCTCTACACGGAGTGCTACGCGAGCGCGTACCCCACGGCGGAGAAGGATGCGGTCTTCGAGCGATATCGCCGCGCCGCCGGCCGAGCGGTCGCGCTTGGCTTGGGGGTCAACGCCGGGCACGACCTCGATCGGCAGAACCTCCCCTTCTTGGTTGCCCGGCTTCCGGGTCTTCTCGAGGTGTCGATTGGCCACGCCTTGATCTCCGATGCCCTCTACCAGGGCCTCGCGCCCACCGTCGAAGAGTACCTGCAAGCGATCAGGAGTGGCGAGAAGGAGCCAGCGTTTCGCCAATGAGACCGGCGAGGGAGGAAGCCAGATTCTCGATTTCAGCCTGTTCCCGCCCCTCGATCATGACCCGAGCCAAGGGCTCGGTTCCGCTATAGCGCAGCACCAGTCGCCCGTTCTTCCCTAAGAGCTTCCGGGTCTTGATCGCCGCCGGTCCGATGACGGGGTGGTTCTCGAGATCCGGCTTGATGGCGACCGGAACATTGAGCAGAACCTGCGGGTAGCGCTGGAAATCCTTGAGCAGATCGGACAGCGGCCGGCCGGCGCCGGCGACGATCGACGCGATGGCGAGCGCCGTCTGCAGACCGTCGCCGGTAGTCGCGAGATCGAGGTTGACCAGGTGACCCGATTGCTCTCCACCTAGCTTCAAGCCTTCGGCAAGCAGGGCTGCCACGACCTCACGATCTCCAACAGCGCACCGCACCAGGCCGATTCCTTGGCGCTCGAGAGCGCGCTCGAGGCCAATGTTGCTCATCGTAGTCGCGACTACGGAGCTAGGCTCGAGACGCCCTTGCCGCTTCAACGTGGTCGCCCAGAGATAGAGCAACGCGTCGCCGTCCTGACATCGTCCCAGCTCGTCGCTTGCGACCGTTCGGTCGGCGTCGCCATCGAAGGCGAACCCGAGCCCGCCAGCACCGGGGGAATCCGCGGTTGCGCGGCAGAGCGTCTGCGGTTGGGTGGAACCGCATCCGAGGTTGATGTTTTCGCCGTTGGGCATCGCGGAGAGGAGGTGAACGCGCGCTCCGAGCTCCGCGAAGAGGCGCGGTGCCAGGGCCGACGCCGCGCCGTTGGCGCAATCGAGAGCAACGGAGAGACCGGATAGCGCGCCGTGCTCGTAGGGTGCGAGCAGAGCTTCGGCGTAGCGCTCGAGGAGCTCGGGCTCGGGATTCAGCTCGATGTTTCCAGCGCTCGAGAGCTGGCGGGACGAGATCTCCGTAAGCCGTCGTTCGAGCTCGCGCTCGGCTGCTGGGCGCCACTTGAAGCCACCTTGATCGAAGAGCTTGATGCCGTTGTCGGCGGCCGGATTGTGGCTGGCGGAGACCGCCACGCCCGCGGACGCGCTGAAGAGCTTGACGAGAGTCGCGATCCCGGGAGTGGGAATGACGCCGGCGTATCGGATCAGGACGCCGGCGCTTTGGAGCCCGGCGGCAAGAGCGGAGCAGATTTCCGGCGTGCTGGCGCGCGTGTCTCCGCCGAGGATTACTTGAACGGGGTGTTTCGCCCAGGCAAGCAGGTGGTTGGCGAGGGCCGCGCCGATGCGGACCACGGTTTCATGGTCCAGAGGGTATTGACCCGCGCGACCGCGAATTCCATCGGTGCCGAACAGCGACCTGTGCTCGATTTCGGGCATGAGCTTCGAGGTGTCCCCTATTCGCCGCCGGCCTGCGGCACCTTGAGGGGCACTTGTACGGACACCACCGATGGTTGCACCACCTTGACCAGAGGATCGGGAGATACGACGGCCACCTGCTCCTTGAAGTCCAGTGCGTGCCCGGTGAGGTCGATCGGAGTCGTTGTCATCGCTTCGATGAGCTCAATGTGCGAGCTTGGGCCGCTCACCAGAACCTTCTCTGGTTCGACCTCCGGTCTCCCGACAATTGCGCCGGCGGCGGCTTCGCCCACGAGCTTGGGGCGGATGGGGATCATCTGAGTGATCACCCGGTCGAGGTCCAGATGAAGGACATTGGGATCGATCGAGACCACCTCCAGCCCGTCGGGCAGGATGACGTTCTCCGGTCCAAGGTGGATGTCCGCGTGATGCTTCGCCGATTCCGGCAGATCGACCACAACGTCGACCATGAACGGATTGAGGTTGCGCACCTTGCTGTTGACTCCGCGCACCCGGACCGCGACCTTTTGCACGGGCTCGAGCACCATGTAGTTCCGCGCGGTGTTGTAGGTGACCGACGCCTCGACTACCTTTTCGCTCAGTCGTTCCCGTTTTTCGACGGAGACGAAGAACCAGGTAAGGATTGCCAGGGCGAGAGCGAGGAGGCGCAACCCCCAGAGTCTTCTGCGCTCGGTCACGTTGCTTCTCTCCGTTGTGGATGGAGCTCGGTGACCAAGTACTGAAAGAGGGTGTTGCGTAGGCTCTTCGAATCGAGATTGCGCGTCATCTCGCCATTGAACGCGGCCGAGATGATTCCCGTCTCCTCGGACACCACGACGGCCAGGGCATCCGTTTCCTCACTGATTCCCAGAGCGGCGCGGTGACGGGTGCCGAACTCCTTGGAGAGAGCCGGCTTGAGGGTGAGGGGCAGGAAGCAAGCGGCGGCGGCGATTCGGTCGCTCTGAATGACGACGGCGCCATCGTGAAGCGGCGTTCCGGGAGTGAAGATATTGATGAGTAGGTCGTAGGAGACGCGGGAATCGATGGCGATTCCGTTCTCGATGAAATTGCGTAGCCCCTCCAGCCGTTCGATCACGATCAGCGCCCCGATGCGGCGCGCGGCGAGAGTCGTCGCGGCGAGAACGATCTCGCTGAAGGTGTTCTCGGCGTTTTGATGCGGCGTCAGGCCCCACAAGGGATTGCGTCCGAAGTTCGCCAGGGCTCGGCGGATCTCGCTCTGGAAGAGAACGACGATCGCGAACGGCAGGACGAAGAGGAAGTTCCCGAGCAAGGTCTGGAGAGTGAGGAGGTTGGCGAGCCCGGCCAGGTAGTACACGATGGCGATAAAGACGAGGCCGAGGAGGATCTGGACCGCGCGCGTCCCGCGAATCAAGAGCAGCACGTTGTAGATCACCACGGCGACCAGCAGGACGTCGATGAGATCGCGCCAAGTCAAGACTTGCAGGAGGTCGTGGATGCTCATTGCTCCTCAGTGGCCTTCGCGGAGATCGCCTGCCAGACCGCGAGGAACTGGACGCTCGCCGCGACGTCGTGGACGCGTACCAGCGCGCAATGCCGCGCCGCCGCCCAGGCGAGAGCCGCCAGGCTGCCGCCGAGGCGGTGGTCGGGGGCAGCTTCGATGACCTTGCTTATGAAGCTCTTACGGCTAGCGCCGACCAGGATCGGGCGGTCGAGCCCGGCCAAATGATCGAGGTTGGCGAGAAGCTCGAGGTTTTGCGCTTGGGTCTTGCCGAATCCGATTCCCGGATCGACGATCAGTTGCCGTCGGTCCACCCCGAGGGACAAGGAGCGAGCGATCGCCTGGCCGAGATCGGCGACCACTTCGGCGAGGAGATCCTCATAGTGAATCTCCGACTGCATGGTAGCCAGATCCCCGCGACTGTGCATCAGAACGAGAGGACAACCGGTGGCCGCCACGGCACGCGCCAGCCGTTCCTCACTCACCGCGCTGACGTCGTTGATCAAGTCCGCACCCGCGGCTAGCGTCGTGTCCGCGACCTCGCCGCTGCGCGTGTCGATCGAGATGGGAAGGTCGGTTTCCGAGCGCAGGCGTTCGAGCACGGGAAGAAGCCGCGCTAGCTGTTCAGTAGCGGAGACGGATGTCGCGCCTCTGCCGTAGACCCCACCACCGGGACGTGTCGATTCGGCGCCGAGGTCCAAGATGTCGGCGCCCTCGGCGATCATCTCGAGCCCGCGGTCGATCGCTCGCTCGGGGTCGAGCCAACGACCTCCGTCGCTGAACGAATCCGGAGTCAGGTTGAGAACTCCCATGACGCGCGGCGGCCAGCCGAGCTCGAGGACGCGCCCTCGCGGGAGCTCTAGCCTCCAGGTCGGGGCCGCGCTCTTGACGGTAAGGGTGGGCATCAGGAAGGAACCAGGGTACCTGATTACCTTCCTAGTCTAGCAGTGTGGGAGCGGACTCGATTCGAGCGGAGCAATGCGGGTCAGTCGTGGCCCGCGGTCGCGGGATCGGTGGCGGCTTCGCGCTTGGCAGAGGTCGCTACCTCCGGTTCCTCCTCTGCGTCGACCGTCTCCTCTTCGCCGGATCCCGTCGCCGGATGGACGGTGGCTTGATGCTCTTGCTCACCCTTGCCGTCTCCCCCCGTATCCTTCGGCGGCTCTCCCTGCTCAGCCTTGGGGGAGGGAGGTGGTGCCTTGGGAGCGAAATCGAGGCCGGTCATGTTTTTCACTAGCTGGTAGACCTCGCTTCCCTCCAGGGACTCCCGTTCCAGAAGTTGCAGAGCGAGTTGCTCCAGCACGTCACGATGCTCGCTGAGGATCGAGGTGGCACTTTCGTAGGCGGTCCTCACGATGCGCTCGACTTCGCGATCGATGCGAATCGCGGTGTCTTCGCTGTACTCGGCGCGCTGGGTGAAATCACGGCCGAGGAAGAGCGGCTCCTCTTTGGCTCCAAAGGAGAGGGGACCGAGGTCCGACATGCCCCATTCGCAGACCATGCGGTGCGCCATCTCGGTCGCCCGCTCGATGTCGTTCCCGGCTCCGGTCGTAATGTCGGCCTGGGTCAGCTCCTCCGCCACTCTGCCGCCCATGAGGATGGCGAGCTGCGCCTCGACATAGCGCTTGCGGTAGGTGTACTTGTCCTCGGTCGGGAGTTGCATGGTGAGACCGAGCGCCCGTCCGCGTGGAATGATCGTCACCTTGTGCAGCGGGTCGGCGCCGGGAGTAAAGGCCGCGACCAGGGCGTGACCGGCCTCGTGGAAAGCCGTGACTCGCTTCTCCTCGTCGGTCAGCATCATGGTCTTGCGCTCGACCCCCATCAGGACCTTGTCCTTGGCGAACTCGAAGTCCTGCATCTCGACCTTCTGATGCTCGCGCCGCGCGGCAACGAGGGCCGCCTCGTTGACCAGGTTGGCAAGGTCGGCTCCAGCGAAGCCGGGAGTGCCGCGGGCGATGACTTCGAGGTCGACGTCGTCGGCAAGGGGGATGTTGCGGGTGTGTACCCGGAGGATCCCCGATCGTCCGTGGATGTCGGGGCGGTCAACGACGACTCGGCGGTCGAAGCGCCCAGGCCGCAGGAGAGCCGGGTCGAGCACGTCGGGCCGGTTGGTCGCCGCGATCAGGATCACTCCCTCGTTGGACTCGAACCCGTCCATCTCCACCAACAACTGGTTGAGCGTCTGCTCGCGTTCGTCGTGCCCCCCGCCGAGTCCGGCGCCGCGGTGACGGCCGACGGCATCGATCTCGTCGATGAAAATGATGCAGGGAGCGTTCTTCTTGCCCTGTTCGAAGAGGTCGCGGACGCGGCTGGCGCCGACACCGACAAACATCTCGACGAAGTCCGAGCCTGAAATGGAGAAGAAGGGCACGTTGGCTTCCCCCGCGATGGCTCGCGCGAGGAGCGTCTTGCCGGTGCCGGGCGGGCCCATCAGAAGGACGCCCTTGGGAATCTTGCCGCCCAGGCGCTGGAACTTCTGCGGTTCTTTGAGGAACTCGACGATCTCGGAAAGCTCCTCCTTGGCCTCCTCGGCGCCCGCGACGTCTCGGAAGGTCACCTTCTTGCTCGTGGTGCTCAGTAGCTTGGCCTTGCTCTTTCCGAAGGAGAGCGCCTTGTTCCCGCCACTCTGCATTTGACGCATGAACAAGAGCCAGAGCCCGATAATCACCAGGATAGGCGCCCACCAGATGAGGAAGTTGACGAAGAGGTTGTCCTTCGGCTCCTCGGCTTTGATCTCCACACCGGCCTTTTGCAGGTCGTCGACGAGCTGCGGGTACTGGGGGGCGTAGGTCTTGAACTGCTCGCCCTTCGAGTACTGACCGCCAGCGCGGAAAGTGCCCGTGATCTTCGGTCCGCGGATGGTGACCGAAGCGACGTGCTTGTTCTTCACGCTCTGCATGAAATCGCTGAACGTGAGCTCGTGCTGATCGGCCTTGCCTGCCTGCACCATGTTCCACAGCAGGATGACCACCACGAAGATGGCGGTCCATAGGATCAGAGTCTTAAGGGTTGAGCTCAAAGCGCATCTTCCTCACGGCAATCGTCGCATAGCCCGGCCTCTGTGACAACCATTCGGGAGGCTGGGAGATTCCTGAACTCAGGCGTTGGCTAGCCGCCCGATATAGGGGAGGTTTCCCCAGCGGCCGTTCTGCTTCAGGCCGTACCCCACATAGGTGGCGTCGTCGTCGACCGAAAAGAGGCGGTAGTTCGGGTCGAAATCGGTCTTTCGCTCCCCGGGGCGATCTAGGAGGGCGACGAATCGGACCTCTCGGGCACCCTGGCCGCGCAGCTGGCTTTCGAGATAGCTCTCCACCACCCCGGAGGTCACCACATCCTTGAGGAGCAGCAGGCTCTGGTCGCGGACCGCGAGAGGTATGGGATAGCGGATCTCCATGACCCCGGCTTCGTTCGTTGCGCCGACCTGAATGACCTCGAAACGCACCGGATTTTCGATGGCTCGAGCCAGGTCGGCGAGGAAAATCATCGAGCCACCCAGGATCGACAGCATGAGGGGGTCCTCGGCGGCGAGCTCATCGTTGATGGTCTTGCCGAGCTCGATGACGCGATGGGCGATCTCGTCGGCGTCGAAGACTAGGTCGATCGATTCATTCATAGGGCACCACTTCGGCGATCCATGCCGTCTCCTGCCCGCGCTGAAGGCGAAACGGCTCGGCGATCGTGACTCCCGGGACCCAAGCGATCGAGTCACCGACCACCAACAGGGGAAGGGCATCGCGCTCGTCGCGGGGAATACGCCGATCGATCAACACATCCTTCAATCGGCGCGAATAGGAACAGCCCAGCGGCTGCAAGCGGTCGCCCGGACGACGCGTCCTGACCGTCGCCTGACTCTCGGCCGGCAGGTTCAACCCTGCCCGCCAGCGCGATCCCTGAAACATCCAGCTCTCCACCGGCCCTCGCTTCAGGCGCAAGCGGACGGAAAGCGGCGCGATCTCCACCGCTCCTGGAATATCCACAGTATACGTGAAGCTGCGGCGCCGCGGCGGCATCCTTTTGAGCCGGAGGAGATTACCCTGGCTGCGCCAGCGCCAGCCATCGCCGGAGGAGCAGCCGATCGTCGAGCCCCGGCTCAGCTGTCGCCGCAGCTCCCTGACCGCCGCGGTGGATGGAGGATAGTCGCAGCCGGCGGCGCGGTGAAGAGCTGCCAGCGCGTAGGGCCAGAGAGCGGGGGGCAGCTTCATCAGGCGATCGCGTTCGATCGCGACGGTTCCATCCCCTGACTCGGGCTCGAGGCGGCTGAGCAGGGTCGTGAGCAATGGTTCGCGAAGCCGGCGCGCGGAGTCCGCGAGCCTCAAGGCTGCTCGCTCGATTCCCGGATACTGCCGTCTGAGGAGAGGCAGCATCTCATGACGGAGGCGGTTACGGCTAACGGTCATGTCGCGGTTGGTGGGATCGTCGATCGGAGTGAGCCCGAGGTCCGAGCGCTCGGCAACGAAGCGCCGCAACTCGTGGCGCTCGACCTCGAGCAGGGGCCGAACCACTGGACCGTGCCGAGGCAGGATTCCCGCCGTTCCCATGAGGCCGCTACCGTAGAGGATGCGCAGCAGGATGGTCTCGATCTGATCCTGACGATGATGGGCGGTTGCGATATAGCGTGCCCCGACCTCTTCCCGGAATCGCTCCAACGCGTCGTAGCGCCGCCTTCTGAGGTCGGCTTCCCGATCTCGATCCGCCGAATCGGCGCTTCGGTAGGCGCGCAGGGTCGTGAACCGGACCGGGATCTTGCGGGCGAGCTCCGCCGCCGCGCTTGCCCGCCGGCCCGAGCCCGGATCGACGCCATGATCGACGTGCGCTGCCATCAGCGAAACGCCCGACTCGCGCGAGAGCTCCGCCATGGCGAGGAGAAGGGCAAGCGAGTCGGGACCGCCCGAGAAGGCCACCACGACCGACTCGCCTGGGGCTAGGGGTGCTCGCTCTACGAAGAATTGGCGAAGTCGAGATACGAGGCGCATCGGCCGGTGGCCTTGGAGGAGTGTTTCGATGGTGGCGGTGAAGGGACTTGAACCCCCGACCTAGCGGTTATGAGCCGCTCGCTCTGACCACTGAGCTACACCGCCAATTGCGTCCTGCGCAGCGAGTGCGTCGCCAGCCGAAGAGACCGCGGCGACGTGGCCGCTTATTATAGACCGACCCCGTCGGCCCCCAACCCGGTGCCTGCCCACCCGTGTTGTTCGATTGTTTGCAAGAAAAAGGGACCTTGGGGCCGAGGGCCCCAAGGTCCCTCCCACGGTTCAGATCTAGCGAAGCGATTGCTGGCAGCGGCGGAAGTGGCCGAAAAAATCTCTCATCGAAGTCGCGAGGGCCGAATCGTTGAGGCTGTAGATTACTTGCTGGCCGCGGCGCTGGTCGACGACCAGGTTGGCTTCCTTGAGAACGGAGAGGTGACGCGAAATCGTGGGCTGCGAGAGCTCGAAGTTCCCAACGATCTCGCCCACCGAGCACTCGTGGCTCTCGAGGAGGCGAAGGATGTCCTGGCGCGTGTTGTCGGACAACGCTTTGAAAAACTTCGTAGTGCGACGTCCGTTGCGGCCAATTTCGAACTGTTCCATGGTGGCTGATCTCCTCCGGCAATTGGGACGTATTGTTACCTTTCGACGTAAGCTAGCATGAAGTGAGCAAGTGGGATGCTCATTTAGTGAGCAACCGCGTGCAGACTTCGGAATATCCCAACTTCTGGCTCGAAGCAAGTTCAGAGGATCCCACGGATAGGAAAAGGGCCCCGGAACCGGGGCCCTTCAAGGGTGACGAGGGGTCGTGCCGCGTCAGCCACGAGCGCTTTGATAGCGGCTCGCGACCTCGGCCCAATGGATGGTGTTCCACCAAGCTGCGAGGTAATCGGCGCGGCGGTTCTGGTACTTCAGGTAGTAGGCGTGCTCCCAGACGTCGACGCCCAGGATCGGATGCTTCCCCTCCATGAAGGGGCTGTCCTGATTCGGCCGGCTGATGACCTCGAGCTTGCCGTCGCTGAGCACCAGCCACCCCCAACCCGATCCGAATCGGGTGGCCGCGGCGTTGGTCAGCTTCTCCTTGAAGGCGGAGAAGCCGCCGAAGGCGCTGTCGATCGCGCTCGCCAGCTCACCGCTCGGCTCGCCACCGCCGTCCGGGCTCATTACGGTCCAGAAGAGGCTGTGGTTGGCGTGGCCGCCGCCGTTGTTGCGCACGGTGGTGCGAATCGATTCGGGCACTTGATCGATCCCGCGGAGAAGGTCCTCGACGCTTTTCGCGGCGAGCTCGGCGTGACCCTCGACGGCGCCATTGAGCTTCTTGACATAGCCGCCATGGTGCTTGTCGTGGTGAATCTCCATGGTGCGGGCGTCGATATGGGGCTCGAGAGCGTCGAAAGCGTATGGCAGGGATGGTAATTCATACATCTCGCGTATCTCCTTTCAATGGATGGAATCGTGACGGGGCTCGGCGAGCGGCGACGCGGAGGTCAGAGTGATCTCGCAGCGAAGCGGACGGGAGCCAACGCCACATCCGACTTCGCCGCTATTGTCTCACGCCGGGCAACCATCCCCCTGCATAGATCGTTCCGGTCCGTAGCGGGCGAGGGACTCTCGTTCAGCGCGGGATGGCTTCGACGATCCCGATCAAGGCGGGGAGGGGCTCCGCCAAGGTGAGCTCGAAGCCCGCTTGCTCGAGGAGCCGGCGGAAGTCTTCGGCGCTGCGCTCACGGCCACCCAGAGCGACCATCATCTGGAGGTCCACCCACTTGGCCGGGTGAGGATCGTTGCCCGGCGGAATGATGGCGTCGAAGATCAAGAGCTTGCCGTGGTCGGGAATTGCGGCGCGGCAATTTTCGAGGAGAACGAGGGCCTTTTCGTCGCTCCAATCGTGGAGGACGCTGCTCATGATGTAGGCATCGAATCCCGCCGGGACCGACGCGAAGGCGTCGCCGCTCACGACCTCGGCGCGTTCCTCCAAGCCTTGGGCGCGCAAGAGCTCCCTGGCGCTTTCGGCAACGGTCGGCAGATCAAAAACGGCCCCACGCAAGTTTGGGTAGACCTCCAAGATCGTGGCGAGCAGGCGCCCCTCGCCGCCGCCAACATCGACGAGTGTCCGGAAAGGGGAGAAGTCGTAGCCAAAGGCGATCATCGGCCCGGCGAGAGCGCTCGCGTTCGACATCGCGCTGTTGAAACGCTCGGCGAGCTCGGGGTGCTCGGCGAAATAGTCCCAACTGTCGGCGCCGTTCGCCGCCGCGAACGCCGGCTCGCCGCTCCGGACCACGGACTCGAGACGCATCCAGGCGCGGACGTTGGAATCGTTGGGCGCGAAGATTACGTAGTCGCGCAGCGACCCCGGGACCTCGGAGCGCAGGGGCTCGGAGAGCGTCGTATTCTCGAAGGCTCCCGCCTCCGACTCGCGAAAGATCCCGAGGCTGGCGAGGGCGCGCAGGAGACGATAGAGCGAGGCCGCATGGGTTGCCGTCCCCTGCGCCAGCTCCTCGGCGCTCTTGGCTCCTGTGGCGAGAAGATCGGCAATGCCGAGCTCGGCCGCGAGCTGCAGCGCCTTCGACGCCATCATTCCTTGCACGATCTGGAGAAGCCGAATCTGTGGCGGCTGGCTTTCTATCCCATCTCGATTCACGTTTCCCCTTCCTCGATGATCCCTGAAACGCGCCGCTGCGCGTCGCGGGCGGGCCCCTTTCTACCGCACTCGCGCTGGTGGAGCAAGACCGTTAGAGGCGGATGGACCCACCGCAAAAGGCTGGGTCTCCCCGTCCGATTGAGCGGTGCGCAAGCGCAATTGAGACAGTAGGGTTTCTCCAATGATCAGCCGCAGCGCGGGCTATCGGCGCGCTCGCCCTTTTTATTGGTTTCGCTCGCGTCGTTGCGGCGTGACGGATGGGAAAGCTGTGCGTTCAATGGCCGGTGGCCGGTCGGATTGTCGTGGTTCGCGTTGCCTGGAGTCTGAACACAACTTGCGGAAGGAGGGTCGAAGTGCCTGATCTACCAGAATCGCTGCATTCAACGTCTTGGCGCTCGCGGGCGCGGTCGGTCATCCAGGTCCCGTTGTCTGCCAGAGCATGGAGGACCATCGGTTTCATGCTCTGTGCCGCGCTCATTGCGGGGCTTCCGGCGTGGGCGGTCGAGTATCCCGTCAGCACCCTCGCTGACAGCGGAAGCGGATCTTTGCGGGAGGCGATTTCAACCGCGGGCGGCTCTTTGGCCAATGACGTCATCACCTTTGCCGTCGCCGGGACGATCGACCTTTCGACCTCCCTTCCCGACGTCGTGACCGTCGCCAATGGCGGCACGTTAACGATCGACGGCGGGGGGGTGATCACCATCGACGGCGGCAGCTTGGTGCGGATAATCACCGTCGCGACCGGGGGCCATCTCATCCTGAAGAATCTGAGCATCGACCACGGCAGCGATCCGAGCGGTGGCGGAGGCGTCTACAACAACGGAGTGTTGGAAGTCTCGCGATGCACCTTCACCGGCGACCAGTCGCACAACGGAACGGGTGGCGCAATCTACAACAATCAGGGGAGCGTGACGGTCAGTGACAGCACCTTCGATGCCAATACCTCGGTGAGCATCGTGGGGTACGGCGGCGCCGTGTACAACGCCACGGGGGGCACGTTCACCATCGAGAGGAGCCTCTTCTCGGGGAACTCCGCCTATTTCGGCGGAGCAGCCTACAACGTCGGTGGAACGCTCACCATCGTCAACAGCACTTTCTCCGGCAACACGGCAACGGAAACGGGCGGCCAGGGTGGGGCCATCTACAGCCCGACCGGCACGGTGAAAGTCTCGAACAGCACCTTCGTCGGAAACGACGCCGACAGCGGTGGCGGAGATCTGTATATCGGTGCTACTGGGGCAGGCGCCGCATTGTCGATCAAGAACTCGATCGTGGCGAGCGACACGGGTTCCGATTGCACCCTCAGCGGCAGCTCCACATTCGCCGCGAGCGGCGTCAACTTCGATGTCGACGGGACCTGCGCCGCCCTCGATGGGGCCTCGTTTACGAGCTCATCAAGTCTGCACCTCGGGAATCTGGCCAACAACGGAGGCCCCACCGCGACGGTGGCGCTTCTCGCAGGGAGCGCGGCGATCGATGCGGTGGGCGTCAATGAGTGCACCGATGTCGATGGAGCTCCGGTGAGCACCGATCAACGTGGCATCTCCCGCCCGCAGGACGGCAACGGTGACGGGACCGCCCTGTGCGACGCTGGAGCATTCGAGGCGTTAACGCCCACGGTGGCAATTCCGATGCTCGACCTCGCCAGCCTCACGACCCTAGCTCTCGTGCTTCTTGGTGGGGCGCTGGTCATGTTGCGGCGTCGGTAAGGGGGGCGGACCTAGCGTTGCTCCCTGGTCGACCGGAATTGACTTCCGCCGGGGGGTCTCCTAAGATGTGCGTCCCGGCTGCGGGGAGGTTAGCTCAGTGGTTAGAGCACCTGCCTTACACGCAGGGGGTCGCGGGTTCGAGTCCCTCACCTCCCACCAAACAGGGTGCCAGCCGGCGTAGAATGGATCGACCCAGCGGGGTCGTAGTTCAGCTGGTTAGAACGCCGGCCTGTCACGCCGGAGGTCGCGGGTTCGAGTCCCGTCGACCCCGCCAATTGCCGGTCCCCATCTTTGGGACCGAGGAGAGTCACGATGCGAGAAAAGATCAAGCTGGTCTCAACCGCGGGCACCGGCTATTTCTACACCACGACGAAGAACAAGCGGCTGTCGAACGAAAAGCTGAAGATGAAGAAGTACGATCCCAAGGTGCGCAAGCACGTCGAGTTCGTCGAAGAGAAGCTGCGCTGAGCCGTCTCGCTGCGGGCTTCCGGCCCGCCATGCTACACTGAGTTTCCCCACCGTTGTGCTCCGGGCCGTCGCCCGGAAATTTCGAGAGTCGGTTCGAGCTACGCTCTCGCCGCATCTCCGCTCCTGCCCAATGCAGGAAGGAGCGGAAAGTGGCACAGGAATTGTACTGTCGTACCCTCGTCCAGCGTTGCGCTGAAACCGGAAGTGACGAACCGTGGCGCGAGTTCGTCGGGCGCTTCAGAAGACCAATCGAAAGGGGGATCTTGCGCGCTCTGCGCGCCTCGGCGCAGAGCTTGCGCGGCTACGAGCGCGAAGATCTCGTGCAGGACGTCTTCTGCCGTCTGCTTGACCACGGACGCCGCAGGTTACGCTGGTGCCGCGGTCGCACCGAGAGTCAGATTGCCTCTTACCTCTGCCGGGTGGCGGAGACCGTCACCGTCGACCATCTGCGCTCCCAGGGTGCGCTCAAGCGGCGCTCCTGGACCTCGGCGTTCGGAGCGCTGCGGGTCTCTGATGACGATCTGGCGGTCCGCGTGGAGGATCCAGCGCCGGGACCCGAGGAGCGGGCGATCAATCGCGAGCTCAGGCTCGCCCTCGCGAGTCACTGTCGGGAAGCCGTGTCGAGCACCAGGGCAAGCCGCGATCTCGAGATCTTCCGGCTGGCGATCGTCGAAGGTTGGAGTAGCCGCGACATCGCGGAACGAGTGGGAGATGGTTTGAGCGCGAGCGGTGTCGACTCGGTGATCTGCCGCCTGCGTCGCCGTCTCGCGGGTCGCGGGCTGAAACTCCCGCGCCGCGGCCGTCCGCCGCGCGAGGAGGCGAAGGGGCGAGC
>JBJKRB010000202.1:0-3511 GCA_046704885.1 Thermoanaerobaculia bacterium | reverse complement strand
TCGTAGCGAGGACCAGCAGGGCCCAGCGGGCCACCTTCACGCCCGCCTGGCGTAGCGCGAAGCCGTGGATCAGAACCACGATCAGGGCCGCGGCCGCGAGCGAGGCGATGCGGGCGGCCCACAGGTTGCGCCCCAAGAGCTCGATGCCGGTCGCCGTGATCCAGTAGAAGAGCGGCGGCTTGTCGAAGAACGGCAGGCCGCCCAAAGTCGGGTAGAGCCAGTTGCCGGAGGTGACCATCGCCCAGGCGACACTGGCGTAGCGGCCCTCGTCGGGCAGCATCAAGGGCCGGGCGCCGAGGGTGCAACCGAGCCAGAGAATCGCGAGCAGAACGAGTCCGACGTCGCGCCGGCTCCAGTGGGCCTTCAAGGCTCGTTTCCCTTCAAGCCTTCGCCCGACTGATGACGGATGACGTACGAAGGTCGCCCCTTGACCTCGATGAAGATTCGCGCGATGTACTCGCCGAGGACCCCGATCGCGATCAGCTGGATTCCGAAGAGCAGCATCAAGGCCACCACGATCGTCGTCCAGCCCGGCACGTTGTTGCCGACGAGCAGCCACTCGACGACCAGGTAGGCGCCGTAGCCGATGCTCGCGATGGCCAGCGCAAAGCCGATCCAGCTGACCACCCGCAGCGGCCAGCTGGTGAAGGCGGTGACGCCGTCGAGCGCGAGCGCGGTCAGCTTGCGCAGGTTGAATGTGCTCTTGCCGGCGCCGCGTGCCGCCGGCACGTAGGGCGTCGCCATGGTGCGGAAACCGGCCCATGCGTACAAACCCCTCATGAAGCGGTTCCGCTCTGGTAACTGCCGCATGGCCTCGATCACCGCCCGGTCCATCAGCCGGAAATCTCCGGCATCCGTGGGGATGGGGAACCGGCTGCCGATGTTCACCAGCCGGTAGAACATCCGCGTGAACGCGCGCTTGAGCAGGCCTTCGTCCCGGCGGCCGGAGCGCACCGCGTAGACGATGTCGTAGCCGGCGCGCCAGCCCTCGATCATCTCTTCGATCAGCTCCGGGGGATGCTGCAGGTCGGCGTCCATGATCACGGCGGCGTCGCCGCGGGCCCCGTCGAGCCCGGCCGTGATCGCCGCTTCCTTGCCGAAGTTGCGGGATAGCTGGATCGCCCGAAAGCCGGGTTTCCGGCACCATTGTTCGAGGAGCTCGCCGGTCTCGTCACTGCTGCCGTCGTCGACCAGGACCACTTCCCAGGCCGGCACCAGGTCGTCAAGCATCTTCACCAGGCGCGGCAGTAACTCGGCCAGGTTCTCCGCCTCGTTGAAAGACGGAATCACGACGGACAGGTTCGGAAGCCGCTGCCGCGCTCCCTGTACGAATCCTTCGGCCTCCGGCGCATGGGGGTCGGCCTTGGGCGGCTCCGGGCGGACCGCACCGACGGGCCCCTGGGAGCTGATGCCTGTCTTTGAGTTCATCTCTGCCTCCGCGCTCCAGGCCGGTTCCGCCGGCCGGACTTCGCGCGCCACGAAGGAGCCCGCGGGCCCGTTTCTTTATGGTTGGAGCGTTCCGGCCCCGGATCGACGCTTGTCTATGGCCACCAGCTAACTCCCGGTGGGAGGGGACGGCAGCTCCCGCGCCATTTCGACGCCCGGACCGTAGACCTCCTGCTCGCGCACGTTTTGCTCCGGCGAGGTGGTGTCCTTCGTTGCGATGCAGTCGTGATAGGTGCCCGCCAGCGAGAGCGTGTCGAGCCGTTTCGTGGTCTGTCTCCTTCCGCGTCCGAGATAGTACCCCATGCGGTGCCACGAGCCTACACGCCGATGAGGAAGGAGGCGAAGCCTCAACGGTTTACGAGCTATGGGAAGAGGTCCTCCGCGCTTCGCTCGGAAGGAGCGAGGTGCGGATTGGGGGCGAGCCGGAGGTCTAGCTCCTTGCGTTCCGTGATTCTCAGGATCGCGCCCACCTAGTGGCTCGAGCGGTCGAGGTGCCAGAGGACGAGCTGGCGGTGGGGCCCGATCGACCCGGCGAGAACCCGCTTATAGCCGGGCATCGGTGGCTCGAGGCTCCGCGCCGGTTCCTCCGACTGGACGAGGATCCAGGCGGGCGTTTTGACGCGCTCTCCGGTCTTCTCGGGGTGGAAGGGAATCACCCGACGCCCGGTGAGGAAGGGAACGATGCCGGAGAGGGTCTCGTCGCTGCCGATGGCATGGACCGGGTCGCCCATCGGCATCGTGCTGTTGAGGGTGGCGACGAAGGGCGCGAAGCTCTTCTGCTGCTCGGCGATCGGCAGAAGCTCGCGAGCCGCGGCCAGGGGCAAGAAGAGGGCGATCGCCATCGCCGCCACGCCCGCCATCGCCCAGTGGCGCTTCTGCATGGAGCGAAAGAACCAGGCGAGGAGGAGGAGGGCCGCGATGAGCCAGGCGAGGCTGACGGCGAGCGGTTGGGGAGCGACCGCAAGCCGGGCGCCGGGCGCGGCGAGCGCCCAGATGACGAGGAGCACGGCTTGCAGGACGAGAGCGAAGCGCAACCAGGGAGAAGGCCGGAAGCTCGGATCGCGGAGCTCCAGCCAGCGCTTGCCGAGGTCGATCGTGAGAAGCAGGGCGAGGACCGGTAGGAGAGGCAAGAGGTAGGTCTCCCGCTTGGTGCTGGCGAGCGAGAGCAGGAAGAAGCCGCCGCCCACGATCGATGCCGCGTAGCGGCTCAAGCGCCCATCTGCCGCGCGTCCTCTCCAGAAGCAGCGCCGGAACAGGTCGAGGAGGAGTGGAAACCACGGGAGGCTCGCGACCGCGAGCCGGCTCACGTAGTAGAAGGCCGGTTGGCGATGGCCGGTGTGCTGTGGATTCACGAAGCGGTCGACGTGGTTGACCCATGCCCACTGCCACAGCGCCTGCGATCCTCCACCCAGGTAGATGGCGCCCGCAACCGCCGCCAGGGCCAGCGCCATCAGGGGGATTCCCCAAGCGAGCCCGAGCTTGCGCCACGGGCGGTTGCGCCGGTCGACGACGAAGAAGACGAGAAGGCCGACCGCGGCGAGGGCGGGTCCCACGACCCCCTTGGTCCACAGCGCCAGGATCAGCCCGGTGTAGAACAACGGAAGTGCCCAGCGCGCCTTTCGGCCGGACAGCTTTTCCCAGGCTCCCCAGTAGGCCATGGTGAGCCAGAGGGCGAGGAGCGGGTCGAGCAGGACCCAGTGCGTGGAGACGAAGAACTGAGTCGATGTGGCGAGCAGAAAGGCGGCGATCAACGCCCAGCTCCGGCCGAGCTCGCGGCCCGCCCACAGGGCGAGAAGGACGAGGGTGGCGAAGGCAGCGGCGCCGCTCACCGCACGCGCCGCGGTAGCGGAAGGGCCACGGGCGAGGATGTAGGCGCCGGCCAGGGCCCAGTAGTAAAGCGGTGGCTTCTCGTAGAAGGGCTTTCCGTCGAGGGTGGGAACCAGGGTCGGCGCGAGGTACATCTCGCGACCGATCTCCGCCTCGCGTGGCTCGTCCGGCGTCCACAGGCTGCGTCCGACTGCGAGAAAGCAGAAAGCGGCGAGAAGAAGCCAGAGAAGCCAGCGGA
>JBJKRB010000201.1:0-19181 GCA_046704885.1 Thermoanaerobaculia bacterium | reverse complement strand
GCTTTGACGACCGTGTTCGCAAGGCGCTGGGCACGGAGATCGAATACGTTCTCGAACCCAAGTTCGACGGGGCTTCCGTCGAGCTCGTCTATGAGGGGCAACGGCTGACGCGAGCGGCCACGCGCGGGGACGGGCGCCGCGGAGAAGAGGTCACCAGCAACGTCAAGACCATCCGTTCCGTCCCCTTGCGATTGAAGGAAGGCGGACCCGGCAAGCCTGATTTCCTCTCCGTGCGCGGCGAGGTAATCATGCATATCGAGCCCTTCGAGCAGCTCAACGAGAAGCTTCTCGACGAGGGGAGAGAGCCCTTCGCCAATCCGCGCAACGCCGCCGCCGGGGCCCTCCGTCAGCTCGATCCCAAGGTGACGGCGTCCCGCCCGCTGGATATCTTCGTCTACGACATCCTCGCGATCGAAGGCGTCGCGCTCGCGACCCAATGGGAGATCCGGAAAGCGCTCATCGCTTGGGGTCTCAAGGTCAATCCGCTGGCCGAGATCGGCCACTCGGTGGAAGCTATCCTCGCCTTTCATCGCAAGCTCGAGGAGAAGCGCGACGATCTCGGATACGAGATCGACGGGATCGTGATCAAGTTGAACGATCTCGAGGAGCGCCAGCGTCTAGGCTCCACCGCTCGTCATCCACGCTGGGCGTTTGCCTTCAAGTTTCCACCGCGCAAAGAGGTGACCCGGGTTCTGAAGATCATCGCCAGCGTCGGACGTACCGGAGTCGTGACCCCGGTGGCGCTCATGCGGCCCGTGGAGATCGGTGGGGTGACGGTGGCTCGCGCCACCCTGCACAATCGCGAGGAGGTGGCGCGCAAGGACATTCGCGAGGGCGACCGGGTGCGAGTGGAACGAGCGGGGGACGTGATTCCCCAGGTGGTCGAAAGAATCGAGGAGAGCGACCGGCGGCGCGGCGCTCGGTTCAAGATGCCCGTAGCCTGTCCTTCCTGCGGGACCCAGCTCATCGAGCGCGGTCCTTTTACGGTCTGCCCCAACAGCCTCGCCTGCCCCGCCCAGCTGGTCGGCCGGATCGTCCACTTCGCCTCGCGGGAAGCTCTCGACATCGAGGGCCTGGGCGAGGAAACCGCCAAGCAGTTGGTCGACCGCGAGCTGGTCAAACGGTTGCCGGACATCTTTGACCTCGAGAAAGAGGACCTCCTCGCGCTCGACGGTTTCGCCGAGAAGTCGGCCGCGAACCTGATCGCCGCGATCGCCAAGTCGGCGCGCGTCGAGCTCTCCCGGTTTCTCTATGCCCTGGGCATCCCCGAGGTGGGGGTGACCGTGGCACGCGACCTGGCGCGCCACTTCCAGAGCTTCCGGGCCCTGCGCGCCGCCGACCGGTCTGCCCTCGAGGCGGTCCCGGGAATCGGACCCAGGATGTCCGAGGAGATCGTCGGCTTTTTCGCGGATCCCCATGCCGCCGAAGTCATCGACGCGCTTCTCGCCGGGCGGGTCGAGCTGATCGAAGCTCGCGCCGAGGGCGCGGCTGGCAAGGGCGAGCTCGATGGCCTCAGGTTCGTCTTCACCGGAGGGCTGGAGGGCTGGAGCCGCGCCACCGCTAAAGCGCTCGTCGAGGCGCACGGAGGGCGAGCCACCTCGGCGGTGAGCGGCGAGACAGACTATGTGGTCGCGGGATCGGATCCCGGCTCGAAGCTGGATGAGGCGCGAAGGCTGGGGGTGACCGTTCTGGATGAGAAGAGCTTCGCCGAGCTTCTGCGTCAGAAGGGGGTGAGGAAGCTCGGATCTGGAGGCGAATAGCGATGGAAAACATCGAGATTGCGCGGGTTTTCGACCAGATGGCGGACCTCCTGGAAATCGACGGGGCCAATCCCTTCCGCGTACGTGCCTACCGCAACGCGGCGCGAACCGTCGAAGCCGAGACCACGGCACTACGCAAGCGCGTGGAAGGGGGAGAGGACTTGACCGAGCTGCCGGCGATCGGCAAGGACATGGCTCGTTACATCGCCGAGCTCGTGCGTCATGGGCGCTTGCAAGAGCTCGAAGACCTGGCCTCCCGGGTTCCGAGGACGCTGGTGGACATGATGGAGCTACCGGGAGTCGGACCGAAGAAGGCGCGCAAGCTCTTCGAAGAGCTCGGGGTCAAGACCGTCGATCAGCTCGAAAAAGCAGCCAAGGCCGGCAAGATCGCCGAGCTCGAGGGCTTTGGCGAGAAGACCCAGAAGAAGATCCTCGACGGAATCGAGCAGTATCGCAAGCACCAAGCCCGAACCAGGATCTCCGACGCCGATCTCCTGGTGGAGCCCCTGCTCGAGTACCTGCGCCAGTCGAAGAAGCTCAAGCGAGTCGAGGTCGCGGGCAGCTATCGCCGCCGGCGCGAGACGGTCGGCGACCTCGATCTGCTGGCGATCACCGACGAGCCGGTCCCGGTCATCGAGCGTTTCACCAAATTTCCCGAGGTGGCGGACGTGGAGATGGCGGGAGACACCCGCGCGACGGTGGTGCTCAAGTCCGGGCTCCAGGTCGACTTGCGCGTGTTGCCGGGCAAGTCGTACGGCGCCGCTTTGCTCTATTTCACCGGTTCCAAGGCGCACAACATCAAGCTGCGCAAACGCGCGGTCGAGCGCGATCTACGCATGTCGGAGTACGGTGTATTCACCGCGGACAAGAAGAAGAAGGTCGACGAGCGCGACCCCTGGGCAGGGAAGATGGTCGCCGGGAAGAGCGAAGAGGAGTGCTACGCGACGGTGGACCTTCCATGGATTCCGCCGGAGCTGCGGGAGGACCGCGGCGAGGTGGAAGCGGCGGAGAAGGGAAAGCTGCCCAAGCTCATCGAGCGGGAGGACCTGCGCGGCGACCTGCAGATGCACTCGACCTGGTCGGACGGCAAGAGCTCGATCGAGGAGATGCTGGAGGGCTGCGTCGCCCGGGGTTACGAGTATTTTGCCTTGACCGACCACAGCAAGGCGCTGGCGATGACGGGTGGTCTCGACGCCGAGCGTCTCGGCAAACAGTGGAAGGAGATCGACGAGGTCACCGCTGGGCGTGACGACATCCGCCTGCTCAAGAGCATGGAGATCGATATTCTCGTCGACGGATCACTCGATCTCGAGGACGAGATGATCGAGCAGATGGACCTGGTCCTGGTTTCCATCCACTCGTACTTCGACCTGGCGGCGGCAAAGCAGACGGCGCGCATTATCAAAGCGATCTCCCACCCGAAGGTCAACATTCTGGCTCACCCCACGGGCCGGATCATCAACCGGCGCGAGCCGATGCAGTTCGATCTCGATGAGGTTCTCGAGGCGGCGAAGGAGAATGGCGTGGCGGTCGAGTGCAACGCGCATCCCGAGAGATTGGACCTCAAGGATACGCACCTCATGCGCGCCAAAGAGCTCGGGGTGCCGGTCGTGATCTCGACCGACTCGCATCGCGTCGCCGAGCTCGATCTGATTCGCTACGGCGTCGACCAAGCGCGGCGGGGCTGGCTGACGAAAGGCGATGTCTGGAACACCCTGCCCCTTTCGAAGCTGCTCAAGAAGCTCGCCAAGTGAAAGAAGGCGAGCCAGCTCCGAGGCGCTTCGCGTTGACAGGCGGGCAAGCGGAGCGTAGGCTGGGCTTCAAGTTGAAGATACGTATGCATCGATTTACTGCTGGTAAGCGTCAGCGTTCTCGACGCGGGCGCCGGCGGCCGATTGGAGCGTCGCGATGAATATCAACGAGCTGTTGAAGCTGGCGGTGGAACGGAAGGCGTCGGACCTTCACCTCAAGGTGGGCAGTCACCCGGTCATCCGCGTGGACGGGGAGCTGTTTCCTCTGCTCGAGGTCAAGCGTTTGATGCAGGAAGACACCATTGCGATGGCGTTCTCGATCATGAATGCGCGGCAAAAGCAGCGCTTCAAGGATGAGCTCGAGATCGACATCGCGTACTCGGTTCCGGGGCTGGGCCGTTTCCGCTGCAACATCTTTCAACAGAGAGGGGCCGTAGGGCTGGTTCTGCGCGTGATTCCAGCCCGTATTCAGACCCTGCGCGAGCTCACCCTGCCGCCGGTTCTGGAGAAGATCTGCGAGGAGCGCCGCGGTCTGGTGCTTTGCACCGGAACGACCGGTTCCGGCAAGTCGACGACGCTCGCGGCGATGATCGACTCGGTCAACGGGGCGCGTACGGAAAACATCATCACGATCGAGGACCCGATCGAGTTTCTCCATCGCGACAAGAAGTCGATCGTCAACCAGCGAGAGATCGACGTCGATACGCGGAGTTTTTCCGGAGCTTTGCGCTCGGCCCTGCGTCAGGATCCGGACGTGATTCTGGTCGGTGAAATGCGCGACTACGAGACGATCGAAACGGCGCTGCTCGCGGCTGAAACCGGACACCTGGTGCTCTCGACCCTCCATACCTTGGACGCGACCGAAACCGTCAACAGAATCATCTCCGTCTTTCCGCCTCACCATCAGAAACAGATTCGTATCCAGCTGGCGCAGGTGCTGAAGGCAGTGATCTCGCTCCGCCTGATGCCCCGCGCGGACGGCACCGGGCGAGTTCCGGCGGTCGAGGTGATGATCTCGACCCCGTACATCCGCGATTGCATCGAGAACAAGGACAAGACCAAGTACATCCGCGAGCAGATCGCGCTCGGCACCAGCCAGTACGGGATGCAGACCTTCGACCAGTCACTCTTCCAGCTCTACAAGGGGGGGCTCATCACCCTCGACGAGGCCCTGCGCCGAGCCTCGAACCCCGACGAGTTCCGGCTCAAGATCCAAGGCGTGCAGTTCACCGCCGATATCAACCGGGAGCAGATGGAGTCAGCACTCGATGCCGGATCGAGCGATCTTCTGGACGACGAGCCCTCCTTCGAGATCGAACAGGGATAGATCAGGCGATTGACCGCGCGTCCGGCGCCTACTTGTTATGACAAGGCCGTCGAGCTTCTCGCCCGGCGGCCGCACTTCGAGCTCGAGCTCGCTCGCAAGCTCGGGGCGCGCGGGTATCCGCGGGAAGCGGTCGAGGAGACGTTTGCTCGCCTGCGCCGCCTAGGTTACATCGACGACCGCAAGACGGCGGCCGCCTTCGTTTCGCAGCGGCTGGGGCATGGAGGCCTGGGCCGTGCCCGCCTGCTCTCCGAGCTCAAGGAACGCGGCGTGACCCACGAAATGGCCCTCGACGTCGTGGACGCGGCCCTTCCCGGGGATGACATCGACGTTGCGCGCGAGGTGGCGAGGCGCTGGCGCAGCCGCGGTGGATCCGACCCCAGGGCTCTGGCGCGCCACCTGGCGCGCAAGGGATTTAGCAGCGCCAGCATCGCCCGCCTGTTGGATGACTTCGAGTATTGACGACGCCACCATGCTAGATTAGCGGCTCCTAGCCGTTGCGGCCCCGCTTCCAGGCCCCCCTGCAGATGGACGAGATCGACTGAGCCCGGACCGTCATGAACAGTAGCAGCGAGATTCGACAGAGTTTCCGCCAATTCTTCGAGGAGCGCGGGCACCGCCCCGTCGCCAGCGCCCCCTTGGTGCCGCAGGGGGATCCGACCCTGCTCTTCACCAACGCCGGGATGGTCCAGTTCAAGGACTATTTCCTCGGCTTGACGACTCCTCCCTTCCGCCGCGCCGTGACGGTGCAGAAATGCCTTCGTGTCTCGGGAAAGCACAACGATCTCGAGAACGTGGGTCCGAGCGCCCGCCATCACACCTTTTTCGAAATGCTGGGTAATTTCTCCTTTGGCGACTATTTCAAGGAAGACGCGATTCGCTTCGGCTGGGAGCTCGTGACCGAGGTCTGGGGTTTGCCGGCGGAGAGACTCTTCGCAACGGTCTTCGAGGAGGATGACGAGGCCGAGGATCTGTGGCGGCGAATCTCCGGGCTTCCTGCCGGGCGGGTCCACCGCTGCGGCAAGGAAGACAACTTCTGGGCCATGGGGGAGACCGGGCCGTGCGGTCCCTCGAGCGAGATCTTCGTCGACCTCGAGCCTCAACGCCCCGCGGTCGCCTGGGAAGAGGGCACGGAGAGCGGCCGCTATCTGGAGATCTGGAACCTGGTGTTCATGCAGTTCGACCGGGACGCCGAGGGTGTGTTGACCCCATTGCCCAACCCGTCGATCGATACCGGCGCCGGTCTCGAGCGCGTCGCGGCAGTGCTCGAGGGAGTCGGTTCGAACTACGACACGGACCTCTTTCGCCCCCTCCTCAGGTCGGCGGCGGAGCTTGCGGGAACGACCTATGGGAAGGAGAGCTCGGCGGATGTCTCGCTGCGCGTCATCGCGGATCACCTGCGAGCCGTGGCGTTCCTGCTCGCCGACGGCGTGATCCCCGCGAACGACGGCCGCGGCTATGTTCTACGACGCATCCTTCGGCGCGCCGTGCGCCACGGCATGCGACTCGGGCTCGAGGGGCCGTTCCTCGGCGGGCTCCTTGGGGTTCTGGGCGAAATCATGGGCGCCGCATACCCCGAGCTCGAAGCGACGCGGGCGGCCTCCGCCGCCACTATCCACGCCGAGGAGGAGAAGTTCCTGAACACCATCGCGATCGGAGCGCGGCAGGTGCAGCAGGCGGTCGAGGAGGCGAGGGCTCGAGGCTCATCCGTCCTGGCGGGGGACGACGTGTTTCGCCTTTACGACACCTACGGTCTGCCCCTGGAGGCGGTTCGCGAGATCGCCGAAGAGGAGCGCCTGAGCCTGGACGAAGGGGGCTTCGAGCGGGCTTTGGGCGAGCAGCGCCGGCGCTCCCGGGCGGCGGCGAGCGACAGCCAGCGCCAGCTCGCCGAGCTGCGCGCGGCGGTGCATGCCGAGGGCGAGCTCGATGCGACGAAATTCGAAGGCTATGACGAGCTCGAGGTATCGGGGGCGACCGCCCAGCGGCTCGTGGTGGCAGCCGGCAAGGACGGTGGCTGGCGCAGCGCCGATTCCCTCGCCGAGGGCCAGGAGGGCGTGCTGATCACCGACCGGACACCCTTTTATGGCGAGGGTGGGGGGCAAGTCGGAGACCAGGGGCTTGCGCGCTGGGAGGGTGGGGTGGCCCGGGTCATCGACACCCAAAAGGATGCTGCGGGAGTCTTCTACCATTTCCTCCTGATCGAGCAGGGTGAGCTCAAGATCGGTCAAAGAGTCGATCTTGAGGTCGATGAAGTCACCCGGCGCGCGACTGAGCGCAACCACACCGCAACTCATCTGTTGCAGGCGGCGCTGCGCGAGGTGCTGGGCAAGGGCGTTCGACAGGCCGGCTCGCTCGTGGCGCCCGACCGCCTTCGTTTCGACTTTACATACGGCGCTCCCCTCACCCCCGCGGAGCTCACGGCGATCGAGGACCGGGTCAACGCCCAGGTGCTGCGGGCCGTGCCCACGCGGATCGAGTGGACGGGCTACCAAGAGGCAGTCGCCGAAGGAGCGATGGCGCTGTTCGGAGAGAAGTATGGAGACCGGGTTCGTACCGTCATGGTGCCCGGCTTCAGCCTCGAGCTGTGTGGCGGTTGCCACGTCCGAAACACCGGGGAGATCGGGCAAGCGCGAATTTTGAGCGAGCGTGGGATCGCCTCGGGAGTGCGGCGGATCGAGGCCCTCACCGGTACAGGCGCGCTCGAGCATGAGCGCCGCCGGGACTCCCTTCTGCACGGGATCGAAGGAAGGCTGGGAGCCCCGGCGGACCGGCTCGAAGAGGAGATCTCTGCGCTCCAAGACCACGCCAAGGACGTCGAGAGTCAGATCGCGCAGTTGCGCATGCGGATGGTGGCGGGAAAGAGCGCGAGCGGCGACGAGGTGGAGATCGGGGAAGTGAAGGCGGTCGTGCGCGAGGTGCCGCCTGCACCGCCCGGTGAGCTCCGTTCGATGGCCGACGTCTTGCGCGAGCGCTTGGGCTCCGGACTCGTCGTGCTCGGCACCCGGGAGGACGGCAAAGTCACGCTCGTCGTGGCGGTGACGAGTGATCTTCTCGATCGGCTCAACGCCGGCCGTGTGGCGCATCGACTGGCCGCGCTCGCCGGGGGGGGCGGAGGCGGTCGCGCCGACTTCGCGCAGGCCGGCGGGCGCGATCCCGACAAGCTCCCCGAGGTCCTTGCCGCGGTGCCGCAGATCGTCACGGAAGAGATGGCGTCCTAGGAATCCGCCCCTCTTGTGAGACAATTTCGCCTGGGTCGATCATCATGAAGCCGTTTCTTCTGGCGCTGGCGATTTTGGCGGCGGCCGCCCTTCCGGTGGGCGCCCAGGTGAAGATGACCGTCCTGCCGGACGGAACGCCCTTCATCTACAACGAGACGCCGCGCGAGCACGAGGCTCGGGTAGCGACCGACATAGTTCCGGTGCCGCAGGCGAGGCTCGAGGAGCTCATCGACCGGAATGCCCAGGCCAACGGTCTCGACCCCAAGTTGGTGAAGGCGATGGTGCAGGTCGAATCGGGATACAACCAGGAGGCTCTCTCCGATAAGGGAGCCATGGGTCTCATGCAATTGATGCCGGCGACCGCGGAGCTCATGGGAGTTAGCGATCCCTACGACCCAGGGCAGAACCTGCGCGGTGGGACCGCTTACATGAAGGACCTCCTGCACCGCTTCGAGGGGCGACTGGAGTTGGCCCTCGCAGGGTACAATGCGGGACCCGACGCGGTGGAGCGCTATGGGGGCATTCCTCCGTACGGAGAAACGACTGCCTACGTGGCTCGCGTGCTTCATCTCTACCGCGGCGACCCGTTGCCCGCCGCGCTCAAGACGAAGCACGTTCACAAGGGTCGCAAGACGTATGTCGTCACCACTTCCGATCACCACATCTTGATCACCACGGACCCAGGCGTTACGCACTGAGCAAGCTCCTTGTCGACAGAGAAGCGTCCAACAGGCGGCGAGAAACGGCCGGAATCAGAGGGAACCTCGGCAGGCGCTGGAGCGCCCGCGCCGGGCGCCGACCCAACGATGATCAACATTCCGAACCTCTTGTCCATCTTCCGGATTCTGCTGGTCCCGCTTCTGGTGGTGATCCTGTTGACCAAGTTCGATGGCAAGGAGTTCTATGGCCTAGCGGTCTTCCTTCTCGCCTCTCTGACCGACTTTCTCGACGGCTTTATCGCTCGACGTCAACAGAAGGTGACGCGCCTCGGTAAGCTCCTCGATCCCGCCGCGGACAAGATCCTGACCTCTGCCGCTTTTATCTCCCTGGTGGAGCTAGGGGTGGCGCCGGCCTGGATGGTGGTGGTGATCATCGCTCGTGAATTTGCGGTCTCGGCGCTTCGTTCGATGGCGGCGGCGGAGCACGTGGTGATTGCGGCCACCCTGGCGGGAAAGGTGAAGACGGCGCTTCAGATCATTGCCATAGCGCTACTCATCTTTTACAACCAGCTCGGCGAATTCGGTCATCTCGCGCCGCTCTCTCTATGGCTGGCCATGCTCGTCAGCGTCTACTCGGGTCTCGAGTACTTCGTCCGCTACACTCCGCTGATCGTGCGCGGCGCGCAGGGCGTGGCTGGATCAAATCTTTCTAACCACGATCGTGAGCACTGAATGAGGGGGCGATTCCTCGAGCGCGTGGCGCTCGTGGCGCGTCGGCACTATCGGCGCATCTTCGTGGCCACCGCCATTCTGGTGGTGATCGCGCTTCTCGCGGCTTCGCGTCTGCGCTTCGATGCTGACGTGATGAACCTCCTGCCCAAGCATGATCGCGTGGTCGAAACGCTGCGTCAAGCGATGACGGAGTTCGGCAGCGCGGACTATCTCATCGTCGCCGTCGACGTGCCCAAGGGCGCGGTGGTCGATCCCTACGAGGAGTTCGTCGATGGTCTCGGGCGCCGCTTGCAGAAGAACCCGCTGATCGAACAGGTGAACTACCATATCGGCGATCTGGAGCAACTTCTGCGCGCCTTCTATCCCAAGGCGATGCTCTTTCTCGACCAGAAGGGACGCGACGCGGTCGCGACTCGGCTCACCCCGTCGGCTCTCGAGGAGCGGGCGCGCGAGCTCCGCCGCCAGCTGGCGACGCCGCAGGCGATCGTTCTCAAACAGATGATGCTCCTCGATCCGCTGGGCTTGGCGGATGTCTTTGTCGACCGGCTGGGGAGATCGCGTGGAGGCATGGCCATCGATTGGACGAGTGGGCACCTGCTGTCGCGCGATCACCGGATGCTTCTCGTCCTGGCCAAGCCGAAGCGACCTCCTCAGGACATCGATTTCGACCGCCAGTTGATGGCCTCGGTGCGTTTGGCGATCACCGGCGCGCGCCACAAGTGGAATCGCAATAGTGAAGTCTCGGGATCCCCGGCGCCGCGAGTCGAGGTGGGAGGCGGTTACGTGATCGCCCTTTCGGACGCGTCGCTGATCCGGCGCGACGTCATTCTCAATATCGCGACTTCGATGATCGGGGTTCTCCTCCTCTTTCTCTTCGCCTTCCGGCGCCTCGGGCCGTTGATCTACGCCTTCCTGCCTTTGTGCTGTGGCCTGGCCCTGACCTTCGGCGTTTCGGGAGTGACCTACGGGGTCTTGAGCTCGGCCACGAGTGGCGTAGCCGCCCTTCTCATCGGCTTGGGAATCGACTTCGTGATCGTTTCTTACGGGCGTTTCGTCGAGGAGCGGCGTGCCGGGGCCGGACTCGAGTCCGCCTTGCGCGGCATGAGCGGTTCCTCGGGACGGGCGGTCGTCACCGGGGCGGTGACCACCGCGGCGACCTTTTATGCGTTTGGTGTCACCCGGTTCAGCGGCTTGAGTCAGATGGGGTATCTCACCGGTACCGGAATCCTCCTCTGCATGGCCGCGGTTCTCGTTCTCTTGCCCGCCATGCTCGCGTGGAGCGAAGATCACCATGAGCGACGAGCGACAACGCCCAACCTCTATCTCCATAGCTTCGGAACGAATCGCCTGATCCGGCGCTGTCTCCAGTACCCGAAGACGGTTCTCGTGCTGGGTGGCCTGCTGACTGTTGCGGCGGGATTCGCTGCGAGTGGCCTGACCTTCAACGACAGCGTCGAGGCCATGCGTCCAGCGGGGAATCGCGGAGTCGAGGTGCAGCGCGAAGTGGGGAAGCACTTCGGTGCCGGGTTCAGCTACTCGATGCTCGTTCTGTCCGGCAAGACGTCCAACGACGTTCTCGAGCTCGCCGACCGCGCCGTGGGCAAGGCCGAGATCCTCGTTAAGCAAGGGATTCTGAGTGGCTACGACGCCGTGACCTCCCTGATCCCCCCGCCGGCGCAGCAAAAAGCTTCGCTGGCGTGGCTCGCGGCCCGGAGGACGAGCGACTTCCCACCCAAGGAGATCGTCAAGACCTTCGATGGCGATCTCAAGGCGGCGGGTTTCCGACCCCAGGCGTTCACCGCCGGGCTCGACCTATTCACCCGCGCCATGGAAAGGCGCGAGCCCATCACGGTTGCGGACTTCGCTTCCAACGAAGAGGGGAAGAGACTTCTCGATCGCTACTTGAAGCGAGTCGGCGAGGGCTGGAAGAGCGTCGTCTACCTTTACCCGACGCCCAAGCTCGAGAAGATGCGGACGCCGACCCCTCTCCTCGAGCTCACGCATGACCTCGGTCCCGACGCGGCGGTGACCGGAGGCGCCGTGGTGAGCGCTCATCTCCGCGGCGTCGTGCGTCACGATGCTGTGGTCGCGGCGGTCCTCGGCTTCCTGCTGGTCGCCGGCCTTCTCTGGCTCGACTACCGTCGCCTCGGCGACACCCTGCTCTCTCTCGGTCCGCTTCTGGTTGGCATCGTCTGGATGCTGGGCGGGATGCGCCTCTTCGGTCTCGAGATGAACTTCATGAACATCTTCGTCACCACGATGATCATCGGTATCGGCGTGGATTACGGAGTGCACGTCCTTCATCGCTATCGGGAGGTCGCGGGTGGCGGCTACGAGGGGTTCCGCAGCGGCCTGATGGAAACGGGCAAGGCGATCGTCTTGGCGGCCCTCTCCACGGTGGTGGGGTTTGGATCGTTGTCGCGTTCGCACTACCCGGGGCTCCAGTCGATGGGGTACGTGGCGGTGCTCGGCGCCCTCGCCACATGTCTGGCGGCGGTCACCGTCCTTCCTGCTTTCCTGGCAATCCGCTACCGCCGCCAATCGGCGCGCAGGACACGACTCTCGCCTACAGCCGAGTAGTCGCCTCGCTTCATCGAGACCCGAGCTTCGCTCCCGGCGGTTTCGGGGCGCCTAGGGCTCGCGTATCCGGTATGCCCGGATGAGGTTGGTGAGGGGACGTTCGGGGATGGGGTCCCCCATCAGGAGCACGACGAGATCGCCGGCGTGCGCCAATCCGAGGGCCTGCAGACGGCGATCGATCAGGCGAACGATTTCGTCGTGATTGCGCACCGAGCCTTCAATGGTGAGCGGGCGGACCCCCCAGAGAAGCTGAATACGCCTTGCCGTCGGAGCGCCGATCGTGAAGACCGTGAAAGGCGCCTGGGGACGGTAGCGCGCGACGAGGCGAGCGGTGAATCCGCCTTGACTCAACGCCACGATCTGCTTGGCGCCGAGGTGGCGAGCCGCCTCGACCGCCGCCGCCGCCACGGCCCCCGGAACGTCGATATCGCGCCGATCCGTTGCATCATCGGCCTCCTCGCGCTCGACCGCCAGGGGCTTCAAAGGCTCGAAAGGCAGGGGAGAGGGAGCGTCCGGGAGGCTCTCACGCTCGCGCACGTAGGCTTCGGCGCGGCGAATGATGGCGGCCATGGTCTTCACGGCTGCAATCGGGTGCTGCCCGATGGCCGTCTCGCCGGAGAGCATCAAGGCGTCGGCGCCGTCGAAGACGGCGTTGGCAACATCGGAGGACTCGGCCCGCGTCGGTCGTGGTTGCTCGATCATCGATTCGAGCATCTGGGTGGCGACGATAACGGCTTTGCCCTGGCGTCGCGCGGCGTCGATGATCCTCTTCTGCAGAACCGGAACGCGATCGAGGGGGAGCTCGACGCCCAGGTCGCCGCGCGCCACCATGACCGCGTCGGCGGCGGCGACGATCTCGTCCAGGTGCTCCACGGCGCGGGCGCGCTCGAGCTTGGCAATGAGCGGCAGGACCTCTCCGGCACGTCCCATGGCGCGGCGCAGGGCGTCAAGGTCGTGCGCCCGGCCGACATAACTCGCTGCGATCCAATCGGCGCCGAGCTCGTGGGCGAGCGCGAGGTCGCGCCGGTCCTTCTTCGAGACGGTGAAAGGAATGTTGGTGTCAGGGAGGTTGATTCCCTTGCGGCTGCTCACGGTGCCGCCGAATACGACCCTGGCCTGGGCGAGGTCGCCGCGCTTGGATTGGATCTCGAGCTCGATGCGGCCGTCGGCGATCATCAAGCGCTCGCCGCGGCGGGTGTGCCGCACGAAGGACGCGTCGTCCAAGGGTAAATCAGCCCCACGTTCCTTCTCTCCTAAGCTGACCGTTGTGCCCTTCTTCAGCCGCACCTCGCCTTCGATCTCGCCCAGCCGGAAGCGCGGCCCCATCAGATCGAGCATCACCGCGATCGGACGGTCGAGCGCCTCGGCGATTCGCCTCAGGCGCTCGACGCTGCGTCTGTGCTCGTCCCGGTCACCATGGGAAAGGTTGATCCGCACGACGTCGACCCCGGCCTTGAGCAGACGCCGCAGCTGCTTTTCGCTCCAGGTCGCCGGGCCGACCGTGGCCACGATCTTGGCTCGCCGCTCCACGTCCGGGAGTATAGCGGGAGCGCCAGGGCGGGAAGTGCGCTAGAGCGGCTCTTCTTGCCCCATCGCCGCGAGTCCTTTAGAGTTGGGCGGTCATGAAGATCGAGCCCGCAGCGCGAGCCGTCGACGAGATTCTGGCCGACACGGCGGCCGGACAACGCATTTCCGCTTCTGACGCCTTGCGTCTACTACAAGACGGCGATCTTCTGGAGCTGGGGAGGGCGGCGCGCTTGGTGCGCGACCGGCTGAACGATCCCGCCGTCGCGACCTACAACATCGATCGCAACGTCAACTACACGAACGTTTGCGTCTACAAGTGCCGTTTCTGCGCCTTCTACCGGAAGCCAGGCGATCCCGAGGGCTATCTCCTCCCCTTCGAGGAGATCGGCCAGAAGCTCGAAGAGACACTGGCTTTGAACGGCACCGGAGTGCTCCTCCAGGGTGGAGTCAACCCGGAGCTTCCCATCTCCTACTACGAGGAGATGCTCCGCTATCTGCGAGATCGCTATCCCGCGATTCACCTCCATGCCTTTTCCCCTCCAGAGGTCAAGTTCATTGCCAAGAAGGAGCGCATGAGCTTCTACGAGGTGATCGCTCGCTTGAAGGACGCGGGGCTGATGTCGATTCCCGGCGGCGGCGCCGAGATCCTCTCCGACGAGATTCGCAAGGAGGTTCTGGCGTATCCGAAAGCCTCGCCTGAGGAGTGGATCGACGTCATGCGGCAGGCGCACCGCAACGGCCTCAAGACCTCGGCCACGATGATGTACGGAATGGGGGAGGACCTCGCGGCGCGGGTCGAGCACATGCAGCGGGTGCGCGAGCTCCAGGACGAAACCGGGGGTTTCACCGCTTTCATCTCCTGGACTTTTCAGCACGAGCATACCGACATGCAGGAGGTCCCCGAGACCTTCCCCGACGAGTACCTGCGGGTTCTCGCGGTGTCGCGTCTGTTCCTCGACAACGTGCAGCATCTCCAGACGAGCTGGGTCACCCAGGGCAAGAAGATCGGTCAGCTGGCGCTCCAGTTCGGCGCCGACGACATGGGTTCGATCATGATCGAGGAGAACGTGGTGGCGGCGGCGGGGACTCACTACAAGATGAGCCAAGACGAGATGGAGCACCTCATCTCGGAGGCGGGTTTTACCCCCAAGCAGCGCACCAATCTCTACGAACGGCTCGTCACCCGCGGCGATACCGCCGAGATGGCGCGCAAGTATCGCCACGCTCTGACCCCGGCCAATCGCGACCTCGCTTCGCCGCTGCCCGTTATCGCTTGATCGCCGGGCCGATCACTCCCAGGGCCCGGGCGGCATCCGCAAACGCTGCACTTCGGCGCCGCCTCCCAGGACGGTCGTGGCGATGATCTCCTCGACATCGTCCTTGGTAACTCCTCCGTACCAGAGGTTGTAGGGCCAGACTGCCACGGTGATCCCGCGGCTGCAATGCTTGAGGCAGCCGGTACGGGTGACGAGAACCCGGTCACGAAGCCCCAGCTCCTTCACCCGGTCCTTGAAGCGGTGATAGACGGCGAGCGCGCCGCGCCGCGCGCAACAGGGCTTGGGGGCGTTCTCGGGGCGTTCGTTGAGGCAAACGAGGATGTGGGTTTCCGGTTTGGGCACGCCCGCATTCTAGCCTGCCTCATGAACAATGGAGGCTACCGGTCTTGGTCCCCAACAGTCCGTCTTGTTGCGCGATTACAACCCGTTTGAAACATTCGTGTCACAGGGCGGCGCTAGCGTGGTGGGCGTCATGAAGAGGAAGTCCCTAGCCGCATCCAGTCCAATTGCATCAACCCACAGTAAGGAGGCCGTCTTGTCGCAGCTTCGCAAAGCCGCTTCGGCGCACGCACGCCGCTCGCTCGTAGCGAGCACCGGTTTCGTAATCCTTCTCGCCGCTACGTTCCTGCTCACCACGGGGGCCGCTCCGGCAGCGGCCGCAACGATCAACGGCGCCGGCAGCAGCTGGGTCTATCCGCTGGTCGCTAAATGGGCGCAGGCCTACCACCAAAAGACCGGCAAGCAGGTGAACTATGCCTCGATCGGTTCCGGCGGCGGAATTCGGCAGATCGAGCATGGCGTGGTGGCATTCGGTGCCAGTGACATGCCGCTGACGCCCGAAACTCTGGCGCAGCATGGGCTGATCCAGTTCCCCACGGCCATTGCTGGCGAGGACATGGTCTATAACCTGCCTGGTATCGAAGCCGGCAAGATCATTCTCTCGGGACCGGTCGTGGCGGATATCTACATGGCCAAGATCACGAAGTGGAACGATCCGGCCATCGCTAAGCTGAACCCCGGACTGAACCTGCCTAACATGGCCATCACCGTCGTGCACCGTTCCGACGGTTCGGGTACGACCTTCACCTTCGCCAACTACTTGTCCAAGGTCAGCCCCGAGTGGAAGAGCAAGCTCGGCGCCAACACCTCGATCGATTGGCCTACCGGTATTGGTGGCAAGGGCAACGAGGGCGTCTCGGCGTACGTGCAGAGGGTTCGAGGCTCAATCGGTTACGTGGAATATGCCTACATCATTCAGAACAAGCTCTCCTACGCGCGCATGATCAACAGGGCCGGCAAGGTGGTAAGCCCGAGCCTGAAAGGGTTCCAAGCCGCTGCCTCGCATGTGGACTTCACCAAGGCGCAGGACTTTTACGTCATTCTGACCGACCAACCCGGTGACGACACTTGGCCGATCTCCGGATGCACCTGGCAGATCTTGCGCAAGGCGGCACCCAAGGCGACTAACGAAGAAGTCACCAACTTCTTCGAGTGGGGCTTCGAGCATGGCCAGAAGATGGCCACCGAGATCGCCTTTGGACCTCTGCCGCCCAGCACGGTTGCGGCGATCAAGGCTTACTGGAAGGCCAACCTCGGAATCTGACGGCAAGACGAGCGGAGCTCGAAGGCCCGCCGGGAGGTAGCTTCTCCCGGCGGGCCTATTTTCTAGGCACTTGGAGAGCTCCGACAAAGGGTCGACTCGCGGCGGAGCGGCCGGCAGGCGCCGCGGGCCGCGCTCCGGTTAGAATCGGTTTGCACATGGCGCGCCGCATCGCGATTGGGGGGCTGGGAGTAGCCTCCGTGCTTCTCCTGTACCTCCTGCTCTTCGCGGGAGCGGGAGGCGTCTGGCTGCTCGAGGTCTTGATCGCGCTCTTTCCTTTCGGCCTGATTCTCTTGGCGGTTCCGGCTGGCCGCGGTACTCGTCGATCCCGTTACCTGGGATGGGCCCTCCTGTCACTCGCCGTGCTCGTGCTAGGGAGCAGCCTGCTCATGCAGGCCGCCAGCGCCCGACCCCGCGCCTGGAGCATGGCAGGGCTTCCGGTCTCGACCTGGAGTCTGATTCTTGGCATCGCCGTCATCCCCTTGCTCGTCTTCGGCGTGACCTACGCGCTGAGCTTCGGTGGGGGAGGAGAGGGCCATCAAGATGATCTTCATGATGAGCCACCCACCGGCGGGAGCGCTTCATGATGCCGATCTTCTCCCGGCCCTGGACGATCGGCGTGGCCGTCGCCTATCTCCTGGTCATGATCGCGATCGGCGTCTGGGCAGCACGTCGGACCCGCTCGGCGCGTGACTTTTTCATCGCGGGGCAACGCCTGGGAGCATGGGTCATCGCTTTTGCCACGATGTCCGCCGCTTTCAGCGGCTTCGTCTTCCTCGGTGGTCCCGGCCTCACCTACAAGATTGGGCTCTCGTCGCTCCTGATTAACGCCTCGATCGGGTACACGGCGGCGCTCTTGTGCTGGACCGTGGGTAAGAAGCTCCGCCTGCTGGCGGGAGCGAGAGAGATCTACACCCTGCCTGATGCGGTCGCCGTACGTTTCGAGAGCCGCTGGGCGACGAGCCTGAGCGCGACGGCGGTGGCCGTGGGAACGGTAGGGTATCTCGGTGCTCAGCTTCTTGCCTTGGGCATCCTGCTCGAGGCCATCTTTGGCACTCCCGCTCTGCTGGGAGCTTGGAGCCTACCGGCCGCGATCGCCGTCGGCCTGTTGGTGCTGCTCTTCTATAGCGTTGCGGGTGGAATGATCGCTGGCGTGTACACGGACGTCGTTCAGGGGATCCTCATGCTGATCGCCGCCATCGGCGTCTTCTACTGGGCCTTGCACGTCGGTGGCGGATGGTCCCGCACGCTAACCTCGATCGCTTCCGCCAAGCAGTTCGGTGCCCCCTTTCTCAGCCCCTTCGGGAGAGTCTCGGCTCTCACCGGCCTCGGGTTTCTCTTCGTCTTTGGCATCGGGGTGCTGGGGCAACCCCATATGCTTCACAAGTTCTTCATGCTCGAGGACGCCAAGGCGCTGCGCTGGTTGCCGTTGTTGCTCGGCGGATCCCAGGCTCTCTGCCTGTTGATCTGGTTCGGGATCGGGGTAGCCGTGCCGGCCCTGGTGGCCCAAGGGCGGCTGGTCCCATTGGGCAACCCTGACCGGGCCGCGCCGCTCTTTCTCCTGCGCTTCACCCCGGACCTCCTCGCCGGCGTAGCCCTCGCCGGGGTTCTGGCGGCCATCATGTCGACGGCGGATTCCCTCCTCAACATCGGGGCGGCGGCGGTGGTGCGGGACCTCCCCGGCGCCTGGGGAAAGAAGCTGAAGGACGAGCTAACCTGGGGGCGTTGGGCGACGGTGCTCCTCGCGCTAGGCGCGGCGGTCTTGGGCTATTTCTATGGCGACCTCATAGCGCTTCTCGGTACCTTCGCTTTCGGGACCTTCGCCGCAGCTCTCGCTCCGACTCTGGCGGTGGGGCTCAATTGGACGGCGGTCGACGGCACTGCCGCGGCGTGGTCGATCGGGAGCGGCCTGGCGGGAAACTTGATCTTCGAATGGCTCGCCCGGCAGCAGTCCTTTCCGGCTCTGCCTCGATTCCCGGCTGGCGCCCTTCCTTCCGCGGTGGCGCTGGCGCTTTCCTTCGCCGTTCTCTTCTTGGTGACGGGCCTTCGTTCGGCGGCAAAGAGGGTGGCGATCCCCGGCGACATCGCTGCCATCGTGGAGGGGGGAGGATGACCATCGAGAGCCGAATTCTCGTCAACCCGTCGGGGCGGCACGGTCGGGTCCTCCGCCATTTGCGCCAACTGGAGGAAGTCGCCGCGGAGCGCGGCTGTGCCCTCGTGCTGACGGCGAGCGGGTCCGATATCGGCGTTGAGGCTACGAAGGCCGTCGACGAAGGCGTCGAGCGGTTGATCGTCGCCGGTGGTGATGGAACGGTTCATCTGGCGCTCCAACCGCTGGTGGGGACGTCGACGGCGTTGGGCATCCTGCCGCTGGGCTCAGGAAACGATCTTGCGACTTGCCTCGGCATACCCTCCGTGCTCGATCGGTCGCTGGATCTGGCCTTCTCGGCTCCGGTGCAGAGGATCGACGTGGGCAAGATTGGCGACCGCTACTTTGGCGGAATCGCCAGCCTCGGCTTGGACAGCCGGGTGGCGGCTCGGGCGCAGAAGCTGCGGCGCGTGCCTCCATCGCTCGTCTACGTGCTGGCGCTGTTTCTCGAGCTCGGCCGCTTTCGCTGCCCGCGCTTGACGGTCAAGGCTGAGGGCGTCGACTTCGCTGGTCGGGGGTATTTCGTGGCCTTCGCCAATAGCACCTCGTACGGAGGCGGCATGCGGCTCGCTCCCGAGGCGAGGATGGACGACGGCCTGCTCGA
>JBJKRB010000200.1:0-2768 GCA_046704885.1 Thermoanaerobaculia bacterium | reverse complement strand
CACTTGCCCACCTCTCCGTGCGCCATCGGGTGGTCGGAATCGAAGCCATAGAGGGTGGGCAGGTGGAAGGCCACCGACAGACCGGTCTGGCCGGACTCGAGCAGATACTTGAAGCGCTGGTTGGTATCCGCGGCGGTGCCGAAGCCGGCGAACTGGCGCATCGTCCAGAGCTTGCCCCGATAGCCCGTGGGATGGATACCGCGGGTGTAAGGGAACTCCCCCGGCAGGCCGATTTCCGCCAACGGATCGATCCCCGCGACCTGTTCGGGAGTCACGAGAGGCGGCACCTCCATCCCCGAGACGGTGGTGAAATCGCTCTTCCAGGCAGGGCGCTCGGTTTCCGCTTCCTGGCGCTCGGACTCCCAGCGCGCCCGGGCCTCCGCCATGGACTCGACCGCCTCCTCGCGGTAGGTGCCGGATGCCGTCGCCGAGCGTTCACCCTCGAGGTGGGGTGGAACCTTGTCTTTGACCGTCATTGCCTTCCCCTTCCCTTGGAGCGCGGCGAGTGCTGCCCCGCCCGCGCGCCAAAGCTCAGTATACGCGAGCCTTCGTTGGAGCCCTTCTACCGGCCGAGGAGATGGCGGGCGATCACCAGGCGCTGCATCTCGCTCGTCCCCTCGTAGATCATGGTCACGCGCACGTCACGATAGAGACGAGCGATTTCGTAGTCCTCGCAGAATCCGTTGCCGCCGTGGATCTGCAGGGCTTCGAAACAGGCGCGGTTGGCCGCCTCCGAAGCGTAGGCCTTGGCCTCGGCGGCCAAGCGCCCGGATTCACCCTTGACACCGGAATGATCGGCGGCAAAGCGGACGAGGTTACGCGCCGCCGCGAGCTCGGTGGCAACACTGGCGATCTTGAAGGCAATCGCCTGATGCTCGGCGATGGGACGGCCAAACTGCACCCGGTCGCGGGCATAGGCCACGGCCAGCTCGAGGGCCCGCTGGTGGATGCCCACCGCCTGCGCCGCGACTCCGAGACGGGAGTGATCGAGGGTGGCAAGCGCGATCTTGAAGCCGTGTCCCTCTTCGCCCAGCAGGTTGGCGGCGGGGATCCGGCAGTCGTCGAAGAGAATCGGCGCGGTAACCGAGCTCTTGAGCCCTAGCTTGTCCTCCGCCCTGCCCACCGAGAACCCAGGAGCGTCCGCGGGTACGACAAAAGCGCTGATTCCGTGTTTTCCCGCCTGCGGATTCGAGCGCGCCATGACTACGAAGTAGCGGGCGACGCCGGCGTTGGTGATCCATGCCTTTTCGCCATTGAGGACCCACTCGTCGCCGTCGAGGCGCGCCGTGGTTCGCAAGCTGCCGGCGTCACTGCCCGATTCGGGCTCGGTCAGCCCGAATCCCCCGATCGCCTTTCCCGACGCGAGCTCGGGAAGGAAGCGGTGCTTGAGCTCCTCCGATCCGAAGTTCGCGATCGGCCAGCAGCAGACCGAGTTGGTGACGCTCATGGTGACCGCGAGCGAGGGCGAGCGGCGGGCGATCTCCTCGATCGCGAGGACGTAACTCAGCGCGTCGAGCCCGGCGCCGCCGTACTCTTCGGCGACGAGCATCCCGAGAAGCCCGAGCTCTCCCATTTCGGCGACGATGTCGGCGGGATAACAGTGCTCGCGATCACGCTCGGCTTCGCCGGGAGCGACTCGCTCGTCGGCGAAACGGCGGATCTCGTCACGCAGCAGCTGCTGATCTTCACTGAGAGCGAAGTCGACCATCGGCGCCTCCGGGCTCAGCCGTGGCGAATCACCCAATCAGCGATGACCAGCTTCTGGATCTCGCTGGTACCCTCGTAGATCTCGGTGATCCTGGCGTCGCGAAAGTAGCGCTCGACGTTGTATTCCTTGGTGTAGCCGTAGCCACCGTGGATCTGCAGAGCCTTGTTGGTCACCCGCTGCGCCATCTCCGAGGAGAAGAGCTTGGCCTGCGCCGCCTCGAGCGAGTAGCGCTTCTGGTTCTCCTTGGCCCAAGCCGCCTTCCAGGTGAGAAGACGAGCGGCGTCGATCTCGGTCGCCATGTCGGCGAGGTAGAACTGAATCGCCTGAAAACGGGCGATCGGCTGGCCGAACTGCTCGCGCTCGCCGGCGTAGCTCAGCGCCTCTTCGAAGGCGCCCTGGGCGATCCCCACGGCTTGCGCCGAGATTCCGATACGGCCGCCATCGAGGGTCGCCATGGCGATCTTGAAGCCTTCGCCTTCTTCGCCCAACCGCAGACTCGCCGGCACGCGCATGTCCTCGAAGGCGAGCTCGGTCGTTCCCGAAGCGTTGACCCCCAGCTTGTACTCGTGCGTCCCGCGGCTGAACCCCGGAGTGTCGCAGGGGACGATGAAGGCCGTGATCCCACGGTGCTTCTTCTCGAGATCGACGGTGGCGAAGACGAGAGCGATATCGGCGTCGGTGCCGTTGGTGATAAAGACCTTGTTTCCGTTGAGGACGTAGTCGTCGCCGTCGCGCTTGGCGATGGTGCGTAGTGCCGCCGGGTCGCTCCCCGCCCCCGGCTCGGTCAGAGCGAAGCAACCGAGCTTCTCGCCGCTCGCCAGAGGCTTTAGATACTGCTGCTTTTGCTCCTCGCTGGCGAAGGAGAGCAAGGGGTCGCAAACCAGGGAGTTGTTGACCGAAAGGATCACTCCGCTGGTGGCGCAGACCCGGCTTATCTCCTCGATGACCAAGCAGTAGGAGACGGTGTCCATCCCCGCGCCTCCGTACTCCTCCGGAATCGCGACGCCTCCCAATCCCATCTCTCCGGCTTGGTCGAAAAACTCGCGCGGGAAGATCCCGC
>JBJKRB010000199.1:0-9279 GCA_046704885.1 Thermoanaerobaculia bacterium | reverse complement strand
GGCGACACAGAAGAATCCCGCGGCAAAACGCGCCAGCCGGCCGATCGGCCCGGGGGGGGCGATGCTGCCAGGCTCCCTGAAATCTCCTTCACCTTCTCGCATTTGGATTTCCTCGATGAGAGACCATTCTCCGTCTCGACCAGGACCGGCGCAAACGGGCCCGAGAGGGCTCCCGTCACTCTCCGGCGTGGGTGCCGTCGAGGCTCGTGGCCAGGGCTAGGTGCTTGGTCATGGTGTTCCAGTTGCGGGCCGTGACCGCGGCGCCGAGCTCCTTCTCGACGGCCTTGGCGAGAGCGCTCTTGATCACTCCGTTCGGGCACCAGAGGTAGGCGACCCGGGTGCCGAGCGCGAAGGCCTCGGGCGACCAGTCGCGCGCGGCGAGCGGCACGAGCCGCGCGGCAGCGGCGGCGCCGGCGAGAACGGCGACGAGGAGGCGGGAAAAGTTGTCGGCGACGGCGAGCAAAGGATTCTCGTCCATCGCGGCCGCCAGCTCTCGAGCCGTGATCACCGTGACCGGGGACGAGACGCCGAGGCTCCGGGAGATACCGCGCTCGATCGCGTCCGCCGCCTCGGCGCTCGCGCCGCCGGCACGGAAGACGACGTTGCCGCTGTTGAGCAGGGTCCGAACGTCGGTGTAGCCGAGGTCGGAGACCAGGGCCCGCAAGTCGGCCATCGCCACCCGTTTCGCCTTGCCGACGTTGATGCCGCGCAGGAGCGCGATCTTGGTTTCGCTCATCCCGTCTCCCCGGCGGCGATCCTAGCAAGAGGAGAATCGTCGCTTTGGCGGTTCCTCCGCGCGACGAGAGAGAGCGCGCCGTTGGCCGGTGGAGGAGTGGATATGGTAGTATTGCATCAGTATGGCACTAAAGAAAGTGACGTTCAGCTTGGACAGCGAGACGATCGCCCGGCTGGAAACCACGGCGGAGCGGCTCCGCCAGCCCAAGAGCCAGGTGGTGCGGGAGGCGATCGCGGACTATGCCGCGCGGGCGGATCGCCTGAGCGAGATGGAGAAGATTCGACTGCTCAGAGCCCTCGATGAGTCGCTGGACCGGATTCCGGACAAACCGGCCGCCGAGGTCGATCGCGAGCTCGAGGCCCTACGCGAGGCAAGGCAAGCGGGAGGCCGAGGCGGCGAGTGATTGTTGTCGATGCTTCTGCTCTGATCGATAGCTTGACGGGCCCCAGACGTTCGGCGCCGCGTCTTCGCGCCCTGATCGCGGACGGGCAGCGTTTGATGCTTCCCTCGCTGGTTCTCTACGAATGGCTGCGCGGTCCGCGTTTGAGCGAGGAGCTCGAGGCCCAGGAGGCGCTCTTTCCCAGCGAGGAGGCCATTCCGTTAGGGACGCTGGAGGCGCGGCAGGCCGCCGAGCTCTACCGCCAAATGGCGCGGCCTCGGGGACGCGAGATCGATCTCTTGATCGCGGCTCATGCCTTGATCCGCGGCGCGGCGCTGTGGACGCTAAACCGCGCCGACTTCGAGGATGTACGGGGACTTATTCTGGTCTGAGCGCACCGGGTGACGGTTCTTCCGCACCACCTCGAGCTCGACGCATGGTGGACGGAACAGAACGATCTCCCCGAACTGCGATAGCGTCAGCGGGCGCACATTCCAAAAGCAACTCGCGAACGCCACAGCCGATGACTCGACCGTTGTTCGACTCTCCCGCTCCTGAAAGACCCTCACCGCATCCGGTGTGGCTGAGGTACGGCCGTGAAGAGGAGCTGACGCGCGATCGCGACGGAATTCTCGGAGTCATTCGTTTCGGAGAGGGCCGCGCCGCGCTGGAGCTGACGGCTCCGATGCTCGACCTGCCTCTGACGCCGCTTGACGAGAGCGACACCGAGGTATGGCGTTCCCAAGCTCCGGTCACGAGCGGTAGGCGCGGCCCGATTCACTTCGCCTCGAACGGCGAAGTGCTCTTTGCGACGCTCGCTATAGGAGAGCTCGAGGGGCTCGAGGCGGCGAGCCTGCGAGCGTACGATGAGCTTCTCGAACTGCTCGAAGAGCTCGGCTACCCTCATCTCCTGCGCGCCTGGAATTACCTCGGGGCGATCAATCAAGAGGAGACCGGGCTCGAGCGCTACCGTCGGTTCTGTGTCGGACGCCATGACGGACTGGCCCGCCACCGCCTCGCTTTCGACCGAGAGCTTCCCGCCGCGAGCGCCGTCGGTTATCAGGGCCGTGGTCTGAGCGTTGTGGCGCTCGCCTCGCGCGCCCCAGGTGCTCAGCTCGAGAACCCGCGCCAGGTCGCCGCCTGGTCCTACCCCTCGCGCTACGGCCCGCGCAGCCCTTCGTTCGCGCGCGCCACGCTCAAGTGCTGGGGCAGCGAGTGGCAGCTCTACGTCGCTGGGACCGCGAGCATCGTCGGTCATGAATCTCGTCATCCGGGCAACGCCGAGGCGCAGCTCGAAGAGACCCTGCGCAACCTCGAAGCGGTCGAGCGGGAGGCGCGGGCCATGATCGCCGCGCAGGGAGACGAGGCGATGGCGGCGGACTCTCGGCTTCGAATCTACGTGCGTGAGCGCGCGGATGCGGGCGCCGTCGCAACGCTGGCGCGGAGCCGCTTCGGGGCCGGGACGGAGATCCTGGTGCTCGAAGCCGACATCTGCCGGCGCGAGCTTCTGGTCGAGATCGAGCTCCTTCGCCGCTACGTCGCCACGAGATGAAACCGTGACCGCTCAGGGGTCCGAAGAACCCTTCAAGAGGGCGGGAGCGGCGAGATCCGGTGGGCGCCGCGGCTTGGCGCGAGCGCTCTTTCTCCTGCCTTTGGCGGCGGCCTTTCTCGCCCACGTGTGGGCGAACTTCCACTACGCCGTCAACATGCCGTTCTGGGACGACTACGATGCCGTCCTCGACTTTCTCAATCGGCTCTCCGTGACCCACGGCTTCGCCGATAGGCTGAAGCTCTTCTTCTCCCTCCACAACGAGCACCGCCTCGTCTTCGGACGGCTGGTCGAGACCGCCTACCTCCATCTTTCGGGCAAGGTCGATTTCTTCTCGTTGATTGGCACAGGGGAGCTCGGGCTCTACCTCATCGTCGCCCTCTTTGTCGTCCAAGCCCGCCGCAGGCTGGGCGCCGATTTCTACCTCGCGGCGCCGGCGGCGATCGTGCTCCTGGCCTTCTCGCAGAACGCCCTGATGGCGAAGTTCGCCATGGCTTCCTTGCAGCAGTACTATCAGCTCTTCTTCGCCCTCGTCGCCCTCTACCTCGCGACCCTTCCCCAGCGTGCGCGCTGGCTTCCTCTGGTCCTCTTCTTCGCGACCTTGAGCTCGTTCACCGGAGGCGGAGGCCTGGTGACCTTCGCCGTGCTCCTCCTCTTCTTCTTGGCGGTGCGCGAGTGGAAGCTCGCCTTGATCGAGGGGCTCTACGCGGTCCTGGTTCTTGCGACCTACTTTTACCTCCTGCCCTTCGGAGTCACCGAGATCGGGCGCGCCAGCCATGCTCTGGCCCTGTCGCACCCGGCGCGACTCGTGCGGTTCGTTCTCGCCTTCCTGGGGAGCGTCGGGGGCGACCACTATCTCATCGCCGGCGCCGCGCTCGCGGTTCTCGGTGCCCTCGTCTTCGCTCTCTCGACCCGAAGGTCGGGCGGCCGGCCGGACTTTCCGGCGCTTGCCGGGCTTCTCGTCGTGGGTACGGCGGTGGGCGCGGGGTGGAGCCGGGTGAGCATGGGCGTCTACGAAGCGGCGTCCTCGCGCTATGCGATCTACTCTCTGGTCTTTCTCGCCGCGCTGATCCTCGCTCTTCTCGCGAGCTGGCGGGGCGGCGGCGGGCGACGGGCGCTGGCGCTCGCCGCGCTCCTTTTGTCGGTGCTGGTGGTAGGAGCTTGGTTCGCGCCCGCGAACCGCATTCTCGCCCGGCGCCAGCGGATCTTGAAGGACAGCCTCGTCTACCCGGACCAGGCGCGGGCCATGGAGATTCTCGCGGCCTCTATGAAGCTTGGCATCTTCCAACCGATTCCGCCGGTCTATCAGCGCCTGCCGCCGGCGCTGCCTCTCACTCGCAGCGATCTTTATGGTCCGGGCTATCTCGGGCGGATCAGCAGGGTGGCTCTCCGTGGCGATCAGCTGGTCGTGGAGGGTTGGGCGGCTGTTCCGCCCGGGCGCAAGCCCGCGGAGGCGGTCATTCTCGAGGTGAATGGGCGCTTCTATCCGGCGGTATACGGCTACCGGCGTCTTTACGGCCAGAGGCGCCCGCTGCGTTATAACGCGAGGTTGCGCCTCATCCCACTTCCGCAGGTGCTGACAGTCTCGGTAATCGTGGTCGGGCCGGAGCGAGATCGCTTCTATCGAAGTCCCGAGAAGATCGTATACGCAAACGGAAGCGGCAACCGGAGGAAGCAAGGGAGCGAGCGAGGCGAAACCCCGCCGCGACCCGACGCGTAGAGGCAGGAAGGAGGGAGACGATGCGGATTCGAGCGATCTTCGCGGGCAAGGACGGCATTCGCGCCGGCTGGCGGTTCGCGATCTTCGTGGTCATCGCGTTCGCCGGGAGCACCCTCTTCCAGTGGCTGGTCCTGCACTCGGGTTACAAGCCGCATCACGGCTGGTATCCGCTGGATTTTCTGCTTTCGGACGGGACCGGTTTCATCGCCCTGCTTCTGGCGGCGTTCATCATGGCGAGAATCGAGGGCAAGAAGGTGGGTTTCTACGGTCTTCCGGCCAGGAAGATGTTCGGCGCTCGCTTCTGGCAGGGAATCCTATGGGGCGCCGCAACAGTGGCGGCGCTCGCCCTGGCGATGGCCGCCGCCGGCGGCTTGCGGGTCTCGGGCCTGGCGCTCGGGGGCTGGCACCTGGTCGGTTTCGCGCTCGCTTGGGCCGTCGCGATGGTCGTCCTCGGCCTCTTCGAAGAGTCCCTCTTCCGCGGCTACCCGCAGATCACCCTGGCCTCGGGGATGGGATTCTGGCCCGCCGCCGTTCTTCTCTCGGTCGGTTTCGGCGCCCTCCACTACTTCACCAAGCCGCACGAGACCCTGGCCGACGCGACGAGTGTCGCCCTGATCGGACTCTTTCTCTGTCTGACGCTGCGCCGCACCGGCAACATCTGGTTCGCGGTCGGTTACCACGCCGCCTTCGACTACGCTGCCTTGATCGTCCTCGCCTCGCCCAACACCGGCATGGGAACCGGAGGCGAGCGGGCCGTCGGTCACCTCTTGGCGACGACGTTTCCGGGACCGCCGTGGATCACCGGCGGCGCCTGCGGCATGGAAGCGAGCCTCTTCATCTTCCCCGTGATCCTCGCCTTGTTCGCGCTCTTTCACCACCTCTATCCGGGCGGAGGGAGGCACGCCGGCTCGGGTGTCGTGCCTCCTGAGTCAGTTCGCTCGTAGCGCGTCGATCTCTGCCTTGCGCCGCTCCGCCCGCGGCAGCTGCCAAGCGTTGTTGAACTGGGCCGGCAGCCAGGAGCCGTACATGGGGTTGGGCAGCACCCACCAGCGCTCGCCGATCCAGTCGAGGTAGGGGGCGATCGACTTGGCGCGGCCCTCCGGGGTGTTGGAGATGACGTCAACGAAATCGCCGAGCTGGTCGCCGAACTGCATCACCACCCGATGGGCGCGGGCGAGGAGGCGCCGCCGGCACCCCTTGTTCGAGCCGTACTGCTCGCAGCCCGCGACGAAGGTGCCGAGGCCGAGGAAGGACTGCGGACTGGCCACCGGGAAGCCGTCCTTGCGCAGATTGGCGAGGGTCGCCTCGTCGAGGTCCTTGGCCCGGTTCGAGATGTAGAAGATGGCGACGCCGTGGGCCGCGGCGTAGCGGGTGAACTGGAGGGCGCCGGGAAGCGGCCGGGCCGCCTCCTCGTCGCACCACTTGGACCAGGTGAAATCGTTGTACTCCTGACCGGAGCGGATGAGCCGAGCTTCGTAGGGCGAGTTGTCGAGGATCGCTTCGTCGATGTCGAGGATAACGGCGGGCGGAAGACCAGGCGCGACCCTCTCGCGCTCGTCTTTGGGCATCGCGTTCCAGGTCGGGTCGGCGATCGCCTCGGGAAGCTTCTCCATGGCGTTGCGGTAGATCTCGCGGAAGACGAGATTGTGCTCGACCGCGCGCTGGGTCCAGAGCGTCGCGAGGAGGAGATCGTCGGCAGGGACCGCGGCTCGGCCGGTTGCGGTGGCGTGGACCGGCGCTTGCGGAGCCGCGGCAGGTTTCTTCGGCGATCCACTGACGCAGGCGGTGACCAGAATCAACGGCACGAGGGCGAGGAAGCGGGTGGTCTTCATGTGGAGATCTCCCATGTCATTTCGTGAAGAAAAAGGAGCGGTGGCCGCCGAGACGCCCGAGGGAGAGGCGGGCGCTGCGACGGCCCCGCCGAACGAGGAGAGGCTACGAGGGCGCTGTTGCCTTCGGGTTGCGGCGGCGTGACCAGGCTGTGGCGCTGGGCTGTTGGCACGTCAGGGGGGCGTGCGCGGAGCGGAGGTTCGTCAAGAGACCCGATGGCGATCCTGGGCAAGCTCTCTCCCGCGCCGCCGCGACCGCTCCGCCCACTTCCGGCGCAGCGATGCGGCGGCCGCGATGGCGATGCGGAGAGGGTGCCCGATGAGGCGGTACCAGAGCCAACGGCGGGGTCCGTCGACTCCGTAGCGTAGACGGATCCACAGCACGGGTGGCCAGAGAAGATCATGCTTCGGCGTCGGGTTTCCAGCCGCCGCGGATGTGGGGAACTGGCTGAGCGATCCATCCGACGAGGGTCGGACGTGAAGTCGCTTCTTGACGTTGGGGGACCAGGGCGTCACCCGGTCGAGCTGCTGCAGGGCGCGGACAAACCCCCCGCGTCGTTCTTGAAGAGCTTCCCAGTCGATCCGGTCGATCCAGCTCTCGGTTGCGTGCACGAGGTCAGCCAAGGAGATGAATCGTAGGCGCGGACCGAGAGGGTCGATGGCGAAGGCATGGGCATGGATGTGCCAGAGCATGTCCTCGGGACTGGGGGCGCGCATCGTGACTCCGCCCCACTCGAAGGGCTGCGAGTCGGCGGCGAGATCGTCATGGGTGGGGGAGGCGAGCAACGGCGTCTTGATCAGGAGATGGTGATGAAGCTCGATCGTCACGATCGCGCCGTTGGCGGTCTTCGAGAGGGAGCGAAGGTGATGGTGTTGGGGCGGGACCGCGGAGCCGCTCGGCGAGTATCCGAGATCGAGGAGGATCTCGAAGGCGCGGGCGGCATCACGCTCGCGAGTGAGGAGGTCGACGTCGCGCATCGGGCGTAGCCCCGCGTCCGCGTAGACCAGACGTGACAAGGCCGCGCCCTTGAGGACGAGGAGCGGGATGCCGGCTTCCTCGAGCGTCGCGACCGCTTCGGCGACGAGCCGCGCCCGTACCGCGGCGGCGTAGGCGTGCTGCAGGCGCCGGGCTACGAGGCGCTCTTCGATCTCGGCGTCGACGGTGATCCCCGAGGCTCGGAGATGCGCCAGTAGGAGCGCCTCCATGCCATGGCGCTCGGCCCTGTCGACAAGGGCGGCGTCGACCGGTGCGGCAGCGAGCGCGGAGCGCAGGCGGTCGCTGATGTGAGGGCTCCCCGGCCGTTGCGCGCAGAGGGCGAGAAGCGGGAGCCCCCTCTCCTCTTGTCTCACCCGAGCTCCGCGAGAATTCGCGGGACGACCCTTCCGGCATCGCCGCGCGCGGTCCGAATCGCTCTGGCGCCGCTCACCCCGGACGTTCTCCTCTCTTCGAGAAGCCCTTGGGGGCGTTTGAGGGTCAGGAGAAGGAGCATGGCCTCCGCAACGGAATTACGAGCTCAGTACGCGGGCGAGCTCGGCGGGGCGCGACAGCATGATGTCGTGGCCGGCGTCGATCTCGACGATGTCATTCCGGGCGCAGCCGGCCTTGCGCGCGAGCTCGTGGCAGAAGGCGGGCGCGAAGGTGACGTCCTGATGGCCGAGGACGTAGCGCTTGCGCACCTCGATGTCGCTTGCGGAGACGGGGGAGGGCTCGAGGTAGACCGCGAGGGGTTGCGGCGTGAGCTTGGCGAAGCAGGCGCGGGCGTCCGCTTCGGTGAGGTCATTGAAGAAACGACGGCGCGCTTCCTCCCAACCGACGCTGAGCGTGCCGTCGCCGCTCGCTTCGGCCTTCTCGTAGTAGCCTGGCCGGCGCTCTTCGGGGATCAGGTCGATCAAGCGCTCGCCTTGGTCGAGGACGAGCGCCGCAACGAAGATGACCTCTTCGACGGCTTCGGGGTGACGCGCCGCGATCTGGGGGAGGAGCGCTCCGGCGATCGAGTGTCCGACAAGGACGAAACGCGAGAGCTCGTGCTCGGCGATGAGGTGGTCGATCGCGGCGAGACAGAGCGCGACGGTGACCTCATCGCGCGGCGTGGGATCTTCTCCCGCGCCCGGCAGGTCGAGAGTGTGAGCGCGATGCCCGAGCGCTTCGAGCTCGGGCGTCAGCCTCTCCCATGACCAGGCGCCGTGGAGCCCGCCGTGAACCAGCAAAAAGTCACTCATCACCAACCTCCTCCGCACCCGGTCTAGAGAGAAGATTCAAGGCGATCCATTGCCAACCGCATGTGGGCTCAGTCTAGCCTGGATCGGGCGTCGAGGGCCACGGTCGTGTCTGCTACCCTCGTAGGGAAGAAGCTCATCTCGAACTCGCTCGAAGGGAGGTCACGAGACGATGATCATCGACGGCGTCATGCTGCTCTGGTTCCTGCTCGCCGGGCTCTCCGTCCTCTACGTGGCGATCGACATCCGCACCACGCCCGAGAGTCCGGTGATGAAGTGGGGCTTCGTCCTCTTCACCCTCTACTCCGGGCCGTTCGGCGCCTTCCTCTACGTCTTGAGTTGCCGCGAGCCGCTTCCCGGTCTGCACGAGCAGTACGTCGCCGCCCGCTGGCGCCAGGCGTTCGGCTCGACGATGCACTGCGTGGCGGGTGATGGGATCGGCATTCTCGCCGGCGCGGTCGTCGCGGCGCTCGTAGAGCTTCCCGCTGGGGTGGAGTTCGTGCTCGAGTACGCCTTGGGTTTCGCCTTCGGCTGGGCGATCTTCCAGTCCCTCTTCATGCGCGGCATGGTCGGAGGGTCCTACACGAAATCGCTGCGCAAGACGTTCGTTCCCGAGCTTCTCTCGATGAACTGTCTGATGGGTGGCATGGTCGTGGTCTCGGTCCTCGCATGGAAGGGCTCCGCCGCCGCGCACGACCCGGCGCAGCCGCTCTTCTGGTTTCGCATGTCCTTGGCTTTGATGCTGGGCTTTCTCGTTGCCTACCCGATGAACTGGTGGCTAGTAGCTCATCACTTGAAGCACGGCATGATGACCGTGCGCCCGCGCGGCTCGAAGTTCGAGAGGGAGGC
>JBJKRB010000198.1:0-36745 GCA_046704885.1 Thermoanaerobaculia bacterium | reverse complement strand
TGTTTGGGGGGGGGCGGCGCCGCTACTGCCGCCGCCCCGCCACGCTCTCAGCGTTGTTTCTTCGCGGCGCGCCGCGAAGCGTGCACCTTGTGGGTCAGTGTGGTCTTGCCTTCAAGCGCGATATACGGCTTGAGCAGCGCCAGGCTCCGCTCGCCAATTCCGCGCACCAGCAGCAGATCGTCCGTGGACTTGAACGGCCCGTTTTTCTTGCGGAAGTCAAGAATCCTGTGCGCCAACGATGGCCCGACACGCGGCAGCAGCGCTAGGGTTTCGGCGTTCGCGGAGTTGACGTTGACCTTCGCCTGATCACCGTGATCGGTCTTGGTCGCGGACTCCGCATAGAGCCCGGGTGAAACGGCGAGGAAGGTCACGAGCAAGGCCAGGGACATCCCGAGCATGCGATGAGAGTTCAGCATGAGGGTTCTCCTTTCTTTGGTTGTCGTTGATGACGATGGATGGGTCGACCATCCTTCTCTGTGCTGCTGGATCTCGAATGAGATCCACCCCTTACCGTTGTGAGTCGGTTCGAGCTCGTCGTCTCGGCGCACCTCCTTTCTCCTGCGGTTGGTCATGGCCGAGATCGAGTATCAACTTCGTTGCCAATCGATGCGAGCGATACAAGTCGCTTATTTACAGTGGTTTACGTTGATTCGAGAAGATCGACCGGGGTGCATGGAGGTCAAGCACTCTTGACAGTCCACTCCTTGCCCGAAGGGGCAAGCGGTGGCGTTGCGCGAGAAAGGGCGCGGTTCCCCGGCGACCGTTCCGTAAAGGAAACTTGACCGTGGCAAAAACCCTTGCCACCTCGCCGATGCCGCGACGGGGTTGGTGCAGAGGCTTCGTGCGGTTAGAGTAGGCGGGCTATGGCGGGTCGGCGTTCCACTGCGCGGGAGTACCTCGAAGCGTTGCTCATTGCCGGAATCTTCCTCGGCTTCACCAACACCTTCCTGGTCAAGACCTTCTTCATTCCCAGCGCTTCGATGGAAAACACCCTCCTGGTCGGCGATCACCTCTTCGTCAATCGCTTCATCTACGGGCCCGCGGCCACCAGCCTCGAACGCAAGCTTCTCCCCCTGCGCCTGCCACGGCGTGGCGATATCGTCGTCTTCCGCTCCGTCGAGCAGCCGCAGATGGATCTAGTGAAGCGAGCCGTCGGTCTCCCCGGCGACACTGTCCAAGTGATCGACAAGGATCTCTACGTGAACGGCAAACGCGTTCCCGATCAGGCGTACGTGCGGCACGTCGATCCCCGCATGTTTCCAAACAGTCCGCTCCTTCCCGACAGCATGCGCCTGCGTGACCATTTCGGGCCGTTCACCGTTCCCCCTCACAGCTATTTCTGCATGGGGGACAACCGCGACGTTTCCTACGACTCTCGCTTCTGGGGGCCGGTGCCGAGGAAGAACCTCTTGGGAAGGCCCATCCTCATCTACTGGTCTTACGGCGGACAGACTCCGAATGGAACCTGGCCGGGGTGGGGTGCGGAGATGAAGCACTTGCTCGACACCGCCCTGGGCTTCTTCACCAAGACGCGCTGGAGCCGCACGTTCCGCTTGATCCGTTGAGCCTCAACCTTTCGCCCGCGAAGATCCCATGTCTCGAAGCCGCTCGGTCACGCGCGAATACTTGGAAGCCCTGTTGATCGCGATCATCTTCGCGACCTTCGCGCGCACCTACGTCGTCCAGGCCTTCAAGATCCCCACCGGCTCGATGGAGCCCGACCTTTTGGTGGGCGACCACCTCCTGGTCAACAAGTTCATCTACGGCCCTCATCTTTTTCCTTGGATGGAGAAGATTCTTCCTGAGCGCGGGTTGCGGCGCGGCGATGTCGTCGTCTTTAAGTTTCCCCAAGATCCGACCCGCGATTTCATCAAGCGCTGCGTAGCGCTTCCCGGCGATACCATCGAGATCGTCAACAAGAAGGTGTTTATCAACGGGAGGGAGGTGGATGACTCCGCCTACGCCTACCACTTCGACTCGCGCATCTACCCGCGTTCGATCTTTCTCTCCGATACGTTTCGACGGCGCGACAACTTCGGCCCCTTCACGGTTCCAAGCGGCTACTACTTCATGATGGGCGACAATCGCGACAACTCGGACGACTCGCGTTATTGGGGACCAGTGCCGCGGGACTACATCATGGGGCGGGCGCTGCTCGTTTACTGGTCGTTCGCCGGACGTGAAGAAGAGTCCATCGCCTGGCCGGGCTGGAAGGGAAAGCTCGAGCAACTGGCGGGCGTGGCCAGCCACTTCTTCAGTCGTACCCGTTGGCACCGCTTCTTTCACTTGGTGCGTTAGAAGCGGCGCCCCGAGGCGTCAGGGCTGCTAGAATCCTAGCGAGCTTGGGTTTTTGCCGTAGAGGAGGCCCGCGGTGATCAGCAAGATTCGACAGCACGGCGACAGCAAGATCGGCTGCGCCATTTGGCTGATTCTGCTTCTTGGCACAGCGTGGGTCATGTGGAAGGCGATCCCGGTCAAGATCAACGCTTCCGAGCTCTACGACTACATGACCGATCAGGCCCGTTACGCCGGTGGCCTATCCTCGGAGATTCTCAAGAAGCGAATTCTCGAGCGCGCCGACGAGCTTGGCCTCCCCGTGGATCCCAAGAACCTCTCCGTCGAAAAGCTCGGCGGCCGCATCAGGATGTCGATCGACTTCACCGTGCCCCTCGACTTCAGCTTCTACACGTACGATTGGCACTTCCATCACGACCTAGACGAACCGGTGTTCATCATCTAGGCGTCGTTCCATTTTTGATCTCTCGAGCCAACTCCGCGAGCGCCGCTAAGGGGTCGGAGGCGCGGGTAATCGGTCGTCCGATCACCAACAGGTCCGACCCCGCGAGTAACGCCTCCCGGGGACCGGCGACTCGTCGCTGATCGCCGCGCGGATCGCTCGATGCCCGAATACCCGGAGTCACCAAGACGAAGGGGTGCGGGTTCTCCCTTCTGAGGCGCGCTGCCTCGAGGGGAGAACAGACGACTCCCGAAGCTCCCGCCCGCCGCGCCAATGCGGCCCAGCGCGAGACCCGCTCGGCGGGGGGACCCGGCAGGTCGAGCTCTTCGGTCGCCGCGGGATCGAGATGCGTCAACAAGGTAACGGCGAGAATCTTCATCTCTCCGGCTTCCGCGACCGCCGCTTTGACCATGGCAAGACCGCCGCTCGCGTGTACGGTCAGATAGTCCGCCCCCAGGTCGCGCGCCGCTGCGGTCGCCCCAGCAACCGTGTTCGGAATGTCGTGCAGCTTGAGATCGAGAAAGACGTTGGCCCCGCTCGCGCGCGCTTCTTCCACGGCCTCCGAGCCCCAGCGCACGAAAGCCTCGAGGCCTACCTTGACGACCGCTACGCGCGGTCCGAGCTCGGCGCACCACGAGCTGAATTCGGCCCGGTCGTCGGTGTCGAACGCCAGGGCGATGTGCTCCAGGCGCTCCTTGGTCTCGTTCATGCCTTCCTCCCTTGCCTCCGGTCAGCACCGACCGCTTCGCCAATCGTCGCGTAGCCATCTTTATCGAGGCGGCGCTCGAGCCGGCGGAGAATCCTCGGTACCAGGCCCGGGCCACGGTAGATCCAAGCGGTATAGAGCTCGACCAATGAGGCGCCCGCTCGTATCCGCCGGTAGGCTTCATCGCCCGAGTCGATCCCGCCGACACTGACCAAGAGCGTCTCTCCTGCGAGCTCGGCCGCCACCGCTTCGAGCAGCTCAAAGCTCCTGGCGCGGAGCACCCGCCCACTCAATCCTCCCACCGGGTCCACCCCCGACAATAGGGAATAGTCCGTCGACGTGTTGGTCAAGACGATTCCCGCAACGCCGCGCTCACAAGCCCCGGAGGCAAGCTCCACTGCCTTCTCGACATCGAGATCGGGCGAGAGCTTGAGCAGGATCGGACGCGTGGTGATGGCTCCAGCCATCGCCAAGAGCTCTTCGATCCACCCTTTGTCCTGCAAGCGGCGAAGCTCGGGAGTGTTGGGCGAAGACACGTTGACGACGACAAACTGCGCGAGATCCCCCACTCCATCGAGGAGGCGACGATAGTCCCCAAGCGCGTTGGCGAGCGGAGTGCCGCGGTTCTTCCCGATGTTGATGCCGAGCGGTATGGAGAGGCCACCGAGCGCGGCGAGGCGGCGGGCGACGACCGCCATGCCGGCGCTGTTGAAACCCATCGCATTGCGCAGGCTCTCCTGGGTGATGTAGCGGAACAACCGTGGCCGTGGGTTTCCCTTCTGTGGTTCGGGAGTCACGGTCCCGACCTCGGCGAAGCCAAAACCCAGAGCGGGAAGTAGGGCGGCGATTTTCGCGTCTTTGTCGAAGCCGGCGGCGAGCCCAACGGGATTGGGAAAGTCGAGCCCCAAGAGCGTCTGCCGCAAGCGGCCGCCCCCGTCATCGGCGCGCCGGCGACCTGTCGCCTTGGCAAGCACGGCGAGCGCTTCGAGCACCAGCCGGTGAGATCTTTCGGCGTCGAGCTGGAAGAGCAAGGGACGGACGATCGGATAGACGCCGGCAAGCAACCGATTCAGCATGGCGTTATCAGAAAGCGATGGCCTCGAACCCTCGAGTGGGCTGCGGCGGATTTGCTAGCATGCGAGCGACGGCGCGAGCGGTCCACGGTCCCCACGGAGTGGCCCAGACTCTAGCAGAGCCTGCTCCTTCCACGCGTCGGAGTCGGGGATCAGCCGCATCCGGCGCATCTGCCGCATCTATGGCGCTCCCCTCGTCCAGCGACCAGCCGACACCTTCCGCCGCTCGATTCCTAGCCGCTCTCGCTGCCGCCTTCCTACCCGGATTCCTCGCCGGTACTCAGATCGCCGGGTTGCTCTTCTTTCTCAACCCCGATCTACCCTTCACGCCTCTCCCGCTCACTCGCGCCATCCTGATCTACGGAACGACTGTGGGTAGCGCCAGCGCCCTCTTTCTGCTGCCCTGGTGTTGGCGGCGACCACGCTCGGTGCAACGCCTGCTCCCTTGGGCTCTCTCGTCGGTCCTCGCTGGAGCCGCGACTCTCGATTGGTATCACGCTTCGCACTTCGCCTTCTATTTGCCGCCCGGAATCAACGTGCGCCTCATCAAGGCAGCCTTGTGGCTGAGCCTCGCCGCCTTGATCTGTTTCTACACGGCGCTGCTCCATGGCCTGCATCGGAGACGTTACGGTCGCCGCAGCTGGATCGGCTTGACGCTGCTCGCTCTGCTGTCGGTCTACGTCATGGTCGAGCGTCGCGAGGCGTTTCAACCTCGTCCCACGCTCAGCCCTCGACCCACCGCCCTCGAGGTGGAGCGCCGCCCTCACTTGTGGGTCGTGGGGATCGATGGCGCCACGCTCGACGCGATCTTGCCGCTCGCCGAGCAAGGCCGACTGCCCTTCTTCTCTCAGCTCCTGCGCACCGGCGCCTCGGCCCGTCTCACCACCTTGTCCCCCGTGCGTGATCCCGCCCTCTGGACAACACTTGCCACAGGCAAGTTACCGTACAAGCACAAAATTCTCGGCTGGCAGCAATTTCCCGCACCGTTCTTGGCCCCCGGAGCAATGATGCGGCTCTTGCCGACCGGGGTCGCCTTTTCGCATTGGGGCACCTTCTGGGTTCGGCCGCAACCCGTCGACGCGCGCAACCGCTCCGGGCTTGCCGCATGGGAGGTGTTCTCCCGTCTCGGAATCTCCACGGCCCTTCTCGGATGGCCCGTCTCGTGGCCCCCTCCGAGCAACCTCGCCTTTGCCTTCGCCGACCGCTTCTTCAGCGATCAGCCCGCCGCCTCGACCGCGGTGCCGTCGGAGCTGGCCGAGCGCGGCAAGCTCTTTCGCGTCGCTCCTTCCGTCCTCGACCCGGAGGTTCGCGGCCGCTTCGGCGATCACCCCCCAAGCCTCCTGATCGACGACTTTGCGGCCGACCGCTGGCGCGAATCGCTCACCCTCTTCTTGACCAGTCAGCAGCCGGCACCCGATGCGATGTTTCTCATGCTCCCCGGTCTCGCCTCGGTATCACGCCAATTCTTCGGAGGTTTTTCTGCGGTCCAGTTCGAGGGAGCTTCCGATGCGCCCGACCGCCAGGCAGCGCTCTGGGTCTCGGCCTACTACCAGCAGCTCGATTTCTTCCTTTCCCAGCTGTGGCGACAGGAGTCGCCGCCACGCCTGTTGGCCGTCGTTTCGGCCTATGGCATGGATCCACCGGGGCGCTGGGATCAGTTGTGGAGAAGGCTAACTGGGAGTCCGGCGCTGGGCGGCCGGACGGCAAGCGCGCCGGACGGGATCTTCCTTCTGGCGGGAGATGGAGTGCGCGCCGGAACGATGTCAGGCGGCGTTCAGCTGATCGACGTGCTCCCTACCCTCATCTACGGCCTCGGCTACCCAGTAGCCCGCGATCTCGACGGCCGAGTGATCACTTCGGCGTTTACCACGAGCTTCTTGAGCCAACATCCGCTGAGCTTCGTGCCGTCCTATGAGACCCTGGCGCCTGAAGGATCGGCGTCGGAGGAGTAGGCCCGGTCTCAGGCCTTGCGCGAGCCCGTCAGGGGGAGCTTGGAAACTTGCGCTCCGGGCTCGGAGGCCGCTGCTTTAGCGCCTCCTTGCGCCGTCACCATCGAGCACTGCCCCTCGAATTTCGCGCCGTCTTCGATGATCAGCGCGGGTGTCACGAGCTCTCCCTCCACCCGCCCCGTCGGGGCGATCTCGATTCGCCTTTCAGCCTCGAGCTTCCCCTTCACCCGGCCGGCGATCAGGATATTTCCGGCATGAACCTCGCCGTCCACCACGCCTTGCTCGCCAACTACCAGCTCGCCAGAGGAGATGATCTTTCCCTTGAGGTCGCCCTCGATCCGAAAAGTATCCTCGAAACGCAATTCACCTTCGATATGGCAACCCGCGTCGAGAAACCCGTTGAGGTCTCCCCGTGCCCTTTCTCCTGAAGACTTCATGTTCAGCTCCCTCGCTTCATCAGCAGGTCGAAGATCCTCATCAGGGACTCTTCGTTGTGGAAGTATATGCGTATATCTCCGCTTTTCCCGCGCCGCCGAATCTCCACCTTGGTTTGTAGGCGCTTGGCCAGGCGCTCTTCGGCGGCGGCGGTATTAGTATCCACTCGGCGCTTGGTAGGTGAGCTCTTCTTCGCTCTCCGCCTCTCACCGGTGAGGCGTTCAATGTCGCGTGCCGAGAGCGATTCGCTGACGGCGCGCTCGGCCAACCGGAGCTGGGCCGCGGAGTCCGAAAGCGCCAGAAGCGGACGCGCCTGACCCGCCGTCAACCTCCCATCCCGTAAGAGATCGTGGACTTCGGGGGGCAAACGGAGGAGGCGCAAGGCGTTCGTGATCGCGGCCCGACTCTTTCCCACTCGATCGCCGATCGCCTCGTGCGAGAGTCCGAACCGTCCACCCAACTCCTGATAGGCCTCAGCCTCTTCCAGGGGATTGAGGTCGGCGCGCTGGAGATTTTCGACCAAGGCGAGCTCGAGAAGCTCGCGCTCGTCGGCGACCTCTCGCACCACGACAGGAACCTGGTCCAGCCCGGCAAGACGCGCGGCGCGAAAGCGCCTCTCGCCGGCGATGATGGTGTAGCTGCCATCGGGCCGCGGCGCCACGATCAGTGGCTGCACCACGCCCTGGGTGCGAATCGACTGCGCCAACTCAGCGAGGCCACCCTCGTCGAAGAGAGAGCGCGGCTGCAGGCGGTTGGGCTTGAGGGCGTCGAGCGGCAACATTCTCGTTCCCTCTTCGGCGCCGAGTAGGGCATCGAGACCCCGCCCGAGACCACGCTTTCTCGCTGCGCTCATGCCACCCCCCGGACCAGCTCGCGGGCAAGGGAGAGATAGGCCTCGGCGCCACGGCTGCGGATGTCGTAGTTCAGGATCGGCAATCCGTGGCTCGGGGCTTCGGCAAGACGGACGTTGCGCGGCACGATGGTTTCGTAGACCTTGTCGTGAAAGTGAGTCCGCACCTCCTCTGCCACATCTTTCGAGAGATTCGTGCGGTCGTCGAACATGGTGAGCAGGATACCGCGCACCTCGAGACGTGGATTAGCTCCACTCTGGATGCGCCGGACCGTCGCCAGGAGCTCGCTAATCCCCTCGAGCGCGAAGTATTCGCACTGCAGCGGCACCAGCACGCCGTCCGCCGCCACTAGAGCGATAACTGTCAAGTGGCCGAGCGAGGGCGGGCAGTCGAGCAAGACCCACTCGTATCGTTCAGCCACGCCCGCCAGGGCATCCTTGAGGCGCTGCTCCCAGCGATCGAGGTCGACGAATTCGACCTCCACTCCCACCAGGTTACGATCAGCCGGCAGGATGTACAGGTTGGGAAAGCCGGACGGCCGCACTGCGTCTCGGGCCGAAGCGGCACCGGTGAGAACGTGGTAGAGGTTGGGGGGTTCCGCCGTCTGCCCGAGGCCGCGAGTCGCATTGCCCTGGGGATCGCAGTCGACCAAGAGGACGGGCTTCTCCAAAGCCCCGAGCGCCGCGCCCAAGTTGATCGCGGTGGTCGTCTTCCCGACTCCGCCCTTTTGATTCGCGATTGCCAGAACCGGCATCACCCGCTCACCCTTCTCCTGGCTCGACCACCATCAGCTCGACGATCCTGCGGCTCTCGCTGCCCGCCAAAGAGATCTCGCGGCCAGGCGAAAACCCCTCGAGGGCCGGCACGCCCTTCGCACCCCGCCAGCACAAGAGCCGCGCGCCCCGGCCCATCCGCGGGCGCAAGGGCGCGACTACTTGCTCCTCCAGCTCGACGGCACGCACGGTCACCACGTCGACTCGCACCGGCACCCCCTCGGGGAGTGCGGGACCGACTCTAGCATTGAGGCAACGGCAAGATAAACCCGCCGCTCGATTCGCGGCCGCGAGGAATGCCCATTTCCGCTCGCGCGCTTCGATCAGAGTCACGGACCACCCGGGTCGCGCTGCCGCCAGAACGAGACCGGGGAAGCCGGCGCCCGACCCCACATCTACCAGATCACCGCCGCTCATCGCAAGCAGCGGCAGAGCCGCGAGCGACTCGCCGAAGTGTCGCTCGAGAACCACCTCGCGAGTGCCTCGCCCGATGAGAGGGAGTCGCCGGTTCCAGCGCCGAAGCTCGGCATAGATGGCGGCTAGACTCTCGAGCGTCCGGACGGAAAGTCTCTCCGGAGAGAGTTCTTGCAGGCGACGATCGAGCGCGCCGCGACTGAAGTCCGGAAGCTCAAAGGCCAACCGACGTCCTCTCGCTTCTGGGCCGCAACTTCAACCCCATTCCGGGACCCCGGGCCGCTAAATGTTTCACGTGAAACATGAGAATCGCGCCGTTCAGCGCGGACGGACGACAATCTGGCGGCGGAGGCCCCTTCCTTCGCTCTTCGAGGTTACCCGCGGGTCATCGGCAAGGGTCTCGTGAATCACCCGGCGCTCGGCGGGGGAGAGAGCTTCGAGCGCTCGCGGCCTGCCGCTCTCGTCAACCTCATCCGCCACCGCCCGCGCCATCCGCTCGAGCTCCAGCTGGCGTCCGCGCCGAAAGCCGTTGGCGTCGACCCGCACCGCCACGGTCTCTCCGATCAACCCGAAGACGAAGCGAGGCAGAAGATCTTCCAGGGCCCACAAGAGGGCGCCATCGTCACGCAGAAGGAAGGCGGCATCCTTCCCGGCGAGCTCGACCTCCAGGCAACCATCCCCTTGCAGCACTTCCGCCTCGGGAGCGAGATGAAGGAAATGGAGGATTAGATCCAGGCACTTCTCGACCGCCAGGGCGAGGGCGCCCTCCGCTCTCGGCAGGTCCTTCTTGGGAAGCTCAGCCCCAGCCGCCCGGCGCGAAGTTGCGGGCCGAGCTTCGGGAGCGGCTTCCCGGACCGCTTCCGGGGGAGTCCGCTTCTCGGGCTCGACCGGCTTCGGAGCGGGGGATGGCAGGTGGCGCGCTTTCGGTGCGCGTGGCTCCCGCGCCTCCCGCTTGGGATGATCGGGATCGACTCGTAGAATCACCCGGCGGCGGCGCTTGACGAAACCGTGCCTCTTGCCCACCAGGTCGAAGGCGATCTCCTCGGGCGACAGCTCATAGTAACGAGCGGCCCGCATGACGGCCTGCTCCAGAGAATCGCCTGCAAAGAATCTTCGTCCGGGCACCGTTTCTGAACGCCTACGCGGCCGCGGCCGCCTTCTTTCGCTCCTGCCAGAGATTGTAAAGCCACTGCTGGACGATTGTGAGGACGTTATTGGTCAGCCAGTAGAGAACCATGCCGCTGGGGAAGCCCAGGAAGAGCACCGTCATGACGACCGGCATCAAGAGGAAGATCTTCTTCTGGGTGGGATCGCCGGTGCCCATCGGCGCGAACTTCTGCTGCAAGAACTGTGTCGCGCCCATGACGATCGGCAAGATGTAGTAGGGATCGGCCGCCGAGAGGTCCTTGATCCAGAAGATCCAGGGCTGGTGGCGAATCTCGACCGCCTTGGCGAGAAGCTCGTAGAACGCCCAGAGCACGGGAATCTGGATCAGCATCGGCAGGCAGCCACCTGCCGGTGAGACCCCCTCTTCCCGGTAAAGCGCCATGATCTCGTCGTTCATCTTCTTCTGAACGTCGTAGTTCATCTTCCCGTTCTTGTCCCGCATCTTGCCCCGGTACTTCTTGCGGATTGCCTGGATCTTGGGGTTCACCTTCTGCATCTTCTGCATCGAGGCCTGCCCCTTGGCCGTCAGCGGAAACAGAACCAGCTTGATCAGAAGGGTGATGATGATGATCGCCCAGCCGTAGTTGGGAACGATATGGCTGTAGATCCACTGCAAGCCCCAGAGCAAGGGGCGGGAGATGAAGCCGAAGATGCCCCAATCAACAGTCCGCTCGAAGCCGTACGGCATCGCCGCCAAGCGGTCGTACTGCTTGGTTCCTAGATAGCCGGTGAGACTCACCTGCTTGCCGCGCGGATAGAGAATCCACGAGTAGGAACGGGTCAGCTTCTTCTCGGCGCTGGTGATCTTGTCCTTCGGGGGCACCGCCGAAAAGCGAAAGACCCCGGAGGGCAGGCGCTGAACCAGGAGGGGATGAAGGACCGCGTGGTCCATGGGCTCGGCGGGCACCAACGCGGTCAAGAAGTAGGTGTCCTCGAGCCCGAACCAGCGGACCGCACCGGTCGAGATCGTCTTGTCCTTGTACTCCTTCTCGGCCTTCTCCCTCTTGATGTCAGTGCCGTCCAGATAGACCGCGTCCCGCTCTTCGAAGCGGTTACCGAGCTCCTTGGCGCTCGGATTGCGCACCCCGGGACCGACGTAGATGCCCCAGGGCTCCCCTCCGGGAACCGAGATCTTGATCTTTATGATGCCGCCAGGGAGGAAGGTGAAGCTCTTCTCGGCCGCGCCTTCGCTCCCCGAGTAGCGAAAGTCGAACTCGACGTGTCCATCCTTGTCCTTCTTCTTGTCGACGGTGAAGAGGGCGGAGTTGAGCGGGGAAGCGGCACCCGCCCCCGTGGTCAGGGCAAAGGGATAGGGGCCCGTCTCTCGGCGCCGCACCAGGTCGACCGGATTTCCCTTGGCGTCGGTCTGGCTCTTGATCACGTAAGAGAGAAGCTCGGCCCCGCGGTTGGTGAGCTCGGCGCGATAGGTGCTCGTTTCGACCACCGGCCGCTCCTCGTTCTGGGCCGCGGTTCCCGCCGGAATCGCGACCGCCTTGGGAGCAGCCGGGGCCGGCTTCGCCTCTGGCTGAGGCTTTTTCGCTCCCTCCGTCTCCCCGATGGTCCCTTGGCCCGCGCTCGGCGTCGATGTCGATGTGGCGCCCTGAGATTCCGTCTCTGACTTCGGTGTGGAAGCGCTCGCCGCCGTTTCCGCTTTGGCTTTTGGCTTCACCGGCGGCTTGGCAGGCGGAAAGATGAACTGCCAGAGGACCAAAACCGCGAGCGAAAGCAACGCGGCGAGCAGCATTCGTCTAGTTTCCACGGCTTCGATTTCCTCTTTGGTCGGCGCGGCGCCGGAGCGGCGCCAGGGCTAAGGGAGGTCGATCCCTCCCGGAAACAGCGGCTGACAGCGCAAGATGCGAAGCAGGGCGCGCCCGCCGCCGCGCCAGAAGCCGTACTTGACGATGGCCAGCTGGGCGTACTCGGAACAGGTGGGGGAGAAGCGGCACGAACGGGGCAGCAGGGGTGAGATCCAACGCTTGTAGGCGCGGAGCAAGATCAACGAGCCGCGCGCGGCGAGCGCGAGAGGCCCCCGTCGCGGAGCTTCTCCAGCATGGCGATCAGCTCGCGACGCCAGTCTTCGAAGCTCGCCTCCGACGCTCCCGGCCGCACGTGGACCACCAGGTCGAACGGCGGCAGACTCCTGCGCTCGCTCCATCGGCGATAGATCTCCTTGATTCTCCTCTTGATCCGATGCCGGGTGACCGATCCGCCGACCTTGCGGCTCACCGTGATTCCGAGCCGCGGGTAACCAAGATCGTTGGGTCGGTAGTAGAGGGTTGCCAGCGCTCCGTTGCGCCGCCGGCCATGACGGTAGCAGGCCTGATAGTCCCCTCGTTGCCGCAGACCTTCTCGGGCGCTCAGTCGCTCGTCGCCAACCGCCGAGCGCCCGTTGTCGGTCACTAGACCGAAAGCCGCTTGCGCCCCTGGCGGCGGCGCCGCGAGAGAACCGCGCGTCCTTGGCGGGTGCGCATGCGAATGCGGAAGCCGTGCGTCTTCTTGCGACGCCGGTTGTTCGGCTGATAAGTACGTTTCACGTTCCTAACCCTCTTGTTCTCGCCTGTCTCGAGTTGCCGGCGCGCAGTCAGAGAAGAGCGCAACGAGCCGCGTCTAGCACGAACCTCGAATTCTAGCGGCGGAGGAGCCAAACGGTCAAGCTCCCGCTGCGCAAGGCCCGCTCCCCGAGTAGAGTAGGGGCGGAGATCCGGAGGGAGGAGCCGAGCTCCCCCCTCTCGAAACGGACGATTGAGCCATCTGAGCTCTCTGAGCTCTCTGAGCCATCGGGAGGCCCCATGACGAAGTCGCGGCGTGAATTCTTTACCCTCTCTACCCTGAGCCTCTTGGGGCTCGCCACCAAGCTCCACGGCCAGAGCACGCCGCCGGCCAAGTCACCGGCAGGCGAGCCACCGGCCTTCGGCACCGGGCCCAAGGTCGGGCCCCGGGTCTCCGCCGCCACCTTCAGCGAAGCGGAGAAGCTCGATCAGGTGACCTTGAGCGAGGCGCACAAGGAGCAAGCGGCGGCGAGCTGGCGCGGCAACATGGCCGCCCTCTACGAGCGCCGCACCGGACCGCGCAAGCTCTCCCTCGCCGCCGACCTCGCGCCGGCCTCTCGTTGGAACCCCGTATTGCCCGGCGCCGCCGCCGGACCACAACGCGATCGCTTCGTGCGCGCCAACAGCGAACCCGGACCGCTGCCCAGACGGGATGAGGACATCGCCTTTGCCTCCGTCTCGCAGCTCTCACGCTGGATCGAGGCGCGGAAGCTCAGCTCGGAACGCCTCACCCGCATCTACCTCGCGCGTCTCGAACGCTTCAATCCTCAACTGCGTTGCGTCATTACCCTGACCCCGGAGCTCGCCCTGAAGCAGGCTCGGCGCGCCGACCGCGAGATCGCTTCGGGGCGCTATCGTGGCCCCCTGCACGGCATTCCCTGGGGCGCCAAGGACCTTCTCGACACGGCCGGCATTCCCACTACCTACGGCGCGGCTCCCTTCCGCCACCGGGTGCCCACGGACAACGCCGCTGTCGTCACCCGCCTCGAGGCGGCGGGCGCGGTCTTGGTGGCGAAGCTCAGCATGGGAGCCCTCGCCTTGAACGACATCTGGTTCGGTGGCCAGACCATGAACCCGTGGCTTCCCGAGGAAGGCTCCTCGGGCTCCAGCGCCGGCCCCGGGGCCGCCGTCGGCGCGGGTCTCGTCGCCTTCGCCATCGGCAGCGAAACCGAGGGCAGCATCATCGGACCCTCCATGCGCTGCGGCATCACGGGCCTGCGACCGACCTATGGGCGGGTGGCGCGAACCGGCGCCATGACTCTGTGCTGGTCGCTCGACAAACTGGGACCCATGGCGCGCGCGGTCGAGGACACGTTGCTCGTGCTGCACGCGATCAGCGGACCCGATCCGGGCGACGTGGCGAGCGTCCCGAGTCATCTGGACTTCGACGCCCAAAGCCCCGTTCGGTCGTTGCGTCTCGGCTATTTTCCCCGCTGGATGAACGAGAGCCCGGCCACCGGGGTCGACCGCACCGCCCTTGCGGCCCTGCGCGAGCTCGGGCTCAAGCCGGTGGCGCTGGAGCTCCCCGACTGGCCGTACCAGTCGCTCCAGCCCATTCTCTTCGCGGAGGCGGCCGCGGCTTTCGAGGAGCTCACCCTGAACGGCGGCGTCGACCAGATGCGCGAGCAGGTATCCGGCGCTTGGCCCAACCTCTTTCGCCAGTCCCGCTTCCTCTCTGCGGTCGACTTCGTCCAGGCCGACCGGATGAGACGTTCGGTGGCCGAGGTGATGGAGCGCATTCTCGCGCGCGTCGACCTTCTCCTGGTGCCCTCACTACGCGACGAGATGCTCACCATCGCCAACTTCACGGGCCAGCCATCCCTCACCCTTCGTGCCGGTTTCGTCGAGGTGTCCAAGGCGCGCAGCGACTGGGCGCCGGACCCGCGCCATCCGCTTCCCACCTTCTCATCCCCGCGGCGGGTGCCGCACGGCGTGACCTTGATCGGGCGACTGTTCGACGAGGGAACGCTGGGAAGGGTGGGAATCGCCCTCGAGCGCCGGCTCGGGGTGAGCAGCGAACGACCCCCGGGCTTCTAAGTCGAGGCTGGCTTCGGACTCCTGGCGATCGTGTAGGGACAACGGCAAGCTTGGCGGAGAGGGTGGGATTCGAACCCACGGACCGGTTGCCCGGTCAACGGTTTTCGAGACCGCCCCGTTCGACCACTCCGGCACCTCTCCGTTTCGATCAGGTCTTGACAACAAGTGCGAATCACCGCCCGTCCAGCGTGACGCTGAGACTGGCGGAGAGGGTGGGATTCGAACCCACGGTAGGGAGACCCTACACACGCTCTCCAGGCGTGCTCCTTAGACCACTCGGACACCTCTCCTCAACGATTCGCTTCAATGAGCTCTTCGCCGTTTCTCAAGCGGCGAAAGAAGCCGGTCAGAAGGCCGGCCGACTCCTCTTCGAGAAGTCCCCGCTCCACCACCAACCGGTGGTTCAGGCGCGGGTCCTCCACGAGATTCCCCAGGCTACCGCAGAACCCGGCCTTGGGATCGGGCGCGGCGAAGACCAGGCGCTCGACCCGGCTCGCCACTAGAGCCCCGGCGCACATGGCGCAGGGCTCCAGGGTCACGAACATCGAGGTACCCTCGAGACGCCAACCCGGGGTCGCGGCACTCGCTTCCCGTATCGCCTCGAGCTCGGCGTGCGCCAGTGGATCGCCACCCCGTTCACGCCGGTTTCTTCCCCGGCCGATGATCTCGCCGTCGCGCACCAGGACCGCGCCGATCGGCACCTCGCCCTCGAGCGCGGCGAGGCGCGCTTCGGCCAGCGCTTCCCTCATGAAATCCAGGTCGTTCACTTCCTCTTCCTCGCGCGCCGGCGAGGGAGCCGCCGGATCGCCGATCTTACCCAATGAGGAAGCGCCGGTAAACCGCTCCTCGCTTTACTTAAGGCCCCCGACCCACTAGCATTCGAGGTGCAAGAGACCGACGAAGGGTTCGGGTCCTGTGCACCGGCCGGTTCCGAACCTCGTCAGGCCCGGAAGGGAGCAGCGATAAGGTCCTTCGACCGGGTGCCGCAGATCAACCGGAGCCCTTCGTTGGTCTCTCGCCGAGAGCCGGGGCCCAGGGCGCCTCGCCTTCGTCCCGAGCCCTGACCCGGATCCGCGTTCACTCTGAGCCGATGTCCTACCAGGTACTTGCCCGCAAGTGGCGACCACAGGATTTCTCGACGGTGGTCGGCCAAGAGCCGATCGTCACCGCGCTCAGCAACGCTCTAGCCGACGGCAGGATCTCCCAGGCCTATCTCTTCTCGGGGATTCGCGGCATCGGCAAGACCTCGGTGGCGCGCATCTTCGCCAAGGCCCTGAACTGCGTGCACGGGCCCACCGCCACTCCCTGCAACGAATGCGTGCCTTGCCGCGAGATCACTCGGGGCAGCGACATCGACGTGCTCGAGATCGACGCAGCCACCTACTCCAAGGTCGAGCAGGTGCGCGAGCTCACCGAGAGTCTCCGTTACGGCCCGGCCCGGGATCGTTACAAGGTGGTGATTCTCGACGAGGTTCACCGCCTCTCGCGCCAGGCCTTCGACGCTTTGCTCAAGATCATCGAGGAGCCACCCCCGCACCTCGTATTCGTCTTCGCCACCACCGAGGTCGAAGCCGTGCCGGCAACGATCCTGTCGCGTTGTCAGGAATTCAACTTTCGCCGCGTTCCATTGGCGGCGATGACCGAGCATCTCGAAAAGCTGGCGCGCGAAGAGTCGATCACCGTTAGCCCTGGGGCGCTGGCGTCGATCGCGCGCGCCGGCGACGGGAGCGTGCGCGACGCGGTCGCGCTCCTCGATCAGCTGGCGACGTTCGGTTCGGGAGCGATCAGCGATGACGCCGCCGCCAAGCTCGTGGGCGGCGTCGGCCCCGAACATCTGGAGCACCTCCTCGAAGCGGTCCTCGCGGGTGACTCCTCGACCGTCGCCGCCCTGGTGGAAGAGGAGCTCGCCCAGGGCTTCGACCCTCGTCGCACTTTCACGGACTTTCTCGCCTACTGTCGAGACGCGCTCCATCTGGCGCTGAGCGAGTCCCTCCCGCTCGAGCTCTCCGGCGAGGCGGCGGAGAGCCTCAAACAGGTCGCGCATCACGCGGGTTACGAGAACCTGCTGCGCCTGCTCAACCACCTTCTCGCCAGCGAGTCGACCCTCAGGAGAAGCGAGGTCGGCGGTTTGGCGCTCGAAATCGCCTTGCTTCGCGCCGCTGAGCTCCCCAAGCTGATTCGGGTGGAAGAGCTCCTCGGGCAGGGCCCCACCCCGTCGCTTCCGAAGAGCGGGAAATCGGGCCCGCCGGGCCTTTCCCGCAAGGCGGTCGCCTCGCGCCACAGCGCACCCGACGCCGTTCCCGACCCCCCTCCCGAGCGAGCACCCGAAGGGGACGATCCCCCTCCGGCCCCGTTCGCGGCGGATGACTCTTCTCCCGTCGCCCGCTTCCTCGAGCAGGTGAGCCTGCACAAGCAAGCGCTCGCCGCCCACTTGAGCGCCGCTCGGGCCCTGGAGTTCACCGACGGCGAGCTACAGATCCACCACGCGAGCGACGACGGTTGGCTGCCGAAGAAGCTCGAGCGCAGCGCCAACCGCGAAGTGCTCACCCAGGCCGTAGAGGCGGTGTGGGGGAAAGACGCCCGTTGGCGTCTGCTCTCGGTCGCGCCGGGCGCTGATCCCCCGAGCGACGCACGAGAGACAGCGCTTTCGCGCGATGGTGAGCAAGAGGCCGCGCCGAGCGGCGCCACCGAGGACCTGCCGGACGATCCCGCGGTTCAGGCCGTCCTGGACATCTTTGGTGGCAGAATCGAAGCCGTTGATCGAGTCGACACCGCAGACGATGAGCAAGCAAGGCAGGAGGATGAGCCGGCATGAACATTCAAAAGTTGATGAAACAGGCGCAACAGATGCAGGAGCGCCTCACCCGCGAGATGGCCGAGCTCGAGGTCGAGGCCACGGTTGGTGGCGGCATGGTCACCGTGAAGATGAACGGCCAAAAGCAGCTCGTAGGCGTGATTATCGATCGCGAGGTGATGAATCCCGACGACGCGGAGATGCTCGCCGATTTGGTGCTTGCCGCTGTCAACGAGGCCGGACGCATGGTCGACGAGGAGCTACAAAGCAAGGTTGGGGGTATGCCCGGGCTCCCAGGCATGCCCTGAGGTCGGTCCCCAATGCCCGGGCCTCTCGAGCGCCTCATCGCGCAACTCTCCCGCCTACCGGGAATTGGGCCGCGCACCGCCACCCGGCTGGCTCACCATCTTCTCCGCACTCCCGAGAGCGCGGCGCGCGAGCTGGCCGCGGCTATCGTCGAGGTCAAGGAGAAGCTCTTCCACTGCTCCCAGTGCAACGCGATCACCGACGTCGAGCCGTGCTCGATCTGTAGCGACCCCGAACGCGACCGCACCAGAATCTGCGTCGTCGAGCAACCCTTCAACATTCAACCGATCGAGCGAACCCGCGAATACCGGGGGCTCTATCACGTCCTCTTGGGCGCCCTTTCGCCGCAGCGGGGCATCGGACCGGACGAGCTCGCGATCGCCGGTTTGCTCGGCCGCCTCAACGGCGTCGAAGAGGTCATTCTCGCGACCAATCCAAGCGTCGAGGGAGAAGCAACCGCCCTCTATCTCGTCCGCCTCCTCAAGCCGCGCGGCGTGCGCGTCACCCGGCTCGCCTTCGGCATGCCGGTGGGGGGCGATATCGAATACACCGACGAGGTCACCCTGGCGCGTTCGCTGGTCGGTAGAAGCGAGCTATAAGCCATTTTGGTTAAACAACTTAAGGGAACTCTAAGGCGCGGTGATCTGGGTCCACGCATGCGCGTCGCGCCGCCCGGCCCAGAGGCACGCCACCTCATCCGAGAGCTCGCTCGGTACGAGGCCCCCCTCGTCAACACGGTCTCCGGCGGCGCCGCCTACCCGCCATGGCGTGAGGCCAAGGGCGCCAACGTCGTGGACGTCGACGGGAACCGGTACGTCGACCTCTCCGCCGGATTCGGCGCCGCCGTCCTCGGGCACCGCAACGCCGCGATGGTCGCCGCGATCGAGCGCCAAGCCCATCTCCTCGTTCACGCCCTAGGAGACGTCGCCGCCCACCCCGGAAGAGTCGAGCTCGCGCGCCGGCTCGCGCGCCTCGCGCCGGTTCGCCACCGCCGCGACGATCCTCGCCAGGTCTACTTCGCGATCTCCGGCGGCGACGCCGTGGAAATCGCGATCAAGAGCGCGATCCTCAAGACCGGTCGCAAGGCGATCGTCGCCTTCGATCCCGCCTACCATGGAACCACCCTCGGGGCTCTGGCCGCGACCTCCCGCCCCGGCTTCCGCGAACCGTTCGCCGCTCAGCTCAACCCGCATGTTCTTCGTCTTCCCTACGGCTCGGACCCCGTCCGTATAAAACGCCTGCTCGCCCGCCGCCATGACGTCGCCGCCCTGCTCTTCGAGCCGATCGCGGGGCGCGAAGGGGTCATCGTTCCGCCTCCCGGTTGGCTCGCCGCGGTCGCGCGAATGTGTCAGGACGCCGGGGTGCTCACCATCGCCGATGAGATCCTCACCGGCTTCGGCCGCACCGGCAGGCTCTTCGCCGTCGACCACGAAAAGATCGCGCCCGATCTCCTCTGTTGCGGCAAGGCCCTCGGAGGCGGCCTGCCGATCGCCGCGGTCGTCGCTCGCAGGAGCGTCTTCGCCCCCTGGGACCGAGACGGCGAAGCCCTCCACACCGCCACCTTCCTCGCCCACCCCTTGAGCGTGGCCGCCGCCCGCGTGGTGCTCGATGAGATCTCCTCCCGCCGCCTCACCACCCGCGTCGCCCGTCTCGGGCGTCGCCTCGAGCGGCGATTCCGTGGCTGGCCCGACCGCATCCCCCGGATCTCGCAGGTGCGGGGCCGCGGTCTCCTCTGGGGCATCGAGCTCAAGAGCCGCGAAGACGCCCGGCAAGCGGTCCACCAGCTTCTCAAGAGGGGGGTCTTGGTCGTCGGCGGCGGCGCTCACGGGCGCACGCTCGAGCTCACGCCGCCGCTCACCATTGGGGAGCGCCAGCTCGACGCCGCGTGCGACATCCTCGAGTCCGTTCTCCTCGCTCTCGCATAGGATGGTCCCGTGACCGATCGCGCCTTCAAGATCGCATTCATCGGCTCGCACGGAGTCGGAAAGACGACCCTGTGCTACGGCCTCGCCGCGCGCCTCAAGGCCCGCGACGTCGCCCTCGACGTCGTCCACGAGGTGGCGCGCCGTTGCCCGCTGCCGATCAACGAAGAAACTTCCCTCGCTTCCGAGTCCTGGATCTTGCACACCCAGATCGCGGAGGAGCTGGTGGCGGCGAGCCTCTATCCCGTGGTCATCTGCGATCGAAGCGCGCTCGACAATTATGTCTATCTGCTTATCGCCGCTGGGCCGCAACCGCAGCTCGAGGAGCTGGTTTCGAGCTGGACCTCCTCCTACGACCTCTTGATCCACGTACCGATCGTCGAGGACCCCAGCCCCGACGGCATCCGCGCCGCGGACCCCGCCTTTCAGAGAGCGGTCGACGAACGTCTCCTGCGTGAGCTCGATCGCCGGGCCATCGAGGCCCTGCGGCTCGATCCCGCTGCCCGCACCAACTGGCTCAACGAGGTAGAAGCGGTCGCCTGGCCTCGCCTCGCCCCGGCGCAATTGCCTCTGCTTTGAGCTCTAAAGGTGTTCGCGCTCGATCGCGGCTTCGCTGGCGCCGGTGTCGCCAGCGGTCTGCTTCAGGATCTTCGCCAGGAGCGAGGAGCGTGGCAGCTTCTTTCTCTCCCCGGGCGTAAACCAGCCCGCCTCGCTCCCCTCACCGACGTGTGATCCCGCCACCAGCTCGGCGCGCCGGACTTGCACCGTCAGGCGATAGTGGGTCACTGAGTGACGAACCTCGGCGAGCGGCTGAGAGAGAGTCCAGCTTCCACCATAGGCGCGAGCAAAGAGTTGCTCTGGCGCCTCGGCGCCCTCTCGGGCTTCGACCCATGGCACCTCCCAGGTCCCCGCGAGAAGTCCCCCGTCGTCGCCTCGGCGAAAGAGGAGGACCCGATCCCCATCTTCAACGATCGCGGCAATCAAACGGACCGCAATGGGCGCGGCGGCGCGTGCCGACAGTGGAAACCTCTCCGCGTCACCGCGTGCTCGCGCCAGGCACTCCTCAGCGAGAGGGCAGCTTCCGCAGCGCGGTGCGCGCGGCGTGCAGACGGTCGCCCCGAGCTCCATCAACGCCTGATTCCAATCCCCCGGCCGTTCACGATCGAGGAGCTCGTCGGCCAACCGCCGTACCGCTCGCCGGCCCTCTCCGCGCTTGGGATCGAGAGAAAGTGTCCGCAAGCGGCTGAGCACCCGCTCGACGTTCCCATCGATGACCGCAACCGGCTCGCCAAAAGCGATGCTCGCGATGGCGGCACCGGTGTAGTCGCCGATCCCGGGAAGCTCCCGCCACCCCTTCGCGCCCGGTGGAAAGCCGCCGTCCTCGACGATCTTCTGCGCGGCCCGATGGAGCAGCCGCGCCCGCCGGTAGTACCCCAGTCCCGACCACGCGGCCAGGACCGCCTCGAGCTCGCTCGCGGCAAGTTTCTCGACCGAAGGAAAGAGGGCAAGGAAACGCGCGAAATAGGGCTTCACCGCCTCCACGCGTGTCTGCTGCAGCATGACCTCGGAAATCCAGATTCGATACGGATCGGTGTCACGCCGCCACGGCAGGTCGCGGCGCTTGCTGTGATACCACTCGAGAAGCTCAGGGAGCGAGGTCATTCCGGCCAGTATATTCAGGCGCCGAAGGCTTTCAGACCGTCATTTTGACGCCGCCCGGTGTATCGCGGTGGCCGATTCGGCGGGCGGCGAAGCTTCGAAGAGAAAAAAACAAGGCCCGTCGTCTTCGACGGGCCTTGCAAACTACGGTATGAGGAGCTCTCTCTTCTGGTAGGTTGGTCGTGGATCTACCCCTGTCTATATAGGGGATTTGATGAGATCTTGACGGGAGAGATCATAAAGATCTCCGCAACAAAAGGTCGGAACTTCATCTTGGAAAGCGAGACTCCCTCACACCGTTTTTCAATGATCTTGTGCTGCCTTGCACACTCTTCCTGCAAGCACTGTGCCACTTAATGCCGGCCTTGCCAGCGCACGCTCGCTTGTTCAGAGTGAACTCGCGGTGGAGTATAACCGCGGACTACGCTTTCCGCAAGAGTGGCGCATTTGCGGGTCCCTTTACTCTCCGCGCTTCTTTTGCGAGAGTTGTGAAACGGAGGACTTTACCGATGAAGCGCTTGCTGCTCTTCTTCCTCATACTTGCCATCCTCGCTTCTCTTCTCGCCACCTTCGTGGTTCTCGCCGCGCGCAGCAGCCGCTCGCTCAGCGGCCCGATCGTTCTCTCCTGGCGAGTCTCAGGGCCCTTCCTGGACCTGGCGCCCAACGTCGCGCTACCCCTGCCGGGAGCGCGTGCGCGCGGCAGCTTCGCGACCGTCTACCGTAGTCTCACTCGGGCGCGCCACGACTCTCGTGTTCGCGGCCTCGCGGTTACGATCGACGACACCTCCTTTGGGCTCGCGCACGCCGAGGAGATTCGCGGGCTCATGGCGTCCTTGCGCAAGGCGGGCAAGTTCGTAGACTGCTACCTCGAAACCGCCGGAGAGGGGTCGAACGGTACTCTCGAGTACTACCTCGCCTCCGCCTGTGGGCACATCTCGCTGGCGCCGTCGGGCGAGATGAACCTGATTGGCCTCTACGCATCGACGCCCTTTCTGCGCGGTACCTTCGACAAGCTCAAGATAGATCCCGAATTCGTCCACATCGGGCAGTTCAAGAGCGCCTCCGAAACCTTTACCAACAGCGCGATGTCAGAGCCGGCGCGAGCCGCCCTCTCCGCCGTGCTGGACGACGACTACAAGACCCTTACCAGCGACATCGCCTCCGCTCGCGAGCTGCCCCTGACTCGGGTGCTTTCGATCATCGATGGCGCACCCTACACCGCCTCACAGGCCCTTGCCCTCAAGCTCGTCGACGAGCTCTCTTACCCAGATGAGTTTCACGCCCGTATCGATCGCCTTGCTGGAGGCTCACCCCGTTGGATCAACGTGGGAGATTACGCCCGTGCTCTTCCCCGCCCCGGAGGTCCGCGGATCGCAGTGGTCTTCGCGCAAGGAGAGATCGTGCGCGGTGGCGGCGGCTTCGACCCTTGGGGCGGAAGGGTCACGATCGGCTCGGACGGGATGGCGCGCCTCTTCCATCGGCTCGGTGACGACGACTCGGTGCGCGCCGTCGTCCTCCGCATCAACAGTCCGGGAGGATCCGCTCTCGCCTCGGACCTCATCCTCCACAACGTGACCGAGCTCAAGAAGAAGAAGCCGGTCGTCGTCTCGATGTCCGACCTCGCCGCATCCGGCGGCTACTACATCGCCAGCGGCGCCAACAAGATCGTTGCCGAGCCCTTGACCTTGACCGGCTCGATAGGAGTCCTCGGTGGAAAGCTAGTGACCCAGGGGTTCCAGAAGGACCTCTTGGGGATCACCCATGACTCTCTGGGGCGCGGCGCCAACGCGGATTTCTACTCCTCTCTCAATCCCTTCACCGACGAACAGAAGCAACGTTTCACCAGTCAGATGCAGAGCGTCTACGATCAGTTCGTGGGCCACGTCGCGGCCGGGCGCGGGATGAGTGAGGACGCGGTGCGCGCCGTCGCCGAGGGCCGCGTCTGGACGGGTACCGCCGCCAAGCAGCGGGGTTTGGTGGATATCCTTGGCGGCCTCGAGACGGCGGTGGCAATCGCGCGCAAGGAAGCCGGCATCGCCCCGTCGTCACGCGCCAGCGTAGTCTTCTACCCGCGTCCGACGAACGTGATCGACATGTTCTTCCACCACGCGGGCTTCGGTCTCCTTCAGCGGGCCCTCTCTCTGCGCTCGGCGCTGGATTCGCACTCGATTGCGGAGCTCGAAGTTTCGCCTGCGCTCCGGGATCTCGTTCATCCGTTTTGACGCATTTATGGCCTTGCGCGATGGTGGTGGTGTGTTAGAATTCTCTGAGTTGTTCCGGTTTCCCTTTGGTGGTCGGGGGTCCCTTTCTAAAAGAGACTTTTCCGCAAACTGTGGAAATCCTGTGGATTGCTTCTCCCTCTGCGGGCTGCTCGACAATGCCTAATTCTCTCTGGTCCCGGCTCCAAAAACAGCTCCAACAGCAGCTCGACCAAGAGGAATTCGCAACCTGGATTCGCCCCCTCAAGGTGGGATCCGAGGACCCCCAGTCCTTAGAGCTCCTCGCTCCGAACCCGCGTTTCATTCACACCTTAGAAGAAAGCTATCGCCCCGCGGTGGACCGCGCCGTAGCCGAGCTGAAGGGACCCGCCTTCCGGGTTCTCTTCTCGCTCGAAGAGAAGTCTCCGAGCCGCTCCTCCAAGCAGCGCTCTTCCTCTTTCAATCCCAAGTACGTCTTCGACAGTTTCGTCGTCGGCGCCTCCAACCAGTTCGCCCACGCCGCCGCCCGCGCCGTCGCCGATAGCCCCTCGCACAGCTACAACCCGCTGTTTCTCTACGGTGGCGTCGGACTCGGAAAGACCCATCTTCTCCACGCGATCGGTCATCAACTACACGAGCGCCACCCACGCCTGCGCGTTCTCTACCTCGCGGCGGAACAGTTCGTAAACGACCTCATCAGCTCTCTGCGCTTCAACCGCATGCCTGACTTCCGCGCTCGATACCGCAACATCGACGTCTTCTTGGTCGATGACATCCAGTTCCTCGCCAACAAGGAGCGCACTCAAGAAGAGTTCTTCCATACATTCAACACCCTGTACACCGCGCAGCGCCAGATCATCCTCTCCTCGGATTCTTCCCCGCGCGAGATTCCCACCCTCGAGGAGCGCCTGCGCAGCCGCTTCGAATGGGGCCTCATCGCCGACATCCAGCCTCCTGACCTCGAAACCAAGGTCGCGATCCTGCGCCGCAAGGCGGACAACGAGAAGGTGTCCCTTCCGGACGATGTCGCCCTGTTCATCGCCCGTCAGGTCAAGTCCAACATTCGTGAGCTCGAAGGCCTGCTCAATCGCGTGCTCGCCTTCTCCTCCCTCACCGCTCAGCCGCTCTCTCTCGACCTCGCCAAAGAGACCCTGAAGGACATTCTTCCGCCCGAGGATCGCCGCCTCTCCGCAGCCGAGATCATCAAGTTCGTCGCCCGCCACTACGGTCTCAAGGTAAGCGAGATCAAGAGCCGGAACAACTCGAAGCAGATTGCCTTTCCTCGCCAGGTCGCGATGTACTTGTGCAAGAGACTGACCGACCTCTCCTATCCCGAGATCGGCAAGCAGTTCAACGACAAGCATCACTCGACCGTCATGTACTCGGTCGACAAGATCGAGCAGCTGCGCGCCACCGACCGGGACTTCGATCAGACACTCGAGAACATGAGCTCTCATCTTCGCTAGAAGCGCAACAGGAAGAATACCCGACCCTAGGTGCACGCGCTGCGGAAAGTTCTGTGGAACGATTGCCGAGGCTCGCGAAAACTACGTTTCTCCCCAAGATTTCCGCACCTCTTCCATCGTCTTTCAGCCGCGGGGCGATTTCTCTAAATAACAGAAAAATATTGATTTATGTTCTTTTCAACAGACTCCACAAGACCTTCTAACTACGGCTTCTATGTTATGATTTTCTTTACTTCTTGAAGGGAGTAGGGACTATGGAAATTCACCTGGAAAGAGCACGGCTGGTAAGCGAGCTCATGCCCATGCAAGGAATCGTTGAGCGCCGCACTACTATTCCGGTCCTCTCCCATATTCTCCTTAGCGCGACCCCGAAAGGCCTGCGGCTCGCGGCAACCGATCTTGACGTGTCGCTGACCTCTTTCTGCGAAGCACAGGTGAGCGGCGAAGGGGCGATCGCCATTCAAGCGCGCAAGTTCTCCGAAATCATTCGCTCGCTGGTCGATGAGAAGGTGAGCCTCGATCTCGGCGAAGACAAGCAGCTGAAGATTCGCTCGGGTCGGTCCCAGTTTCGCATTCACGGCCTGGCGCCGGAAGACTTTCCGACCCTTCCTCAAGTCGGCGAGGACGGCGCGGTGGATCTCGATTTCTCCCGGTTGCGATCGATGATCGCCAAGATTCTCTTCGCGGTGTCGACGGAGGAGTCGCGCTTCCAGCTCAACGGTGCGCTGCTTAAGCTGAAGGCGAAGGGGCTCGAGATCGTGGCCACCGACGGTCACCGGCTGGCACTGATCGAGAACGCTGTCGACGGAGGGCGTGAGGACGAGGGCGTTCTCGTCCCGCGCAAGGCGCTTCAGGAGCTCCAGCGCTTCGAGGGTGAAGGGAAGCTACGTTTCGTGCGCGGCGAGCACCATCTCTCGTTTCGCCTGGGAGAGCGAGAGCTCACCTGCAGGATCCTCGAGGGCACGTTTCCAGACTATGAGCGCGTGATCGCGCACGACAACGACAAGAAGCCGGTCTTTGACCGCAAGCTTCTGGCCGATGCAGTGCAGCGAGTGGCGCTGTTGACGGGAGAGCGAGCGCGCGCCGTGCGCTTGGACGTGGCTTCCGGACGGACGGTGATTTCGGCGACGAATCCCGACCTGGGCGATGCGCACGAAGAGGTGCCGTGCGAGTACGACGGCGAGGAGATCAAGCTGGGGATCAATCCAGACTATCTGGCTCAGTTTCTCGCGGCGGTGGAAACGGAGAAGGTTCGTCTCGAGCTCAAAGATGAAAATACGCAGTGCGTCGGCTTTCCCGTGGAAGGAAAGGACGAGCGCTATCTCTGCGTGATCATGCCGATGCGGGTTTGAGCGCGAGAATACGTGGCACGGCTGTCTAGCCTCAAGATCCAGCGCTTTCGCAATCTCGAGAACACGGAGTGGCGGCCGGTCGCGGGCCGGCAATTGCTCCTGGGCGCAAACGGGGCGGGAAAGACCAGCCTCCTTGAGGCTATCTATACCCTTGCAACCTCGCGAAGCTTTCGCAGCGCTCGTTTGAACCGCTGCTGTCAGCGCGGAGCCGAGGGGTTCTTCCTCGGCGGCTTGGTGGAGGGTTCGCGCGCCGGCCGGTTAGAGCTGGGGTGGAGCAGCTCCGGCGGTCTGCGGCGCGAGGTGGACGGGCGGGAGACGAGCGCCGGGGAGTACCTCGAGACGCTGCCAGTCGTCTGCTGGTGGGCCGGGCAGACCGCCGCGTTGACCGGGGAGCCGCGCCTCAGGCGCCGCCTCCTCGACCAGGGCATCGTCGGCCTCAACCCTTCGACTCTGGCGCTGCGCGAGCGCTTCCGCGCCGCGCTCGCGGCGAAGAGAGGGGTTATTACTGCGGGCAGAAGAGAGGAACTTGCGGCGTGGAACGACCTCTTCGCCTCCTCGGCCCACGAGATCTTCCGCCTGCGCGCCGAATATGCGGAGCGTCTGGCCACGGCGCTCGGTGAGGTTCTGCGGGAATCGGAGCTCTCCCTTCCCGAGGTGCGGCTCGTCTATCGCCCGTCCCCGGCCGGGGCGCTTGGCGGGGAGCGAGATCTGCGCGCCGCGATCGCTTCCCGCGCCGAGGACGAGCTCGCGGCGGGGCGCGTTCTCGTTGGGCCTCAGCGGGACGAGCTCGAGCTCGTCTGGGGTGGGGCGGGGCTGCGCTCCGGAGCCTCTGCCGGCGAGATCAAGATCTTCGGCTTGGCGCTCACCGTGGCGCGGGCCCGAGTCCTCGAAGCGGCGGGGAGGACCCCGGTCCTTCTCCTGGATGACGCCGACGCCGAGCTCGATCAGGGGCGGCTCGAGCGTGCCTGGAGCATGCTTCCGGCGAGCTTGCAGACGGTGATCTCGTCCAACCGCCCGGAGGTCTGGAGAGGGCTTTCCGAGAGCGCCGTCTGGCGTCTGCGTGAAGGGCGCGTCGAAGGCCCGGAAAATGAAATATAAAGCGCTTGTTTTCAGTAGTTTCCAGCTTTGTTAATCACCACCCGTGTGATATCGTTCCAAGTGGCGAAAGGCCCCTCTGGCGAGGGCGAGAACGGACGAAGGAGACGTTGTGGCGAAGAGAACTGCGTCAGCGACCTATACAGCAGATAACATCAAGGTTCTAAAGGGCTTAGAGGCGGTGCGCAAGCGCCCCGGCATGTATATCGGGGACACGGACGACGGCTCCGGTCTGCACCACATGGTTTTCGAGCTCGTGGACAACTCCATCGACGAGGCCCAGGCGGGCTATGCATCGCTTATCAGCGTCGTCGTACACGAGGGAAACGCGGTAACCGTAGAGGATGACGGGCGCGGAATTCCGGTCGATCTTCACAAGACGGAGGGGCGCTCGGCGGCCGAGGTCATCATGACCGAGCTGCACTCGGGGGGCAAGTTCGACAAGAACTCTTACAAGGTGTCGGGAGGGCTGCACGGAGTCGGCGTTTCGGTCGTCAACGCCTTGGCGAGCGACCTCGATCTCGAGATCTGGCGCGAGGGACAGGTTTGGCACCAGACCTATCACCGCGGCGTGCCCGATGCTCCCATCGCCGCGACCGGCAAGACCAGAAAGACCGGCACGAAGATCCGTTTCAGACCGGATCCAGAGATCTTCACCCTTCTCGAGTTCCACTACGAAACCCTGGCCCAGCGCCTGCGCGAGCTCTCGTTTCTCAACAAGGGAATCCGCGTCCGCCTGGTCGATGAGCGCAGCGGCAAGAAGGCGGAGTTCTCCTATGCGGGTGGCATCCAGAGCTTCGTCGAGCACCTGAATCGGAACAAGAACTCGCTTCATGCCAAACCCATCTACCTGGAAGACGTGCGCGACGATGGCTCCGGAGAGGAGCGGGTCGAGGCCGCCCTGCAGTGGAACGACGGTTACTCCGAGCAGATCTTCTGCTTCACCAACACCATCAACAACCGCGACGGCGGCGCTCACCTCGTGGGCTTCAAGTCGGCGCTGACCCGCACCATCAACTCCTACGCGCAATCGAGCGGCCTGGCCAAGAATCTCAAGGAAAACCTCTCGGGCGACGACGTGCGCGAGGGTCTGATGGCGGTCGTGTCGGTCAAGATCAAGGATCCCAAGTTCTCCAGCCAGACCAAAGACAAGCTCGTCTCCTCGGAGGTGAAGGGCTGGGTCGAACAGGCGGTGAACGAGCGGCTCGGCAGCTTTTTCGAGGAGAATCCTCGCATCGCTAAGAAGATCGTCGAGAAAGCGATCGACGCGGCGCGCGCCCGCGAGGCGGCGCGCAAGGCGCGCGAGCTCACCCGCCGCAAGGGCGCGCTCGATGCCTCCAACCTTCCCGGCAAGCTCGCCGATTGCTCGGAGAAGAACCCCGAGTTCGCCGAGCTCTTCCTGGTCGAGGGCGACTCGGCCGGGGGCTCCGCCAAGCAGGGAAGAGACCGGAAGTTTCAGGCCATCTTGCCGCTCAAGGGCAAGATCCTGAACGTCGAGAAGGCGCGTTTCGACAAGATGCTCTCCTCCGACGAGATCAAGACGATCATCACGGCGCTCGGCACCGGAATTGGCAAGGACGACTTCGACATCGCCAAGCTGCGCTACCACAAGCTGATCATCATGTGCGACGCCGACGTCGACGGCAGCCACATCCGGACCCTGATCCTCACCTTCTTCTTCCGCCAGATGCTAGAGGTCGTCGAGCGCGGCTACCTCTACATCGCGCAACCGCCGCTCTACAAAGTGAGCGAAGGGCGGCGGGAGACCTACATCAAGGACGACGACGAGCTGCAGCAGTTCCTGGTCGATCGGATCAAGGAGTCGTGGGAGCTCGGCATTGGAACGAACGGCGACGGAAAGGCCTTGAAGAGCGCGCGGCTCGCCAGCTTTCTCGAGCAGATTGGATTGTTCACCAGTAACCTCGACCGGCTGGTGACGCGCGGCTATCCCGAAGACGCGCTGCGGGTCGTCCTGCGCCAGGGCCTGACCGACAAGAAGGCGCTGTCTTCGAGCGAAAAGCTGGAAGAGGTGGCGCACATCATCGAGGCATCAGGCTTTCACGACGTCGCGGTCGGCAGCGACGAGGAGCACGGAACCGGAACCATCACCTTCCGCAGCCGCCGCGACGGCGTCGATCGCGACGTGGCGATCGACTGGAACCTTCTCACCTCTGCGGAGTTCCGCAGCCTCGCCGCGAACAAGGAGGGAATCGAAGCAATGTGCGCGGAGGGCTTCACTCTCGTCAAGAACGACGAAACCGCGCACTTCACCGACTTGGCGGAGACCCTCGAGCAGCTTTACTCGGGGGCCAAGAAGGGCCTTTCGATCCAGCGCTACAAGGGTTTGGGAGAGATGAACCCGCAGCAGCTGTGGGAAACCACGATGGACCCGGAGCGTCGGCGTCTGCTCCAGGTAAAGATCGACGACACGATGGCGGCGGACGAGATCTTCACCGTCCTCATGGGCGACCAGGTCGAGCCGCGGCGCGCATTCATCGAACAGAACGCGCTCGACGTGCGGAATCTCGACGTCTGAGGCGGCCATCTCGGCCGAGTCTCGCGACGCGACGACCCGGTTGGCGGCCGATCCTGTGCGTGAAGGAGCTTTGGAGAAAACCGAGGATTAAGCGATGAGCGAACACGACCGCGTGCTTCCCTTTGAGAAACCGGTTCCCGTCGATCTCGAAGCGGAGATGAAGAAGAGCTACCTCGATTACGCGATGAGCGTGATCATCGGTCGAGCCCTGCCCGACGTTCGCGACGGCTTGAAACCGGTCCACCGGCGGGTCCTGTATGGCATGTGGGAGAGCGGCAACACCTCGAGCAAGCCCTACAAGAAGTCGGCACGCATCGTCGGCGATGTCATGGGCAAGTATCACCCCCACGGCGATGCCGCCATCTACGACACCGTGGTGCGCATGGTGCAGGATTTCTCCTTGCGTTATCCGTTGGTCGACGGGCAGGGAAACTTCGGTTCGATCGATGGCGACAACGCCGCGGCGATGCGCTACACCGAGGTACGGCTGACGAAGCTCGCCGAGGAGATGCTGCGTGACGACATCGACAAGGAGACCGTGGATTGGGATCCCAACTACGACGGCTCTCTGCTCGAGCCCTCGGTTCTTCCCGCGAAGATCCCCAATCTCCTGATCAACGGCGCTTCGGGGATCGCGGTGGGAATGGCGACCAACATCCCGCCGCACAACCTGGGCGAGGTGCTCGATGCCCTGATCCTGATGATCGACAAGCCGGACGTCGGCCTCAAAGAGGTCATGCGGGTGATGCCGGGTCCGGACTTCCCCACCGCCGGCTTCATCCATGGCATGGATGGCATTCACAGTGCCTACAGCTCCGGCCGCGGCATCATCCAGATGCGCGCCCGCGCCGCCGTGGAGAGCCAAGCGCGCGGTGATCGCCAGGCGATCGTCATCAGCGAGCTTCCCTTCCAGGTCAACAAGGCGAAGCTGATCGAGCGCATCGCCGACCTGGTTCGCGAAAAGAAGATCGAGGGGGTCTCGGACCTGCGCGACGAATCCGATCGCGAGGGGATTCGCATCGTCGTCGAGGTCAAGCGCGGCGAGGTTCCCGAGGTGCTGCTCAACAAGCTCTACAAGCTGACCCCGATGCAGTCCTCCTTCGGCATCATTCTCCTCGCCATCGTCGACAACCAGCCTCAGGTTCTCACCCTGGTCGACATGCTGCGGCACTTCCTGAATCACCGTCGCACCGTTGTCATCCGCCGCAGCCGCTACGACCTGCGCAAGGCAGAGGAGCGGGCCCATATCCTCGAGGGCATCCTCAAAGCCCTCGACCATCTCGACGAGGTGATCAAGACCATTCGCGCCAGCGCTGATCCCCCCGAGGCGCGCAGCCGCCTAATGGAGGAGTTCGCCTTCACCCAGGTGCAGGCACAAGCGATCCTCGACATGCGTCTCCAAAAGCTGACCGGGCTCGAGCGGGAGAAGGTTGTCGAGGAGTACAAGGGACTGGTAGAGCTGATCGAGAAGCTGCGCGCCATTCTCGGATCCGACAAGCTTCTCTTGGCGGAGATCCGGCGCGAGATGGAAGAGCTCAAGAGCGCCTACGCCGACCGGCGCCGTACCGAGATCATCCCCGAGACCCACGACATCACCATCGAGGACATGATCGCCGACGAGGACATGGTGATCACGGTCACGAAGAGCGGTTACGTCAAGCGCTCTCCCCTGTCGATCTATCGCGCTCAACACCGCGGGGGCAAGGGGCGGACCGGGATGGTGACGAAGGACGACGACTTCGTCGAGCATCTCTACGTCGCCTCTACCCACAGTTACATCTTGGTCTTCACCGAGCAGGGCAAGGTCTACTGGCTCAAGGTGCACGAGATCCCGCAGATGGGCCCCGCCGCCAAGGGTAAGGCGATCGTCAACCTGCTCAACCTCGAAAAGGACGAAACGCTCGCCACCACGGTGGCGGTGCGCGAATTCACCGACGACCAATTCCTCATGTTCGTGACCGAGAGCGGCACGGTGAAGAAGACCGAGCTCTCGGCCTACTCCAATCCGCGCGCCGGCGGCATCATCGCGATCAACGTCGACCCCGGGGATCGCCTCCTCGACGTCAGGCTCACCGATGGCAGCAAGGACATCCTGCTCGCCACCGCCAAGGGCCAGGCAATTCGCTTCAAGGAGAGCGACGTTAGGTCGATGGGACGCGCCACCCGCGGCGTTCGGGGCATCTCTCTGCGCAAGGGCGACCGGGTGGTCGCGATGGAGCCCCTCGAGGAGGGAGGAGAGATCCTTTCGGTGGCGGAAGGGGCCTTCGGCAAGCGCACCCCGGTGAACGACTATCGCGAACAGAGCCGGGGTGGCAAGGGCGTCATCAACCTCAAGGTCTCGGCCAAGACCGGCGAGGTCATCGGCGCCAAGCAGGTGCTTCCCGGCGACGGCCTGATGTTGATCACCCAGGAAGGCAAGATCATTCGCATCTCGATCGACGGAATCCGGGTGAGCGGGCGCTCGACGCAGGGCGTGAAGCTCATGGATCTCGGTGAGGAAGACCGCCTGGTGGCGGTGGCCAAGATCGCGGAGCGCGACGCGGATGATGCGGATGGCGGGGACGACGAGAACGCCGGGCCTGAGGGCGAAGGCGGGGACGTCAACTGAGCAATCCGCAAGGAGGATCGCAGCCACCCGACGCTGCTGGCGGACCGCCGGAACCCCCCGGAACGGACTTCACCGGTCCCAGCCCTCTCTATCGTTTCGCCTGGATCTTCTATCTCATCCTGGCGCTGGGGGGAATCGTATGGCTCGGTTTCGAGCACGGCACGATCACCCTGGGGCTGTTTGTCGATCTTCACCACTGGTGGATCGATCTCACTCTCGGCCTGGCTTGCGGGGCCGTGCTCATCGGGCTCTGGCAGCTCGGGCGCTTTTTCTTTCCCGCGGCCCGCGATCTCGAAGAGGAGCTTCGTCGCCGCCTCGGAGTCCTCTCGCTCTCCGAGGCTCTGGCGCTCGCCTTGATGTCTGGTTTCACGGAAGAGCTCTTCTTTCGCGGTGCCGTCCTCGACGCCTGGGGATGGATTGCCGCGACCGTCCTCTTCGCTCTCCTCCATGCAGGTCCTGGCAAAGCCTTTCGTCTATGGACGGTCTTTGCCGGCGTCGCCGCGCTAGCCTTCGCCGGTCTCACTCTGTGGAGGGGCAATCTCTTGCCCGCGATCACGGCGCATGTCACTGTGAACGCCGTTAACCTGAGCTACCTGGCGCGTGGGCACGAGGGGGTAGCTCGAGGGGTGGAAGAGCGATCCGGAAACAACGCTTAGTCCTGACTCCACGCCGCGGAGGAGCGCCGCTGCCCTCTGGTAGACTCCCAGCCGGTACTCCAGTGGAATTCCCAGCGGACCAAAAAGAGGAACCCGAGCGATGAGCAACGATTCAAGTGACGTTATGGCGCGAATTGATCGCGACAAGGAACACTATCTCGAGGAGCTCGAGGAGCTCCTTCGCATTCCATCGATATCGACCGATGCCGACTACCGCGAGCACGTTCTCGAGGCCGCCGACTGGCTGGTCGAGCGGTTGAACAAAGCGGGACTCGAAAGCGAGAAGATCGAAACCGAGGGCTATCCGCTGGTCTATGCCGAGTGGACCAAGGCGGAGGGCAAGCCAACGGTCCTCATCTACGGCCATTACGACGTTCAGCCGGTCGATCCGGTCGAGCTCTGGCGGCACCCGCCCTTCGAGCCGACCGTCGAAGGCGACACGCTCGTGTGCCGCGGGGCGACCGACGATAAGGGGCAGAGCTTCGCTCACGTGGCGGCCCTCTCCGCCATCCTCGCCGAGCGCGGCGAGCTGCCCGTCAACGTCAAGGTGATTCTCGAGGGTGAGGAGGAGTCCGGGGGCGAGGCGATCGACGCGTTCGTTCAGGCCGATGGCGGCGAGCGACTGGGTTGCGACTGCGTTCTGGTCTCGGACGGATCGATGTACGCTCCGGGCCACCCCTCTCTCCTCTACGGCCTCAAGGGGCTCGCTTACATGGAGCTCAAGGTCACTGGTCCCAACCGCGACCTGCACTCGGGCACGTTCGGCGGCGCCGTCGCGAATCCGGCGAACGCGCTGTGCCACATCATCGACCGCTTGCGTGACGCGGAGACCGGCAAGATCCTCATCGACGGCTTCTATGACGACGTCGAGCCGCTCGCCGACTGGGAGCGGGAAGCGTTCGCCAAGCTCCCCTTCGACCAGGCCGCATACAACAAGGATCTGGGGATCAAGGAAGAGTTCGGGGAGGAGGGGTATTCGACCCTGGAGCGTTCCTGGGCACGGCCGACCTGCGACGTCAATGGGATCTTCGGTGGTTATGAAGGAAAGGGAGCGAAGACCGTCTTGCCGGCGTGGGCGGGCGCCAAGGTTTCGATGCGTCTGGTTCCCAATCAGGATCCCGAAAAGATCGCCGAGCTGTTCACGGCGTATGTCCAGAAGGTGGCGCCGCGCGGGGTAAGTGTCGAGGTCAAGCCCATCCATGGAGCCGAGCCCGTGGTGGTCGACGCCACCGGGCCGTTCGCAGATGCGGCGATGGAGGCCATGGAGGACGTCTGGGGAAGGGCGGCGGTGAGGGTGCGCGAAGGGGGGTCGATTCCGATCGTTTCGACCTTCTCCAAGGTGCTCCAAGCCCCGGTTCTCTTGGTAGGCTTCGGTCTTCCCGATGACCGCCTGCACTCGCCCAACGAGAAGATGGATCTGATCAATTTCTATAACGGCATCCGAACCAGCGTGAGACTCCTCGACCGCTTCGCAGAGGCGCGATGAGCGAAGACAAGGACACCTTCGAGCGGGAGCTCAAGTTTCCGGGCGTCGACCACAACGAGCTCCGTGCCCGCCTCTTGGAGCTCGAGGCGGAGCGCTTGGCTCCTTCCTCCTTCGAGGACAATCTGATCTTCGATCGGGATGGCGAGCTCGGTGAGCGCGGTTGTCTCCTGCGCCTCAGAAGCGACCGCCAAGGTGCTCACCTGACCTTCAAGGGGCCGGCGCAATTCGAGGGCAAGATGAAGGTGCGTGAGGAGATCGAGACCAGCGTCGACGACGCCGAGCACGCGCGCTCTCTTCTCGAGGGCCTCGGCTTCAGCGTCACCAAGCGCTATCAGAAGCAGCGCGAGGAGTGGCGCCTCGGTGGCGTGACCGTCGCGCTCGACAAGACGCCGATCGGCGACTTTGTCGAGTTCGAGGGCGATGGCGCGGAAAAGCTGGCACGCCGCTGTTCGCTGGACCTCGAGAATGCGGAACGGCGCAGCTATATTCGGCTTTACGAGGAGTACCGCTTACAGAACCCTGAAGCACCGGACGAGATGGTCTTTCCGTGAAACGGCGGGCAAGGATTCGGGCGGTGGTGTTGGCCGCCGGACGCGGCGAGCGTTTGCGCCCGCTGACCGACGTCATCCCAAAACCGCTCCTTCCCGTGTTGGGTCGGCCGGTCATCGAGCGGACGCTGGATAGCCTGGCGGCGATCGGTTGCGAGGCCGTCGCGATCAATCTGTATCACTTGGGCGACAAGATCGTCGAGCGCGTGGGCGAGCGCTTCGGCGAGATGCCGATCACCTACTCACGGGAAGAGAGCCTGCTCGGGACCCTGGGGGCGTTGGTCAAGCTGAGAGACTTCCTCCAGGAGGCGGAGGTGGCGCTGATCATCAATGGCGACAGCCTCTGCCGCTGGCCGCTCAAGAAGCTCGTCTACCGCCACCTCAAGGGTGGGGCGAAGGCGACGCTGTTGGTCACGCGCCGGGCGGACCCAGCGGCGTTCGGCGGAGGGGCGCTGCTCGCGACCGACGGGGCGGTTCGCTCCTTCGGTCGAGAGCATGGCGAAGGGGAGGATGTCGCATCTGCGGGCGACGATCCGGCGGAAAAGGAAAGACGGCGCGTCTTCGCCGGGGCGCAGGCGATCGACCCGGCGATTCTCGCCGGGCTGCCCAAGGGGCCGGCGGATACGATCCGACAGCTCTATCGCCCGATGCTGGAGGCGGGAGACAGGATCGCGACGGTCGAGAGCAGCCATCTTTGGCATGATCTGGGAACTCCCCAGCGCTACCTCGAAGGGGTTCTCGATTGGGCTCGCCATGAGGGTGGCCGCCTTCACCATAAGCGCACCTGGGTCGGGCCACGCGCGCTGTGCGACAAGTATGCGAAGCTGCGGCAGGCAATCGTGGAGGACGAAGCGAGGATCGGCGCGAGCGTGCGCCTCGACCGTGCCTTGATTCTGCCCGGAGCCCAGGTAACCACCGGCGCCACCGTTCGCTACTCGATCGTGGGTCCGGGGACCACGGTGCCGCGAGGAGCGTGGGTGGAGCGGCGGCTGGTGACCCGGGAACCGACCGGCCGCGCCGCCGGCGAGGAATCGTCAGTGGTTGAAGGCGTCGTCTACACCCCGTTCTTCCCATCGCAAGACCAAGGAAGCGACGACATCCCGCTCGGCCTGGCGGGCGAGGATCTGGGATCCGCGGCCCCAGAGGACGAGGCGTGACCCGAGCGGGGCGATTCCGTCTCGTGGTCTTCGACTGGGACGGAACCCTGTTTGATTCGATCGCCTCGATCGTCGCTTGCACCGAGCAGACCCTGGCCGAGCTCCACTTGCCAGTGGTGGCGCCCGAGCGCGTCCGCGCCACCGTCGGCCTCGGCCTCAGGGAGACGATCAGTGAGCTGTCGAGCGGCTCGACCGATCCGGAGCTGCATCGCCAGGTAATCGAGACCTACCGCAAGCACTGGCGCGAGGAGTTCAGCCGCCGGCCGATTCT
>JBJKRB010000197.1:0-37362 GCA_046704885.1 Thermoanaerobaculia bacterium | reverse complement strand
CGGCCTGGTCGACGACTCTCACCTCGATCCAGTTCGCCACCGATACTCCGACGCTCTTCAGCTCCGTTCTGGTGTCACCCAACGAGGCGGCGACCGATGATCTTTCCGGAGCCGTGGCCTCGGTGTCGCTCGGTCCTCTACCGGCGGGAGCTTCCGTCACGGGATTCGAGGTCGACGGGGTACAGCATCGGATACTCTTCAGTCTCGATGCTCCCGCCGTCTTGGGAGGCACGCTGTTTACTCCTCGCGACGTAATCGGGTATTCGTCAGGTGCCTACAACCTGGTTTTTGACGGGGCGGCCGCGGGGGTGCCGGCGGGAACCGCCATCGCTGGGATCAGCCTCGATCTCAAGGGAGACCTGCTGTTGGCGTTCGATACGCCTGCCACTTTGGGCAGTATTGTCTACGATCCCCGCGATGTCGTTCTGTGGGACGGAAGCACTTTCTCCATCGCCTTCGATGGCGTGGCGGCGGGTCTGGAGCCCGGTCTGCATATTGACGGGGTGCATAGCCTCGTCAACGGCGACCTTCTTCTATCGTTCGACGGTAACGGCTCGATTGGGGGAATCGAGTTTTTCGACGACGACGTTCTGGCGCTTGATCCGTCCGGTCCGACCTGGAGCAAGGTCTACGACGGACAGACGCAGCATCCTGGCTGGGTCGCGGCAAACCTCGCGGCGTTGTCCGCCGAGCCCCATCCTGGGCTCACCACGATCCCGGCGCTCTCGGGTTGGGGGCTAGCCCTCTTGGTGCTTCTTCTTGCCGTGCCGGGGTGGATACTCGTGCGGCGGCGCGACGATGCTGTTCTCGCACCGCGTGGGCAGCTGCCCTAGAGTGCATGAGGGAAGTACTTGGGGACAAGAAACGGGGGCGACAAGCAAGTCGCCGCCCCCTCGTGAGATGAATCTCCCGCTCAGCTTGCAGCGGCCTCTGCCTCGGGTTCCACCAAGTTCGCTTCGATGTTCACCGCGATCGAAACGTCGTCGCCAAGAAGGAATCCTCCGGTGTCGAGCGGAGCATTGAAGCGCATGCCGAAGTCGGTGCGATCGATGGTGATCTCGGTCTCGAACCCAGCCTTGAAGTTGCCCCACGGATCCTTCGTCGTTCCCATGTAGTGGACCGGGAGCTCGACCGTTCGGGTGACGCCGCGGATGGTTAGATCGCCGTGGACGTTGTAGAGATCGTCTTTGACGTGCTCGATCGAGTCGCTGACGAAGCGGATCTCCGGGTAAGTCTCCGCGTCGAAGAAGTCGGTGGAGCGTAGGTGCTGGTCACGCTCCTCGTTGAACGTCTGAACGCTCGCGGTCTTGATGACCATCTCGACGCTCGAGCGGGTCGGCTCGTCGACGTCGAGCTCGATGCGGGCGCTGAAGTCATCGAATTGCCCGCGTACCCGTGTCACGAGATGGCGGACGCGGAACGTCGCTTCGGAGTGAGCGAGATCAACCTGAAAGACCTGCCGCTTTCGAGGGCTCACCACGTTAGCTGTTGGCTCCGGAATCGTAGTCGTCATGTCCATGGTCCTCTCCTTTTGGTTTGTGCTCGTTAACAAGCTATTAAACAATTGACTAGTCATTCTTTATTCCAAAAAAAATCAGACGCTGGTGAGGGCGGTGCGGATCGTGTCGAGGAGCTCGATCAGCCCTCTCTGCTGCTTGGCGCTCAACGAAGCCAGGGTCGCGTTCTCGGTGCGCGCGACGACTCCATCGAGGCCGGCGAGGAGCTCGCGGCCGCTGGCGCTGATACGACAGAGGACGCGCCGCCGGTCCTTGCGGCAGCGTTCCCGCTCGACGAGCCCCTTCGCCTCCAGCCGGTCGAGCAGGCGGGTGATCCCTGGCGCCTGCTCGATCATTCGACTGCCGATCTCGAGGGTTGGCAAAGAGTCGTCTCCAGCTCCGCGCAGAATGCGCAGAACGTTGTATTGCTGAGGAGTGATTCCGACCGGCTCGAGGGCGGACGCCATTTGGCGCCGAACGCAGTCGGCGGTTCGCAGCAAGCCGACCGCCGCTTCTTGCGAGAGGGTGCGGAAGGGCAATTTTTGCTTCAACTCTCCTTGTAACGAGCTCTTGCGTTTCGTCATCGAAAATATTTTATGCCATTAATTATTGACGTGTCAAGGAAACTAGCGGGGACGTGCGATTGCTTCAGCCCTCCGCCACCACGCGGTTTCTCCCCAGATCTTTGGCGAGGTAGAGCCTCCGATCGGCGCAGGCGATCAGATCGTCGAGCATCTTGGCGTCGCGCGGAATCTCGGCGGCACCAATGCTCAAGGTCGGCATGTTGCTCAATCCCTCGCGGCGGGCCCGTTGTTCGAGCTCTGAGGGGAGGAGAGACAGGCGCTCATACGCCCCTTCCAACGGCAGATCGGGGAGAATCACGGCGATCTCGTCGCCGCCATAGCGGGCCACCACGTCGTTGGTGCGGAATGCCTCCTGGATTACCGCCGCGGCGAGCTGCAGGGCGCGGTCGCCCGTTGGATGACCGAACCCGTCGTTGAAGGTCTTGAGACCATCGAGATCGATCATCGCGAAGGTCAGGGGCTGTCGGGTCCTCTGTTGTCGCAGCGTTTCCTGGTACAAGCGCTCATCCAAGTAGGCGCGGTTGTGCAGGCCGGTCAAAGCGTCCCGCGTCGACCAGGCCTCGGCGAGGCGGGATCGGTGTACCGCCAGCGCGGCGATCACCGTGGCGCCGGCAAGAAGGATCAGACGTCCAACTTGGTCGGCCCAAACCAGACTGCCGTAGCTCTTGGGAGAGAGATAGCTCGAGTTGGGAACGAGCTTGACGACCAACAGCACCAACAGCGCATACTGCACGATCGCGGTCAGACCGGTAATCATCGCTGCCCTCGTCTGATAGTGAAGACCGGAGGCGGCGATTACAAGGAAGTAGCCACAGAACACGACGCGACTGTTGACCGTGACGTTCGGTTGGTCGATGAGCAGGAAGACGAGGAGAATGCCGGAGACGACGGTAACGTTGAGGAGGCTTCCGGTGAGCAGAAAGGCCGGGTTGACCGTTCCATGGCGCAAGCGCAACAAGACCAGCGCGGCCTCCGCGACGATCAACAGTAAGAGAGCGAGGCTCAGCCCCACGGCGAGCGGCGGCAGATTCTCGGATGCCAAAGCGATCGGAGTGTAGAGAGCCGCGATGACGAGGGGCAGAAAGATCCGCAAGCGTGCGAGCACGCGCTCGTTGCCCACGGCCAGGCTGCGCAGACCGGGCTCACGCGGCCGCCAAAGATCTCGCCAGAAGGCAACCCTGCCCGGCCCGGGAACCGGGCCGGGTGCTGAGGGCTGCGCCGACTCCATCGGACGTTCCATTAAAGAATTCATCCCTCCAACATCCCACAAATCCCGTGTCAGCGACGCGTGCCACGGGGTGCCGCTCCCGGCACTCAGGGCATCGCAGGAACCGGTTCGACCTGAATCGGCCCGCCCGCGTACAAGGTGGGTATACCCTTGGATGTCGCTGCCTCATTGTACGTCGCGACATCGCCCTTGACTAGAGCATTGAATTGGCCGAGGACCTGGGAGAGCTTCTGCTCGAGCTCGCTCTTCTTCTGCAGCTCGATCGGACGCGGTGGCTCGGCATAGCCCGAGCCCATATCTCCCGCGAGACCCCTCAGCTGGTCGTGAAAACGGGAGAGATAGTGAATGTCGTCCTCGAGCGCATCGCGCTGGACCTCGGTGTTGTACACGCTTTCCTCGAGAGTCTTGAGCTTCTTGCTCAAGGTGTCGAGTTGCCCAATCGCCGGCTGTAGATCAGTGGCGTGGGCCTTGTCCTCTCTGATCAGGGAGTGCACCTGGTGAATTTGCTTTTCGAGAGAGACGATCCGATTGAGCATCGTATCGAGAGCGGTCAGGTCGTTCCTCGCCTCCAATGCTGGTTTGAGCTGCTCGGCGAATACCGCCGGGTCGACCTTGAGATTGGGATCCGGGGCCACCTCGGCGACCTCGCTTGCCTTGTGCTTGCCGACCGAGACCGTGACCGTGTACTTGCCTGGCATCACCAATGGACCGCGGTTGCGGAAGAAGAAGGAGAATGCGCCGAGATCAGGCTTCTTCTCGAAGTTGAGCGGCGTAGCGCCATCGTAGTGCATGCTCCATACGTAGCGATTGATCCCCGCCTTTGCCCTCGCGTGCTCCGTCGCTACCGGATTTCCGGCTGAGTCGGTGATGGTGATGGTCACCGGTCCCTCGTGCTTCTTCTCTTCCGCCGGCGAGGCCTTCACTCCCTTCTTCAAGTAGTAGTCGATGACGACTCCCTCCGGGGCGTTGGGTGCCGAATACGAGGAACCCTTGCCGGCGCTGCGCCAGTGATGGAAGAGCGTTCCCCCGCGAGCGGTGAAGAGGTGGAAGTCGGCGTCCTTGACCTGTGAGGACCACTCCTCGATCGGGCGCAGGTCGTCGAACACGAAGAGTCCGCGCCCGTGGGTTGCCACCACGAGGTCGTGTTCGCTGGCCACGAACTTGAGGTCCCAGACCGGAGCCGTCGGGAAGTTGGCGTCGAAACGCTGCCAGTGGCTACCGCTGTCGAGCGAGAAGAAGAGACCTGTGTCGGTACCGGCCACCAAGAGTCCACGCCGGGCCGGGTCCTCCCGCACCACGAAGACTGGATCATCTTGTGGCAGTCCCGCTGAGATGTCGGTCCAGCTGTCGCCGTAGTTCTCGGTGCGGTAGACGTGGGGATGACGATCGCCCAACATGTGGCCGTCGAAGGCCACGTACGCCGTACCGGCGTCGAAGGGAGAAACTCCGACCTGATAGACCCGAGCCCAGGCCGGGGCGTGCGGAATCTTGCCGGTCACGTTCGTCCAGCTCTGGCCGCCGTTCCGTGTCACCTGCACCAGGCCGTCGTCGGTCCCGATCCAGATGACCTGCGGATTGGAGGGAGCGACGGTGATCGACTGGATCGTGTCGTAGGTCTCGGCTCCCGAGATGTCGTACTGGATCGGTCCCCCGCTGATGACCTGCTTGCTCTTGTCGTTGCGGGTCAGATCCGGGCTGATCACCTGCCAGCTCTTGCCCCCGTCCGCGGTCTTGAAGAGGACGTTGGCTCCCATGTACACCACGTCGGCATCGGTCGGCGAAACCGCAATCGGAGTGGTCCAGCTGAAGCGGTACTTGAGGTCAGCGGGCTTCATCTCTTCCACGCCATCGAGATAGGGGCGGATGTACTGCGAGCGGTGAGTCTTGAGATTGAGGCGCTCGAGGGACCCGTTCTGCGCCTCGGCGTAGACGATGTCGGGATTGCTCGGAGCCGGAATCGCATACTCGCCGTCGCCGCCGGCGACGGTAAACCAGCGGCTGCCGTCGACCGAGCGGCCGCCAAGGGCGCTCGACGGACCGCACCAGGCGCTGTTGTCCTGCAAGCCACCACAGAGGTTGTACGGAGTGCGTGAATCCGCCGCCACCATGTAGAACTGCTCGATCGGCAGATTGTCGAGGAAGCGCCAGGTCTTGGCGCCGTCGGTCGACAGGAAGACGCCGCCATCGTTGCCCTGGATCATGCGCTTGCCATTAGTCGGGTCGATCCAGAGAGCGTGGTGATCGACGTGAACCCCCTGATCCGCCCAGTGGGTCGTCCTACCGCCGTCGTTCGAGACCAGCATCTTGAAGGAGAGAAAGTAGACGCGGTTTTCGTTGTCGGGAGAAACCTGAATCTGCGAGAAGTAGAAGGGGCGCACGTCGAGGTCATGGTTGTTGCTCACCGCCTTCCAGTGATTACCCAGGTCGTGGGACTCCCAGAGCAGCCCCTTCTTTGCCTCGATCAAGGCGTAGACGTGCTCGGGATCGGTGGGTGCCAGAGCGATGGCGATTCGACCGAGCGGACCCTCAGGAAGTCCCTTGGTGAGCTTGGCCCAGGTCGATCCTCCGTCGGTCGACCGGTAGAGCCCGCTTCCCGGGCCTCCGTCGACGAGCTCCCACGGGTAGCGCCGCACCTGCCACATCGAGGCGAACAGGACGCGGGGATTGCCGGGCTCGAAGGCGATGTCCGCCCCGCCGGTCTTGTCGTCGACGTAGAGCACCTTCTCCCAGGTCTTGCCGCCGTCGGTCGTGCGGAAGATCCCGCGCTCCGCGTTCGGTACCCAGGGATGGCCGAGCGCCGCGACGAAGACGATGTCCGGGTTGGTCGGATCGATAATGACGCGGCCGATCTGACCGGCGTCGGCGAGGCCCATGAACTTCCAGGATTGGCCCGCGTCAGGCGAGAAATAAACGCCGTTACCATCCGTGATGTCATTGCGTGGATTGGCCTCTCCCGTCCCCACCCACACGAGGTTGGGGTTCGAGGGCGCCACGGCGATCGCCCCGATCGAGGCGACCGGCTCATTCTTGAAGACCGCCTTCCAGTGCGCGCCACCGTCTGTGGTCTTCCATACCCCGCCAGCCGCGGCCCCGACGTAGTAAACGCTCGGGTTGCCGGGAACGCCCGCGACCGAGCTCACACGGCCGCCGGCTACCGCCGGGCCGATGTTGCGGAACTTGAGATTGGAGAAGGGACTCTTGGCCTTTTCTGCCGAGGTCGCGGGCGCGCCGAAGACGGGCAACGCGAGGGCGGCAATCAAAGTGAGGGCGGTGAGGAAGACCATCAAAGAACGGCTGGCTTTGCGCATCGATTCCTCCATGGGTGATCAGCGGTTGAGGTGCCCCCGCGCTCTGGCGCGACTCATTCATGGGGCTAACAACAAAAAGTATCACTCTTCGCCGGGAGTGGGGTTGCTCACTCCGGGTTCACCCGTTCCGCGCCGTGACACTCGCCGGTCCTAGCGCTTCTCGAGGGCGCTCTTCAGCGCTTCCAGCAGTCGCGTCTCGTCGGCACTGTTGTTGTGGACGTGTGGCGCGATGCGCACGGAATCGCCCCGCTGGCTCACATAGACGCCAGCGGCTTGCAGTCCGGCGACGAAACCGTCGGGCAAGCCGCCTGTTGCGCGTAACCCCAGAATATGACCGGACCGGAGCTCGCGCGGCGCCGGGGTCAGACCGAGCGCCTCGGCGCCCTCGGCGATGCGGCCGGTGATTGCCGCTAGCGTCGACTGGATTGCGTCTACCCGCCAAGAGATCACCTGTTCGAGCGCGGCCACCGCCATCGGCATGAGGGCGAAATTGGACCTCTCGCCAACGTCAAAACGCCGGGCGCCGGACGCGAATTCGTCGGAATATCGGGCGAGGCTGGTGAAATCGTGGGCGTTGGCCCGGTTCATCCAGTTGTGCTCCAGCGGCGTGCCGCCTTGTCGGTCGGGGGCGACGTAGAGAAAACCGAGCGAGTAGGGGCCGAGCAGCCACTTGTAAGCCGCGGCCACCGCGAAGTCGGGGCGTACGGCGCCGAGATCGATCGGCATCGCCCCCAACGACTGGGTGAGATCGAGCGCCAAGCTGGCCCCCACATCGCGCAACGCCCTGGCGACGAGCTCCAGATCCAGCACCCCGCCATCCGACCAGTGCACCTGTGGCAGCGCGGCCGCGGCCACCCCGGCGTCGACGCGGTCCAGGACGGCGCGCGTCCAGTCGCCGTCCGTGGGGCGAGGCACCACCATCACGTTGCCTTCCCGCTGCCTTGCCGCCTCGCGCCACGGATAGACGTTGGAGGGGAACTGCTCCTCCAGAACCAGGACGTGCTTGCCCGCCACTACCGGCAGATTCGACGCCGCCACGCCGAGGCCATACGAAGCTGAAGGGATGATGGCGATGTCATCCGCCGTCGTGCCGATCAGCTGGCCGAAGAGCGAGCGGGCTCGCTCGCTCTCGGTGAAGAAATCCTCGGAGCTCAGCTTCCACGGTTGCGACTTGCGCCGCACGCCCTCGACACCGGCGGCGAGCACGGTGCGTGGGAGCGGCGACATGTAGGCGCAGTTGAAATAGGCGATCTCGTTCGGGATGTCGAACTCCGCGCGTTGACAAGGGATTTGCGCTGGTTGGTTCATGTCGTCCGCTCCTCGAGCGTGTTGGATGCGCGTTATCGGGAGCCAGGAGAGCCGCGAGAGCCGCGGTCGCTCATGCTCAGAGCAAACAAGCGTATCGCTTGGTTGCTTGGAAGAACGAGATGTCGCGCTCCTTTGGGCAAGGCCAGGTCGTAGCGAAAGAGGTAGGAGAAGCGGTAGGGGATGTCGCGCCCCTTGCGATCGTGGCAGTGGGTGCCCAGCCAGGCGATGGGAGCCGGGGAAGGCGGAGAGAAGTCAGCCTCGACCGCGAGCTCGTCCGGACCCATGGCGAGCCAACCGGACCAATAGCCAACGTCCAGGGAGCGGCGGAGGTCTCCGATCTTGATCTCAGCGCGAGCCCTCCGGCCCTTCGCCACGGCGCAGGCCAGGAGGTGGACGCTGCGCCACGGTCCTTCGGGTAGCTCGAGCCGTTGTCCCCGGCAGCGAAGCGCATTGGCCTCTCCGGGGGCGAGGGGTCCGAGCGTGAAGCGCACCCCGCCGCTGTCGATCTCGCGGCCAAGGAGCTCGCCGGGGATGCTGCGCCCGCGGCGGTCGAAACGGACGGCGCCCTTGCCATGGAAGCTCGAGGCGACGTGGTCGAAGGGGATCGTTACGGGCGCGGACTGAATTGCCGGGAGGGGCGAAAGTGGCGCCGCGAGAGTGACCAGGAGAGATCTGAGCGCGAAGGGCTCGAAGTCGACGATGACCTCGCCGGAGACGATCTCGGCGGCGGCGATTGGCTCCTCGCAACCCGTTACCTCTTGAGCGTCGAGCGCCGGTGCAGGAAAGCTCAGCGCTACGCGGGGGAGGCGGCGACCGCTGGTCTCGCGCAGGCGGACGAGAAGCTGGGGGCGCTCGCCGGCGCTTGCCTCCGGGCGTTTTACGGCCTCGATCGATACCTCGCGACTGCTCAGGGTGACGAGCGAAGGGGAGGAATCCAGAAGGTTCCGTCCTCTCTCTATCTGCCAGCAGAGAAGAGGCTGATTGAGCGCCGCCGCTTGCGCGACGACGTCGCTCTCGCTCCAATCGCCACGGTGGCCATACAAGCCGTAGCGGATCCGGTGGGATCCATGGTCCTGCGTAGCGTGGTGACGGTAACGCCGCTGCGACTTGGGGGAGCGCACGAGAGAGAGACGGAGGGTCCGGTCGTCGGGCTTGTTCCAGCCGCAACGCGCGTCGCTCAGAACGGAGACGCCGAAGGAGCCGTCGGCGTGCGAGATGTCTGCCCACTGTTGCGCCGGAACTTCGTAGGCTACGGGGCTCGCGTTCTCCCGCTCGATCGCTCCCAAGCCGAGGTCGAACGTAGCCTTGCGATTGGCGGCGGCGAGCGGGAACGATGCCTTGAGCAGGGCGCCGCGCTCGCGCCACTCGAGCAGAGTCTCGACTTCGATCCGTTCCCCAGCCCCCTCAGCGCCGAGGCGGATCCATTGCCTGATCCGGGAGCGTCCCAGCCTACGCTCGATCGCCAGCGCGACCCGGGCGGGACCGCGTTCCTCGATCGTGATTCTGGCCGGGTCCTCACTGGTCGCGAGGGGCGCCGCCGCGAGGTCCTTGAAGCGGATCTCCCATGCCGGCCAGCGGCGCGGACTATCGGGCAGCAGCTCGAGCCTTTGGGCACCGGCGAGCAGCTCCCGCCCGACGAGCTTGTCGTAGACGCTCGAAGGATTTCCCGCGTCGTCGATTTCGATCCGATAGCGGTGATTCTCGAGGGAGCGCCGGTCCACGCGGAGCTCCTCATCGGGCCAGGTCGTCGTTGCCGTTGCACCATGGGCTTGGAAGCGAGCAAAGCTGAGTGGTGGGACCTCTGCGAGGATGGCGATCTCGATGCGGTGGGTCTCCCGGCGAAGGATTTGGCACCGGACCTCCTTGCCGCCCGCGTCCGTGACCCGCACTCGGTCGGGGGGTGCATCGTCGAAAGCGAGCCAGACCGTAGCGATGTCCTGGCGTCTGGTCCCTGCGGGGTTGAAGACCAGGAGGCCGGTGGCGTCCTCGCTCGCGCCATAGACACGGGCGAGCGCCGCGGCGGCGCTGTCGAGCACGTCGGTGAAGAGGTTCTCCGCGACCGCGTGGTCATTGGCGGCGATGCGGTTGGCGCGCGGGATCGAGGTGCCGGTGATTCCGTCATGCTGTTGATGCCAGAGGAACCGGATCCAGGCCGAGCGCAGGCGCTCCGCCGGGTAGGGGAGAGCTCCGACCCAAGAGGCGAGGGCCGCGGCGCTCTCCGCGGCGGCGGCGCGCCTCTCGTTCTTTCGGTTGGCGCGCTTCAGGAAGCTCACCGAGGTCAAGCCCCCAGTGCCATGGCGGGGGAGGAGGAGCTCGCCGCGATAGGGGGGCAGACGTTCCAGCTGCTGCGGGGTGAGAGAGCCAAAAAGCGCGTCCGAAGGTCCATGAACGACTCGGATCGATCCCGCGCCGCGGCCTTGGAGAGCGCTTTCGAGCCGCTGCAAGGATGCCTCGTCGAGGGGGCCGCCTTGGTCGCCGGTGCCGAAGTACATGTAGGTCAGGGGCAGGCCGCTGGTGCGGCGCAAGCGTTCGATGCGAGCGGCGAGCCGGGGGCTCGCGGTGAGGTCTTCGCGAATTCCGTCGCCGTAGCCGTCCGGATTGAGCGCCGCGACGACGCCTCGTCCGTCCGGACCCCTCCAGTAGCCGAGGTCAAAGGGGATCTCCGCGGGGGCCATCCACTTGATGAACTTCTGGGACGAGAATCCCTGGATGCCGCAATGAGCCGCGATCGACGGCAGAGCGGATCCGAAGCCGAAACAGTCTGGAAGGAAGAAATCATTGCAGGGGCGGCCGAGCTCCTGGCGAAAGAAGCCGTTGCCGTAGAGGACCTGACGGACGAGTGACTCCGGGCTCGGGATGTTGACGTCGGGAGAATCGAGCATGGCGCCGGCCGGGGCCCAGCGCCCGGCGGCGCAGGCCTCGACCAGCCGGCGCCAGAGCCGTGGGTGATACTCGCGGATCAGCATGTAGCGGAAGGCCCCCTCGAAGCTCAGCACGTAGCTCGGAAAGCGCCCGAAGAGGGCGGCGTTTCCCTCGACCGTAGCGGGGAGAAACTCGCGGATGGTCTGCTCGACCGTCCAGCGCCACTGCGTGTCGAGATGCGAGGTGGCGACGAGGAAGACGGTGGGCTGTCGCTCGAGGTCGATCACCGGGTCGTCATCGGCGACGGGGGGCATCCCGGCGACCCTATCAACCACGCCCGAGGCGCCGCAACGGCGCCCACCGGATTGCCGAGGGAAAGGGCTGGACCTTCTCGGGTTCGCGAAACGCCTCCGCTTCGGATATCTTTCTGAATAACAGAGGGAGGTCCCGATGCACAGGAGTCACCGTTCGAAACTGCCGTCCGCCGCGCTAGTCGCGCTGCTCTTGCTTGTCGCGGCGTCCGTTCCCGCTCGTGCCTCGCGCACCGAGAAGCCCGTGATCCACGCCAAGCATTGGCTGGCGATCACCGGCAAGCCGCTGGCGGCCACCGCCGGAGCGCAGATCTTCGCCGAGGGTGGCAACGCGGTCGACGCGGCCTGCGCCATGCTCGCCGCCGCTTGCACGATGTGGGACACGCTCAGCTGGGGAGGCGAGACGCAGGCGCTGATCTACAACCCCCACACCGGCGAGGTCATCGCCATCGATGCGCTCGGCGTGGCGCCCACCGGGGCGACACCCGAGTTCTTCAAGAAGAAGGGGATGTCGTATCCGCCGGCCTGGGGCCCCCTGGCGGCGGTCACGCCGGGAACCCCCGGTGGACTCATGACCATGCTCGCCGAGTACGGCACGATGAGCCTCGCCCAGGTCCTCGCTCCAGCCATCGAGATGGCCAAGGGCTATCCCATCGAGGGCCAGCTGGCGCGCACGATCGAGCACTACAAGAAGATGATCAAGAAGTGGCCCTACTCGAAGGCCGTTCTACTTCCTCACCTGGGAGAGAAGTGGGAAGCGCCCCAACCCGGCCAGGTCTTTCGACAACCCGATCTCGAGGCGACTCTGGAGAAGCTGGTGGCGGCGGAGCATCAGGCGCTCGCCGAGGGCAAGACCCGCAAGGAGGCGATCTACGCTGCCTACGACCGCTTCTACAAGGGGGACATCGCGAGGGAGCTGGTGCGGGGAACGCAGGAAGGGGGAGGCCTCATCACCATGGGTGATCTGGCCAAGTGGAAGGTGAGGATCGAGAAGCCGGTGATGACGACCTACAAGGGGATCGACGTCTACAAGCTCACGACCTGGACCCAGGGTCCGGTGATGCTCGAGGCCCTCAATCTTCTCGAGCCCATCGACCTCCAGTCCATGGGCTACGACAGCGCGCGCTACATCCACACTCTCTACCAGGTGATGAACCTGGCCTACGCGGACCGCGACTTCTACTACGGTGACCCGTACTTCCCCCCCGCCGAACCGATCGAGGGACTCCTGTCCAAGGCCTATGCAAACCAGAGGCGCAAGGAGATCGACTGGACCCACAACGATCCCAACGTGAAGCCGGGCAACCCCTACCCGTTCGAGGGCAAGAAGAATCCCTACTTGAACCTCCTCAAGCATTGGGGTGAAGGGAAGGTGGCGGACCCGGAGCATCAAAGTGCTGCGCTCAAGGCGGCCTACGACGTGGCGTTTCGCGCCGGGACCACTTCGATCGAAGCCGCGGGGCCCTCGGGTTGGGTCGTGTCGGTGACGCCGAGCGGTGGCTGGGTGCCCGCGTACATCGCTGGCCACACCGGTGTCGGCCTCTCGGAGCGCATGCAGAGCTTCGTGCTCGACCCCAAGGAAAACCCGTTCAACGTCGTCGAGCCCGGGAAGCGGCCGCGGGTGACGCTAACCCCGTTGCTAGCGATGAAGGACCACAAGCCTTATATCGCCGCGGCCGTCCAGGGAGGCGACACCCAGGATCAGAACCTCCTGCAGTTTTTCCTCAATGTCGTCGATTTCGGCATGAACGCCCAGCAGGCCGCTGAGGCCGCGAACATCACCAGCTTCCAGATGCACAGCTCCTTCGGTGATCACGAGATCGAGCCGGGCCGGATCATCGTACGCGACGACGTGCCACCATGGGTGCGCGACAAGCTGACCGCGATGGGCTACAAGGTCGAGACTCGGCGCTTTACGTCCGGGCCGATCAACGCCATCGTCTTCGACCTCAAGCACGGCACTATGTGGGGCGGCTCGAGCAACTACGGCGAGGACTACGGGATCGGCTGGTAACCCTTAGAAGCTCAATCCGAGGAGCGATGGCTCTTCTGTCGCCGGTAATGGCGATGCGCTTTAGCGCGGTTGCCACAAGTCTTCATCGAGCACCAACGGCGCGATCCGTTGCGGCTGGCGTCGACGAAGAGCCATGTGCACGCGGGTCCGTCGCACTCGCGCAGCCTCTCCAGATCACCGGAAACGAGGAGCTCTCCCAACGAGCGCAAGATCGGGTGGAGGATGGGCGCCAAACCGTCTTCAGGCGATGGCCAGTCCCAGCGGTACCCCCCTCCGTTGCTCTCCAATCGCTGGCCCGCGTACGCCGCGGCGAGCGCGCGGTTGATGCCACTCAGGTCCTCGGACGAGGCTCCCTTCCCCGCCGCTTGAGCCGAGACCATGCGGTAGATCCTTTCTCGAAGCACGAGACAATCGTCGAGGGCCCTTCGCGCATCGCCCGGGTGACTCGCTCGGAAATCATCGACGCGAGCCACGAGTGCCGGCGTGGCGATGCCGCTCTGGGTCGCGAAGGTGAGAAGGTCGTCGATGCTGCGCAGCTTCTCGGTCTCTGGACGACCCCGATCCTCCCAGGTATTCGCGAAGTCGAGACAGAGAACGCCAGTATCGAGATCGAATCGCTTCCCGGTTTCAGGTACGCTCGCCATGGAGCTTAGTATAGTGCAGAATAACCCCATAATTCATCTTGACAGGTTATAAAGTTGCGCATAATATAACTCCCTAGGCACGCTTAGGAGGTTAGTTCTTGAAGGGAGCGATTCTATGGCGGAAACAAATGATCTCGCGAGTGAGCTGGAGAGAACCTTTCACGGACCCGCCTGGCACGGTCCCGCCCTATTCGAGCTTCTTGGAAGGGTCGATGCCACAAGAGCCGTGCGCCGGCCGATTGCGGGCGCACACTCGATCTGGGAGATCGTCAACCATCTAACGGTGTGGAACGAGGCTCCGGTTCGGCGTCTGGCGGGTGAAGCGGTCAAGGATCTGCCGCCGGAGAAGGACTGGCCGCGCGTTCCCGAGGCTTCCGCCCTGCGCTGGGAACACGCCTTGACGATGTTGCGCGAGGCGCTCCGCAAGCTCGTCTGCGCGGTCGAGGACTTGGACGACTCTGATCTCGACCGCGCCGTGGTGGGCTCGGCTCCTACGGCTCGGGGGATGCTCTTCGGAGTTCTGGCTCACAATCTCTACCACACCGGCCAGATCGCTCTGCTGCTCAAGGCGCAGGGCGGGAAGGAGATCCCGTGATTAGCGCCGAGAGATCCGAGGTCGAAGCCGAGCTCGCCTGCCGGCGCGACTGCCTGCGAGAGGCGTCCGCTGCGGGGCAACCGGAGGTCGAGGTCAATGCGCTATTGGGCGAGGTCGAGGAAGCTCTCGACCGGGCAGCCTCCGACGTCTGGGGTCTGTGTACCGTTTGCCACGGCGCAATCGAGCCCGAGCGCCTTCGTACCGATCCCTTGGTCAGAGTCTGCCTCGAGTGCATGGGGGAGGAGGACCGCCGCGCTCTCCAACACGACCTCGAGAGCGCCGCTCTGGTGCAAGCGTCGCTCTTGCCTCCGCCGACCCTGCGGCGCAACGGCTGGGAAATCGGTTACCACTGGGAACCGCTCGGAGCGGTATCGGGGGATCACGTTGATCTCTTGCTGCCGGAGCACCCCGACGCGCCCCTCTACGTTCTGCTCGCCGACATTGCCGGAAAGGGCGTAGCGGCGTCGTTGCTGCAGACGCACCTATCGGCCCTGTTTCGAGCTCTAGCGCTCGCCAATCTAGAGTTGCCGGACCTTCTTGCTGAGGTGAATCGGCTGTTTTTTCAGGCTACGCCGGCAAACGCCTATGCCACCCTGGTCGCCGTGAAACTGGAAGAGAACGGTGAAATTGAAATGGTGAACGCCGGCCATCCGGCGGCGCTGCACGCGCGCCAGGACGGGGTCGTCGAGGCCCCCGGCTCCGGCTTGCCTCTGGGCCTTTTCCGGGAGGTTTCCTACCGGTCGTCGCGTCTCCGCCTGGCTCCGGGGGAGGCACTCATGCTCTATACCGACGGCTTGACCGAATCGGAGAACGAAGGAGAAGAGTATGGACGGCAGCGCGCCGCGGCGGCCTTGGACCGAGTGAGAGGCGTCCCGGTGAGCGAGCTCCTGCGCCAGTGCCGAGGAGATCTCACTGCTTTTCTCGGCCAATGCGCGCGCGTCGACGACCTTACGTTGGTCGCGATTCGCCGCACGCTTTGACCCGACCGACGCTTGTCGGGCTACATCTTGCCGTAGCTTGGCCCGCCGCCCCCCTCAGGGGGTACCCAGGTGATGATCTGGTAGGGGTCCATGATGTCGCAAGTCTTGCAGTGCACGCAGTTCGAGGCGTTGATCTGCAGCCGCTTGCCGCTCGGCGTGGAGGGATCGGTCGCCATCTCGTAGACCGCGGCGGGGCAGAAGCGTTGACAGGGGTTTGCGTACTCGCGGGCGCATCGATCCGAGCAGATGGATGGGTCGGCAACGCGCAGATGCACCGGCTGGTCCTCGCTGTGCGCGGTCCCCGAGTTGTAGACGTCCGCCAGGCGGTCGAAGGTGAGCTCGCCATCGGGCGTCAATGGCGCCTGGCGCTCGAGCCGGCTCCCCTCGGGGCTATCGAGGCGGATCATCCGGCTGTAGCCGGCGGTCGTTGTGAGGCGGTTCTTGAAACCCCAGCCGCGTCCGCCGCTCACCATGCCGAGTCCCGCCTGCAGCATTCCGCCGAAAAGGCCGCGGTCGAACGCCTGGTGGAAGTTGCGCACCCGCCAGAGCTCCTGTTTGATCCAGCTCTCCTCGACTTTGTCCTTGAACCCCGAGAGTTCGAGAGGCTGAGACGGGTCGTTCCTCGTTTCGATGAGCTTCTGGAAGATCGTCTCGGCGGCGAGCATCCCGGACTTGATCGCGAGATGGATCCCTTTGAGGCGCTCGCTGTTCAAGAAGCCGCCGGCGTCCCCGACGATGACGAAGCCCTGGCCTGCGAGCTCGGGCATCGACCACCAGCCCCCCTCCGGCAAGGCCTTGGCGCCGTAGAAGGACATCTCGCCGCCGCGCAAGATCGGAGCGATCCTCGGGTGCGTCTTGAAGCGCTGGAACTCGGTATGGGGGTCGAGCCATGGGTTCTCGTAGTCGAGGCCGACAACCAATCCGACGATGACCAGGTTGTCCGCCATGCCATAGAGGAAGCCGCCGCCGAACGTCTTGCGGTCCAGCGGCCAGCCGAGCGTGTGGATCACCTGACCGGGCGCGAACCGTCCGTCGGGAACCTTCCAGACCTCCTTGATGCCGATCGAATAGATCTGTGGGTTCTTGCCGCGGTGCAGGTCGAGCATCGATTCCAACTGCTTGGAAAGGGTTCCCCGCGGACCCTCGCCCAAGACGACCGCGCGAGCGCGAAGGTCCACCCCGGGCTCGAAGTTGGCCTTGCGCTCGCCGTCGCGGTCGACGCCGCGGTCGCCGGTGCGTACCCCCACCACTCGATTGTTCTCGAGCAGCACCTCGGTGGCGGGAAACTCGCAAAAGATGTCGACGCCCATGTTCTCGACCTTGCTCGCCATCCACTTGACCAGCCGGCCGAGCGAGACCACCTGGTTGCCGTCGTTGTGCAGGGGGGGCGGTATGGGGAGCGACATGGCGCCGCCAGCGCGCAGCCAAAGCAACTGCTCATCCTTGACCTCTCCCTCGAAAGGAGCGTTCTCCCAGTCGTCGGGAAAGAGCTCGCGTAGGGAGCGGGGATCGAGCACGGCGCCAGAGAGCGCATGACTTCCGATCTCCTTACCTTTTTCGAGCAGGGCGATCGCCAGCTCGAGCTTGTCGCTGGAGCTCTTGTTGTGCTCGGCGGTGAGCTCGGCGAGGCGATAAGCGGCGGCGAGATTGGCCGGTCCGGCGCCGACCAGGACTACATCGACATCCATGGAATCGCGTTGTTCTTCGCTCATGCTGGAGGCACTCCTTCGCTGGATAGAACGGTTTCCAGAAGCGCGGCGATGGTACCACGCGACTCCGGGGCGCGCCCCCCATCATCGACGACCTGGGTAGCTAGGTCCCGCGGCGCAGCATGACCAGGGTGCGGTCGTCGGCGTAGGGAACGCCGCGGACGAAACGGCCGAGGTCTTCTTCGAGCTTGGTGGCGAGCGCGGCGAGCGGTTGCTCTCGATTGGCTACGATCGCCGCGGCGAGCCGATCGGTGCCGTACTCCTCCTGCTCGGGGTTGGTTGGCTCGGTGATGCCGTCGGTGTAGAGGGCGAGGAGGTCGCCTTCGGCGAGCTCGACGGTCTGCGCTTGGTACTCGTTGGTGGGCAGAAGGCCGATCGGCATTCCAGTGGCCCCGAGCAGCTCCACCGCGCCATCGCTCCGCACGATGATGGCCGGATTGTGGCCGGCGTTGGCGTAGGTGATCTTGCCGCTCGCCGGCTCCAGCGCGAAGAGAAAGGCGGTCGCGTACTTCTCGAGCGGCGTTCGCCGGTGAAGCTCGCGCGAGACGCGGCGCAGGATATCGGCCGGAGGAACCCCCATGGCGATGGGGTCGGCGGCCAAGGCCTCGATGCAGACGGTGAGAAGCGCGGCGGACATCCCCTTGCCTGAAACGTCGGCAAGCATCACGATTAGCTCGCGCCCGTCGGCGCGCTCGATCATCTCGTAGTAGTCGCCGGAAACGGTCTGCGAGGGTATGTTGCCGCCGTAGATCTCGTAGCCTTCGATGTCGGGAAGCGCGGTCGGCAAGAGCGCCACTTGGATGCGGCGCGCCAGCGCTAGCTCGCGCTCCATGCGGCGGCGCTCCGCCGCCTCCTCCGCCAAAGCCACGTTGCGCAGTCGCAAGCCCGCGACCGCCGCGAGCGAAGCGAGCAGCTCGAGGTCCTCCTCGGTGAACTGCCGGACATGAATGCGCGAACCGAGAACGATCATCCCGAGCGCCTGCTCTTGATCGAGGAATGGCGCGGCGATCAGGCTGCGAATTCCCGAGGAGAGGATGCTCGCGGCGTGCGCGAAACGCTCGTCGGATTGGGCGTCGAGGACCAGGGCGGCGAGGCGCTTGTCGGTGACCTCGTGGATGAGGGTCTGAGAGTAGAGGAGCGGTCCCTGGCCCGAGTGCACGGTTCGGCTCGCGGCGCGCTCCAGGGAGCCGTCGGCGCCGCGCAGGTAGATGGCGCCTTCCTCCGGCCGCAAGTGATCGAAGGCGCGATCGAGAATGAGATCGAGGAGATCGTCGAGCGCTACCGAGTGAGCCAAGGCCTGGTGAACCTGGTTGAGGAGCTTCAGCCGCTCGGCATAGCGGCGCAGCTCCTCCTCATCTCCCATGGAAGAGACATCCGAGTCGCGATTCGACGCCAGCAGCTCGTCCGCGCGGCGCAGCACCGTACCCTCGCCGAACAGCTCGCTCGTCGTTCGTTGCCTGGTTTCGGCCGTGTTTCGCCCTTCGCCGCCATCTAGAATGATCGAGGACGACGAAATGCGAATCTCGTCTCCGGGTCCCACCTCCGTCGGCTTGTCGATCTGCTTCCCATTCACGAAGGTGCCGTTGCGCGAGCCCAGATCCTCGACGAAGAGCTGCTCGTCCTCCTCGAACAGCCGCGCGTGGTGGCGGGAGAGAAAACGATCGCCGAGCGAGAGATCGGCGCTCGACGAGCGGCCGATCGTGAGCGAAGGGGTCGACATGTCGAAGTCGAACGGATCACCCGTCGCGGGCAATATTCTCAGGCGAGTCATTGATACTGCATTGTAGCCGATATCGGCGGCCAGGGACGGTCTCGCGCGGGAGAAGGGTGGGGAGATGTCCTTGGGGCGGCGGTCGCCGCCCCAAGGACCAGCTCTGACTACGCGAAGAGGAGGCGGTGCGCGCTAGCCGCCACCGCCCTGGTTGTTGATGATCGGGTCGTCGCTCCAGTATTCCTTGCCGTCCTTCTCCACGCAGATCGCGTATTCCCATTGCCGCGCTTCGTTATTGCGGTCTTGAACCGTGATCACGTTGGGCTCGACGACGACATGAGTAAACGGGGGATTGGGCAGCGGCGGGTGCGTGGGCTCGGCGAGAGCGACCTGCTTGAAGTCCCACCCCTGCTGTCCTGGCGCTGGTACCCAGATCAGCTCCCACTGCGAGCCGTGATCCGCGATCACGGTGTCGGGATTCACTGTCGGTTTGAGGCTTGTTCCCGACCCCGTGAGCGTTACTTGGACGGTCTTGCGGTTTGCGCTGTTCGACATGGCATTCCTCCCACGAAGTTGCGGTCAGCTCGGGGAACTAGGCGCCCCTGGCCTCGCCGTCGTCGGGCTAGACCGCGATATGAAATTGCCGGCATGCGGCTTCAAGCTCCGGATCATGGTAGCCGATCTGGTGGAGCGCTTTGATGATTTTCGTTGCTTCGTTCACTCTGCCAAGTTGAAGCAGGAGCAGCGCTTCGTTGGCGCGTACCCGAGGGTCCGAGATCTGGGTGGGCATGGAGTGGAGCTCTGCCAGCCCGGTTCGCCACTGCTTTCGCGCTTCCGCCTTGCGCTTCAAGGCTTGCAGAGCGAGTCCGGAGACGAGGCCGTACTCGAGCCGCGAGCGGAGGAGGGGGCCCGCGGTCTTCTCCTTCTCCGCCACCGGTGGGGAAAGTACGAGGTCGGCCCGCTCCGCGGCGGCGAGCGCCTTCCGTGGCAGGTTATGGATCAGCAAGAGTCGCGCTTCCAGGAGCTTGGCGCTCGCGAGGAGCTGCCGGTCCGGCAGCTCCTTTGGCAGCTCCGGGAAGAGCTGGCGCAGATGGGCTCTCGCATTGGAGAGCAGGGGCTCCGCCTTGCCGACCTGATGCAGGTCGAGGAAGGTGTGTGCGAGGGCCGTCTCGGTCGCGGCCAGCTCGTATCTCCATTGCGCGTTGCTTGGATCGCGCGCGGTCAAGCTTTGAGCCAGCTTCCTCCCTTCCTCGAGCTGCTTCGTGGCTTCATCGAGGCGGCCCGCGGCATCGAGAAGCAGGCCGACCTTGTTGTCGCTCACCTCGAGACGATGTTTCCACTGGGCCGTATCCGGCGCCAGCTCGACCAGACGTCGCGCGAGCTGTTGCTCCTGGAGGTGCTGCTCGAGCGCGCCATTGAGGTCGCCGCCCTCGAGGAGCGCGTCCCCGAGCCAGGAGCGCGTTGCCCGCAGGTAGTCGAGCCACTCTTGACTCTTTGGCCGCTCTGCAACGAGTCGCTCCATGAGCTGGGCGGCGCCTTGGAACTCTTTGATTGCCTCAGAGGTGTGCCCCTGAGCTTTGAGGATCAGCGCGACGTTGACATGGCCTTCCGCCGTCTCCATGCGCCACTTGGAATCCTGAGAGAAATCTCGCTCCAACCTCTCTGAAGTTGCCAGGTAGACCTTCATCTCGTCGAGTGCGGCCTTCAGATCCCCCTCGTTCCACAGGTCGTACCCGATCCAGAAGTGGGCGGTGCCCAGCGCCGAGCGCCAATCGGCATTCTTCGGGTGGCGGGGAACCAACCGCTCGAGCAGACCGAGTGCGTCGCGATGAGCCTGCATGGCCTTGGCGTAGTGCCCTTGGGACAGGCGGACCTGGCCGATCTCGCTCAGCGCCTGCGCGTGCTTGAAGAGCTCGCTGTCGCTCAGATCGTTGGCGGGAAGCGAGGCGAAATATTGGAGCGCCTTGTCGTCGACGTCGGCCAGGACATCGAGGCGACCGACCGGTTTGAGCTTCTGGCTCAGGTCGCCGAGCATGAAGCCGATGAGGTCTTCGGCTTGCTCCCTGCGATGAAGCGCCTCGTCACGCGCGGCGCGCAGATCGAGGGTGTACTTGACCGCCACAGCGAGCAGGATGATCGCGACGGCGACGATCGCCAGCCTCTGCATCCGGCGCTTGGGTTTGCCGCGGATCCAGGCGAGCTCGCGCGCCACGTCGACGGCGGGGGGCCGGGCGCTGGGAGCGGGCGATTTCAAGCGTTGGATGAGCTTGGTGAGGTCGGTGTCGAGTCCCTCGGGAGGCGGGGACTGGCCACGACGCGCGAGCTCCACGAGCTGGCGGCGGGCGAGGCCGCGGGGATATGCGGAACGCCCGGTGAAGAGCTCCTGAAGCAAGAGGCCCAGTGAGAAGAGGTCGCTCGCCGCGGTGACCGGTTCGCCCCGCGCTTGCTCTGGGCTCATGTAGCGCGGTGTCCCGACGACGCTGCCGAGAGCGGTGTGCAGTCCGTCGAGCGTATCGCTCGCTGGACCCGAGACTAGTGAAGAGCCTGCCTCCTCCTCATCGCCGCTCCCGACCCGAGGGATGGGCATCAGCTCGGTGGAGTCGAGCGCTGGTTCTTCGGCCGCGCCACTGGAGGAGGGCATGCCGGGAGATCCGCTGAGTGGACGAGCCTCCAGATCGTCGATTGCAGCTCGAGAGGCCGCTAGCGGTCGAGCCAGGCCGAAGTCGAGCACCTTGGCTTCGCCGTGCGGAGTGATCATGACGTTCTGCGGCTTGAGGTCGCGGTGCACCACTCCCTTGGCGTGGGCGGCAGCGAGCACCTCCGCGAGCTCGATACCGATGGTGAAGGCGCGCTGCCGGTCGATGCCGTCGGTGAGCGACTGTGCTAGGTTCTTCCCTTCAATCAGCTCGAGGACGAGGAAGTCGGTGTCGTCGCCCTCGATATAGTCGTAGATGCGGCAGATATGCGGATGATCGAGTTGCGAGAGGATGCGCGCCTCGCGCAGGAAGCGCGCCTTGGCCGCGGGCTTGAGCCGGTGATCGGCGCGAATCGCCTTGAGCGCCACCTTGCGCCCGAGACGTTGGTCATACCCTTCATAGACGTCGCCCATGCCCCCCGATGCGAGCGGGGACACGATTCGAATATGACCGACCGTGCGTCCAATCTTGCCAGTCCCTGGCGTCACTTCGAGCTCCTCGCGGAGATGATCGCGAGCGAAGGTCGTGTTGCGTCGGAAGCGGGTCGCCAGCCGCTTGCGCCAAAACCTCGCTCAGAACTTGCTGCGAAAGAAACGCTACCACGGGTAGGAAGCTGCACTATGGGCCGCCTGCCGTTAAGATAGACCGACAACAAGGCATGCGATGACACCGCCACCAGACGAACCACCCTACACTCGCCGTGACAAGCGAGTTCCGCTCGACGCCGATGTTTCCATGGCGTTCGAGCAAACGCGCGATCAGACGAAGGATCAGACCAAGGATCAGACGCTGAATGTCTCGCTGGGAGGAATGTTCGTCGAGAGCGATCAATCCCAGGCAATAGGCTCCTTGGCCCAGTTCGAGATCCGTCTCGAAGGAGAGAAGCAGCCGATCGAAGGCGTCGGCGAGGTCATATGGGTCCGCAATGAGGTGGACGGTGCCGGTCGCCCGGCGGGAATGGGCATCCGATTTCTGGCGCTCGATCCGCGTAGCCGCGACAAGATCGAATCGTTGCTCACGGTTAAGAGTGCGCCTCGGGTCGCGCCCGCCCCCGTTACGCCGGAAGAAGACGAGCCCAAAGGCGAGGATGCTCCGGCTCCAGCGCCGCCCGCTCAGGAGCAGAAGTGGTCCGGCATGGACGAGAGCTGGCCCTGGCTCGATGCCGCCGGCTCGGATCCGAGCGCCGCGACCGCGGCGCAAGCCGGTTCGGGCGGAGTGCTCAACGAATCCGGTCTCTACTACAGCGCTGGTCACCCTCGCCGTCCGCGCTGGCGCATACCTTTGATCGTCGGCGCGATCTTGATTGTGGCGGGCGTGGGAATCGCGGTCGTTCAGCACCTGGTGAGCGCTGATTCTCCGGAGACGCGAAGTCCGGTTCTCACGACGGCGCGGACGGCGGCCAGCCCGGTTCCGCCGTCGGGGGCGCCGGTAGCCCACCACAACGAGGCGGCTCCGGCAACGGCGCCGGGCCCGAGGTTGCCGTCGACCTCCGACAGCATTTCCGTTACCGCCTCGGCTCCCAAGCCATCGAGCCCGCCCCCCGCGGTGGCGCGGAGCGGTGCGCATACAGGCGCGACCTCTGGGTCGAAGCAACCCCGACAGGGCGCCGCTTCGGCGCCTTCCCCCCTTCCTCCGGTCATGCCGGCGAAGGGCCCCTCATCCGCGTCAACGGACCTCTCGGCGACGCAATCGTCATCACCACCGCGTGCCGCGAACAGGGTCGTCAAGATCGATTGGAAGAGGTCGCCGGCGGCGACCTTCGTCACGATTCATGCCGATGGAGGCTTCGCTCCCCGCGCCTACGACGTGATTCGCCTCGGTGGTCCGAAGCCGCGTCTCGTCTTGCGCTTGCGTGGCATCGAGGTTCCTTACTCGCCGGCCACGCTGGCAATCGATTCTCCCGAGCTCGAGCGAATTCGAAGTGGGTTGCATCGGTCTGGGGGAGGAAGCGAGTTGCACCTGGTCTTCGATCTCGCGAACGGTACGGTGGATCTCGAAAGCATCAAGGCGAGCGGCGAGGAGCTGCGGCTCAGCTTCGGACATGGCGGTCCAAGCCATGGGAGAAGTTGAGGAAGGAAGAGGATCCTCTCTCGTCTCCGGCGCGACCGTCCCGGCTTGGCGTCGCGCCGCTCGCTGGCTGACGCGGCCGGCCAAGGGTTTCGCGCGCCTAGTGGTCGCCGCGGCCCGTGAGTGGCATGGGTGCAGGGCCCCAATGCTGGCTGCGGCCCTCGCCTTCTACGCGCTCTTTTCGATCGCACCCCTCCTCCTCATTGCTGTCGCGCTCGTCGGCAGGGTGCTGGGACGCCCCAACGCTCAGTCCGACGTTCTGGCCACCGTGCGCACCCTGTTGAGCGCCGACGGGATCGACGCGGTTAGGATCTTGATGGCCAGCTTGCGCTCCCCGGGCCGAGGCGTGGCAGCGGTCGTGATCGGCGCGGGGGTGGTCTTCTTTGGGGCGACGCGTTTGTTCTCGCAGATGATCACGGCATTCGATCAGCTCTGGGGAGAGCGCCCGGGGGAGAGAGCTCACTGGGTTCACGCGGCGCTCAAAGACCGCGTGCTCTCTTTCGTGCTCGTCTTCGCGACCGGAGTCTTGATGCTCCTCTCGGTCGCCGCGGGCACCGCGATCAACGCGATCAGCACGTTCGTCCTCGAACGTCTCCCCGGCGGCAATGTCCTCTGGCAGCTCGGCGAGGTAGCGACCTCGATCGTCGTCATCTCGCTCGCTTTCGCGGCGATCTTCCGAGTCATGGCGGCGTCGCGATTCACCTGGGGCGACATCTGGTTCGGCGCCACCTGCGGCGCACTGCTATTCGAGGTCGGCAAGCTGCTGATCTCGTACTACTTGAGCCGGCTGAGCGTGAGCTCGGTCTACGGCGCGGCGGGCTCGCTGGTGGTGATCATGTTCTGGGTCTACTACTCGGCGCAGATTCTCTTCTTCGGCGCCCAGCTCACCCGGGCGCGCAGCGAGAGCTCTCATGGCCTGCCGGGTGTCGCCGAGAGCGTTAGCTCCGGGCAGTAAGGTCCCAGTCTCTCCTTTCGCCACCAAGCTCCGGTGCGGTGGCGGGCCGCCCAGTCACTGAATCGGTAATCGTCGACCGTGGTGCGCAGATAGCGGGGCGGTTGGCGCGGGAACGGGTCGTTAGCGAGCAGATTGGTGACCGCGCGATCGCCAGTCAGGAGTCGCTCGGCGAACGCCAGGAACCAGGGGCTCTGGCGGCAGGCTCCAAGGGCCGCGAACCACATCTGCCAATCGAGGCGTGGTTGGTAGGGGGCGACGAAGCCGGGGCGACGCCCGATCGGGCCCGGCTTGTAGCGGAAGCGGTATTGCCTCCAGGTCTTGCCGTCGAGGCTTCCCTCGATCGAGATTTCGTGGCGCGCGGTCGTCATTACCGCGAACAACCCGTAAGGGTTGGTGCTGCGGAAGGGCGCGGCGCCCGCCAGGATGCCGCGGATCGGCGGCGCTGCGGCGAGGTTCGCGCTACAGGTGGTGGCGAGCTGGAGCGTTCCGAGCAGTCCGAGAAAGATCATGGAACCAGCAACGAGAGGCCTGAGTAGAAAGCGCTGCCGGGGGCTCTCGGTGGAATCGGACCTCGAGGCCCAGCGCCGCGCCCAAGCCGGCCAGGTCTCATCGTCGAGCAGGAGAAAGCAGAGCGCGATCGTGAGGAGATTGAAGAAGGCGTAGTTGCCGGTCGCGGCGATCAGGAGCTGCAGGAGAACCAAGAACAAGAAGGCGACCTGCTTCAAGCGCCGAGGGCCGAAGAGCAAGAAGGGCACGGCGAGCTCGATCACCAGCACACCGCCGGTCATCCAGCGATGGAAGGCCGCGGGGAGCTGCTGGAAGTACCACGCCACCCAGGTGGGAAGCGGTTGCGTCTGAAAGTGGTAGTCGAGGGCGGTGAGGTGCCGCCAGCTGGGGTCGCCGCTCGCCAGCTTCACCCAGCCAGAGGAGAACATGAGTCGGAAGAGAAGAAAGACCAGCAAGCGGCGCGGCCACTTGGGCACGACGGGCAAGGGCTTGGTTCCTGGGTGCAGACCAAGGGGAACAAGGAAGAAGGCGAGAAGCGCGGCTTCGAGCAGAAGGCTGTCCCACTGGTAGCCGAGAAAGACTCTCGACACGTTGGCGAGAGACAGATAGGCAACCCAGATTGCCGCTAGGGAAACCGCCGGAACCAGGTCGACGAGCAGCAGAAGAGAAAAGAGAAGACCGCCGAGACAGACTCCGATCAGGGCCGAATCGCTCGCGCCCAGCCAGAACAGAGTAGGAAGCCGCCACCAGCGGGCCGCCCCCATGGCGGGGGCCAGCGCTTCGAGGAGGGAGTGTGCGGGAAGGATTCCCCGCGCCCCGATCAAACCGCGGATCTGCCAGCCCAGGGAAGTGAAGGCGGCCAAGGCGCAGAGCGCGAAGAGACGCAAGAAGATCCAGGTGGAGACGCGATAAGTGGGAAGCGCGGTCGATCGGCCCCAGAGCAGCTGGGTCACGGTGCTCGCCGCGTCGCGATGGCGGGCGACCAGGGCGTACGCGATCTCGGCGAGCCAGCGGAAAGGGGGAATCGTTCGGTAAACCCACCACAGGCCTCGCGAATGCGGGGCGAAGGCCCGGGTCCGGAGCACCGCCTCCGCGCCGCCCGAGACCCGTCCGTCGGGCTCGATGAGGACGACCTCGCGGCGAAAACGATCCGCGGGGATCTCAGGAAACTTCTCTCCACCTTCCTGCGACGTCCGATATTCGACTTTGGGTCCGGTTAGCTGGCGCCAGCGGAGGATCCAGCGCCGACAGAACCCGCAGTCGCCGTCAAAGAGCATCAATGGGCCGGCCGGCGGATGGGCTACCCGGATGCTGCGATCGTCACTCACGCGAAGTTCTCGTCGTTTGAGCGCTGGCGGCTCGCGCCTTGGAGGACGGCGGGTGCCTCTGGGGTCCGGACAGGGCATCGAACCTCGGCAATAAGGTTGGATGGCGACACGGGTTTGCCTATAATACGGCCCAGCTCAAGCGATGGAGAAACGTCACGATCGCCGCCGGGCGCGCCGGATGCAGGTGCGCTTCTGGAAGCTGGGAGACGGCCAAGCCCTCTCCGGCTATAGCCATAATCTGTCCTCGACGGGAATGTTCATCGCGACCTCGACCCCTCTGCCGGTGGGGCAGAGAGTGCGCGTAGAGCTGGTGGATTCGCGCCAGGGATTCATGATCGAAGGGGTCGTCGCGCACGCGGCGAAAGTAGCTCCCGCTCTGCAGAGCTTGCGCGCCACCGGAATGGGGGTCCGTTTCCTGCCTCCCGAGGAGCTGGTCGAGCGGATCCTCGCCAAGAGTGGGCTGCCTCGCGCCGAACGGCCCCGTGCTGCTCCTCCGAGTCCGCATACCCCGCCGGTGGCCAGCGGCCAGTTCCAAGTCGTGTTTGGCAGTAGTGCCGAGCTTCAGCGAGTCTTTGATCGCGACATCCGCAACGGCGGGCTGTTCGTCTCGACGGCCGAGCCGCCCGCGATCGATCAGACCGTGACCGTTCAGTTGCAGCTGCCGGGCGGACCATGCCTCGATTTCCCCGCTCAGGTGGTGCAGCGGGTAGCTCCCTCCGCCCATGGCGAGGGAGGGGTTGGAGTCGCTTTTCATGATCCCTCCGCGGTGGTCGCGGCGCTCGCCGCGCACTTGGCGCAAGCCTGATCGCGAGGTTCCGCCCCGAGAGTCGCCCTCCGGCCTGGCTGGCGGGCAGCCTGTCATACAATGGAAGAAGAACGGAGGGCCGGCAAACCGGCCTAAGGAAGGAGATAGCAATGCCTTACAGTCCACTGATGGTGCGGCCGATGAAAGAAGAGCTCACGAGCGTCGGCTTTGAGGATTTGACCACCCCCGAGCAGGTCGACGCTTTTCTCTCGGCGCGCGATGGCTCGGCGATGCTGGTCATCAATTCGGTGTGCGGATGCGCCGCCGGTATGGCGCGGCCGGGCGTGCGAATGGCGCTCGAGCACGGAATCAAGCCCGATCGGTTGGGGACGGTGTTCGCGGGACAGGACCTCGAGGCGACCGCCCGTGCGCGCAGCTACTTTGCGGACATTCCGCCCTCAAGCCCATCGATCGCGCTCTACAAGGATGGAGAGTTGGTCTATTTCATTCCGCGACATCGCATCGAGGGACGCAGCGCCCAGGATGTCGCGGCCGACCTGACGTCGGCCTTCGACCGCTACTACGCGGTCGCGGCCGAATGACGCGCTGATGGAGAGGACGTTCCCGGCTCACCAGGACAAGTCGGAGCTCCACGGGCTCACCGTGGTGGTGGAGACTCATGACGGTGCTCTCTACATAGGGCGCTGCTACGACGTCGTCCCCGACGGTGTAATCCTGCTCGACGCCGACGCCCATCTCGGAGAAGCGGAAGAGATATCGCGCGAGGAATTTCTCAGCCGCGCTTCCCGCTTCGGCGTCTGGCCGAAGCAACCGCGGTTGATCATTCCCCGCGAAGAGGTGGCAAGCCTCGAGCTCCTCGCGGATCTTTGAGAGCGCGAACATGGCGACGAGGGGTGGTGAAGGGAACGGGTGGCTGGCGGCCGGAGCGGCGTTCGTCGCACTCGGCATCATTGCCGGCGCCTTTGGCGCGCATGTTCTCTCAGGTCGGCTGAGCAGCGGCGCTCTTGCGCTATGGCATACGGCCGCACGTTACTGGATGTACGGAAGTTTCGGCTTGGCCCTCATCGGGCTCGCGGCCCGCGGAGGCCGCTCGTTCACAGCCTCTGCATGGTTGCTGTTCGTTGGAGTCGTCGTCTTTTCCGGCACCGTGGGCGCGATTGCCCTCGGTGCTCCGCATTGGCTCGGAGCGGTGACGCCGCTGGGCGGCCTGGCGATGATCGCGGGTTTCCTGCTTTTCGCCTGGACCGCGCTCAGGTCCTGAGCTCATCGGCTTTCCGGCCACGATCGAGCGAACTCACTTAGGAGGTCTCACAATGTCTCTCGGTTTCTCTCCCGTTCCCAAACCGGCAAACGAGCCGGTTCGTTCCTACGCGCCCGGTTCCCCCGAGCGCGCCAGCTTGAAGAAGCGTCTCGACGAGATGATGAAGGAAACGGTCGAGGTACCCCTCATCATCGGAGGGCGTGAGGTCAAGACCTCTCGCACCATGGAGATCACCGCTCCTCACGACCACCGCCACGTTCTGGGAGTCGCCTCCATGGCCGGCCCCGAGGAGGTTCGGGCCGCGGCCGAGGCGGCGCGCGCCGCCTGGCACGATTGGGCGGCACTGCCCTGGGAGGCGCGGGCGGCGGTCCTGCTCAAGGCCGCGGACCTGCTGGCGGGGCCCTGGCGCGACACTTTGAATGCGGCGACCATGTTGTGCCAGTCAAAGACGGTCTTCCAGGCCGAGATCGATTCGGCGTGCGAGCTCACCGACTTCTGGCGCTTCAATCCCTACTACCTTCAGCAACTCCTTGGCCAGCAGCCGGGATCGGCCAAAGGGATCTGGGACTACGTGGAATATCGGGCCCTCGAGGGTTTCATCTTCGCCCTCACCCCATTCAACTTCACCTCGATCGCGGGCAACCTCCCGACCGCGCCGATCCTCCTCGGAAACGTCGTGATCTGGAAGCCGGCGAGCACCGCCATCCTCTCCGGGTACTACCTGATGAGGCTCTTGATGGCGGCGGGAGTTCCACCGGGCGTGATCAACTTCCTGCCCGGGTCCGGGGCGCAAGTGGGCGATCCGGTGATCGCCCATCCGGACTTCGCCGGGATTCATTTCACCGGTTCGACCGATACCTTCCGCAGTCTCTGGCGGGGAATCTCGGATCACCTTCCCGACTACAGCTGCTACCCGCGGATCGTCGGAGAGACCGGCGGCAAAGACTTCATCTTTGCCCATCCGTCGGCCGAGGTGCCGGCACTGGCCACCGCGATGGTGCGCGGCGCCTTCGAGTATCAAGGGCAGAAGTGCTCGGCCGCCTCGCGCGCCTACATTCCACGCTCGCTGTGGCCGGCGGTCAAGGCCGAGGTCGAGCGCCAGGTGGGGGAGATCACCATGGGATCGCCTCTCGATTTTCGCAACTTCATGTGTGCGGTGATCGACAAGCGCGCCTACGACAAGATCATGGGGTACGTCGAAGAAGCCAACAACGGCTCGGGCTATGAGGTGATCACCGGCGGTAAGGGAGACAGCTCGGAAGGCTATTTCATCGAGCCTACGGTGGTGGTGAGCGAAGATCCGCGCTCCCGACTGATGAGCGAGGAGATCTTCGGCCCGGTATTGACGGTTCACCTCTATGACGACAAGAAGGTGAATGAGGCGGTCGCCGTGTGTGACACGACGAGCCCCTATGGTCTGACCGGAGCCATCTTCGCCACCGACCGCCTTGCGATCAACGAGCTCGCCGTGAAGCTGCGCTATGCCGCCGGGAACTTCTACATCAACGACAAGCCTACGGGAGCGGTGGTAGGCCAGCAGCCCTTCGGCGGCGCCCGGGCCTCGGGTACCAACGACAAGGCGGGGTCGTTTCTCAACCTTCTCCGTTGGGCCTCGCAACGGGCGATCAAGGAGAACTTCGTCCCGCCCTCCGACTTCCGCTATCCCCACATGGAGGAAGAGTAGCGGCGACTCCTCCCGGCGCTCCTCGGCGACAGCCGGACGCGTTGGGATAGCATCGCCAGATGGTGGACAACGAGACAGGGACCGATGGTGGCGCGCTCGCGGCGGAAGTCTTGGCGCGCCATCACCTTCCCTTTCTCTTCACCCTTTGCGGTGGGCATATCTCGCCCCTCCTGGTCGCGGCCAAGCGGCGCGGCATAAAGGTCGTCGATACACGGCACGAGGCGACCGCGGTCTTCGCCGCCGATGCCGTCGCTCGTCTCAGCGGACGGCCGGGAGTCGCGGCGGTGACCGCCGGACCCGGTCTCACCAACGCCATCACCGCGGTCAAGAACGCGCAGCTGGCGCAATCCCCATTAGTGCTGATCGGCGGGGCCACGGCCACGATGTTGCGCGGTCGTGGAGCGCTGCAGGACATCGACCAAGCGGCGCTCATGGCTCCGCACGTCAAGGCCGTGCTCCAGGCCCAACGCCGTCGCGAGATCGTTCCGCTCCTGGAAGATGCCCTCTCGATTGCCCGGCACGGCGTGCCAGGGCCGGTCTTTCTCGAGCTCCCGGTCGATCTCCTCTATCCAGAAGCGACGGTTCGCGAATGGTATTTCGGGACGGGTGGAGGCGGAAAGGGGATTCGAGGCAAGGTCGTCAAGGCTTATCTCGGCTGGCATCTCCGGCGCCTTTTCGCGGCCGGGCGCGGAACCTCGGCGAGGAAGAGCGAGGCACCGCCGTTCGCTCTTCCGGCAGGCCGTCTTCAGCTCAGAAAGGCGGCGAAAATGCTAGCGCGGGCGCAGAGGCCGGTCCTCGTGCTCGGCAGCCAGGCGACCCTGGACGCGGATGGGATCACCACCCTCGCGGCCGCCGTTCGTGCCATCGGGGCCCCCACTTACCTATCGGGGATGGCACGCGGCCTTCTGGGAGCAAACGATCCCTTGTTGCTCCGGCATGGCCGGCGTCAGGCGCTCAAACAGGCCGATCTCGTCCTCTTGGCCGGAGTGCCCTTCGATTTTCGCTTGGGGTACGGCCGCCAGATCCCCGGTCGCACACCGGTCGTCGCCATCAACCTCGATCGCGAGGACCTCGAGCTCAATCGGCACCCGCGACTCGCGATCGAGGCCGATCCGGGCGAGACGGTTCGGCACCTGGCGCGACTCCGCCCCGAGAGGCGACGCGGCGACTGGAGCGCGTGGCTCGCGGCTTGCCGGGCACGGGACGAGGAGCGAGAGACGGAGATCGACCGCCTGGCGAGCGAGGAGCAGCCCGACGGGGTCAATCCTTTGGCCTTGTGCCGGGCGCTCGACCAGGAGCTCGCGGAGGATAGCGTCCTGGTGGCCGACGGCGGCGACTTCGTGGCGACCGCCTCCTACGTGGTCGCGCCGCGCGGGCCCCTACGCTGGCTCGATCCCGGGGTGTTCGGCACTCTGGGGGTGGGGGCCGGGTTCGCCCTGGGAGCCAAGCTCTGCCGTCCGGAAGCTGAAGTATGGCTCCTCTACGGCGATGGGAGCTGCGCTTACAGCCTGGCTGAAATCGATACCTTCGTGCGTCATGGTCTCGGTGTGATCGCGGTCGTGGGAAACGACGCGGGTTGGACCCAGATCGCCCGCGAGCAGGTGGAGGTGCTGGGGGATGCGGTAGGGACCGAGCTCCTGCCGACCGCCTACCACGAGGTGGCGGAGGGCTACGGTGGCACCGGTCTCGAGGTGCGCTCTTTGACCGGGTTCAAGGCCGCCGTCGCGGCCGCCAAACAGGAGGCGGCGGCGGGCAATCCCGTCTTGATCAACGCCCATCTCGTGGCGAGTGACTTCCGCAAGGGCTCGATCTCAATCTAGAATGTGGGGGTCGCCTTCCAGCCGGTCCCTGAGCCTTCTCAGCTCGGGGATCCGTCGTCGAGAACGTCCAGATCCCCGGGCTCGAAGCGGAGGCATTTGCGCACCTCCAAGGCCCTTTCGCGCGAGACACCGCGGAAGAGGCCCAGCGCGGTCGCGAGGAGCTCACCGGAGGCGTTCCACGCCTCTCCCGTCGCCCGGGCGTAGGGGCCGCGAGCCTCTCCCGCCTTGGCGATGAGCTCGATCGAGTGGCCGATCGCCACCGGTCGCTTGAAGCGCACCACGAGCTCGCCGGTCACGAAGTAAGAGCGGCGATCCATGGCCGCCGCCCAACCCAGACACTCATCGAAGAGCGACGAGAGGATTCCACCGTGCAGCTGGCCTTGATAGCCCGCGTGGCGCTCCAAGGGCGAGAAGGTTCCCCGAACCGTCTGATCCGTGGCTTGCCAGCGCCAGCGCATGGCGAGGGTCGAGGGGTTGACGCCGGGGTCGCCGCACACGGCGCAACCGGGGTAGGTCGGAAAGTATCGAGGCACGGTGGCCGATCGTAGCAGCTTGCCCGCGGTCAGCAGCCGAGCCGCGATAAGATCGGATCTCTGCAACGATCCTCAATCTTGAAAGAAAGAGAGGGACTCCGACATGCGTCGTTCCGTGCTTCTTGCCACGTTCTTGACCGCTACCTTGCTCGCTCCAAGCTTCCTGCTCGCGCAAGTCCACGACTTCGATCCGCAGGACCTGGTCACAATGAAACGCCTCTCGGATCCGCAAGCCTCACCGGACGGGAGCCTGATCGCGTACGTCCTGCGCTCGACGGACCTGAAGGCGAACCGTGGGCGCACGAACCTCTGGATGGTGGCCAGCGACGGCACCGGCGCCAGGCAGCTGACCAACCCGGAGAAGGGCAACGATTCGAGCCCGGTGTGGGCGCCCGACGGCAAGATCCTCTACTTCCTCTCGACCCGCTCGGGCTCCTCTCAAATCTGGAAGATCGATCCCCAGAGCGGACAGACGGCCGAAGTCTCCCATCTGCCGCTCGATGTGGCCAACCTGAAGATCTCTCCGGACGGCAGCCTGTTCGCCTTCAGCCTGAGAGTCTTTCCGGACTGCGCGACGGCCGAGTGCACGGCCCAGCGGCTCGCGGCACGCAAGGCGGATCCGGCGACTGGCCAGTTCTACACCCATCTCTTCATCCGCCACTGGGACGTCTGGGAGGATGGGCGGCGCAATCACATCTTCGTCATGCCGGTTGCCGGCGGAGCCGCGGTCGACATCATGTCCGGCATGGACTCCAACTCGCCGTCCGAGCCGTTCGGAGGCCCCGAGGAGTTCACCTTCACCCCGGACAGCAAGTCCATCGTCTTCAGCTCCAAGGACGTCGTTCCCGCCGAGCCTTGGTCGACCAACTACGACCTCTATGTCGCGCCGGTCGATGGCTCGGCCAAGCCGCGCGACCTGACCGCCGCGAACAAGGCATGGGATACGCAGCCGGTGTTCTCTCCCGACGGCCGGACCATGGCCTACCTGGCGCAGGAGACGCCGGGTTTCGAGAGCGACCGCTACCGCATCGTTCTCCAGGTCTGGCCGGCGGGGCCGCAGCGAGTCCTTACCGCAGACTGGAGCCTGTCCCCCGGCTCGATCTTCTACTCCCGCGACGGAAAGACGATCTACGCCACGGCGCCGGACCATGGCAACGTGTCGCTCTTCGCGGTCGACGTCGCGAGCGGGCAGCCGACCCGCCTGGTGAGCGGCGGAACGGTGCGTTCGGCCCAACTCGATGGTGACCACCTGCTCTTCGGGCGCGACACTTTCTCCCATCCGGTCGACCTCTACTCGGCGAACCTCGATGGCTCGGGGCAAAAGGAGCTGACCGCGGTCAACGCCGACAAGCTCGCCGACATCCAGTTCGGGGACTTCCAGCAGTTCCATTTTTCCGGCTGGAACGGAGACACGGTCTGGGGCTACGTCGTCAAGCCGGCCGACTTCCAGCCGGGACAAAAGTACCCGGTGGCGTTCCTCATTCATGGTGGTCCCCAGGGATCCTGGAACAGCGAATTCCACTATCGCTGGAATGCCGAGGTCTTCGCCGGCGCCGGCTTTGGCGTGGTGATGATCGACTTCCACGGTTCGACCGGATACGGGCAGGAGTTCACCGACTCGATCAGCCATCACTGGGGAGATCGGCCGCTCGAGGACCTCAAGAAGGGGCTCGCGGCGGCGATCGAGCAGTTCCCCTTCCTCGACGGTACCGACGTCTGCGCTCTCGGAGCGTCGTACGGCGGCTTCATGATCAACTGGATCGAGGGCAATTGGCCCGACCGCTTCCGCTGCCTGGTGAACCACGACGGCGTGTTCGATCAGCGCATGATGTACTACTCGACCGAGGAGCTCTGGTTCCCGGAGTGGGAGTTCGGCGGGCCTTACTGGGAAAATCCGGCGGCCTACGAACGGTTCAATCCGGTCAACTACGTCAAGCTCTGGCATACCCCGATGCTGGTAATTCACGGCGGCCACGACTATCGGATTCCCGAGAGCCAGGGAATCGGCGCCTTCACCGCGCTGCAACGCAAGGGGATCCCCAGCGAGTTCCTCTTCTTCCCCGACGAGAGCCACTTCGTGCTCAAGCCGGCCAACAGCCTCTTGTGGCACGCGAAGGTCTTCGACTGGATCAAGAAGTGGACGAGCGATAGCGACACCCAATGAGCCACTTGCCCACGACCGCGCTATCTCAGGGAAGGGCGGCGAGCTTGCCCGAGCTCGCCGCCCGCTACCTCGACGAGTATCGCGAGAAGATCGAGCTCGCGATCGAGCACCTCGGCGAGGAAGATCTCTGGTGGCGGCCGAACGAGCGCTCGAACAGCATCGGGAACTTGATTCTTCACCTCGAGGGAAACCTCTCGCTCTGGGTGCTCGCCGGTCTCGGGAAGGGGAGCTACGAACGGGACCGGGCGGGTGAGTTCGAGGCGCGAGAGAGGATCGGCCGGCAAGATCTCTTGTTGCGGTTATCGCGCCTCATCTCCTCCGCGCGAGAGGTGATCGGGCGGCTCGAAGAGGAAGACCTCTACCGCGAGGTCGAGATCCAGGGCTACGAGGTCGACGGACTCGGAGCGCTCATGCACGCGGTCGAGCACATGAGCTATCACACCGGGCAGATCGTTTGGATCGCCAAGCAGCTCCGGGGCAGCGACCGCCCGCTCGAGTTCTATCCCCAGCATCGCGGCGAGTAGTGCGTGCGCGGACCTATTGCTTTGGCATGTCTGGCGAGACGAAGGGGTCGCCGGTTCTCCTATCTGAATGCCACATCGAGCTTGAGTCCTTGAGCTGCGTTAGAGTCAGCTCGTGACGCTCGCCGTTCCGGTTCGAAAGCTGGGGGTTCAACTGGTCGACCTAGGGGGAGGACGCTCTTCCGCCGTGGTGTTTCTACACGCGGTTTCGAGCCACGATCCGCGCCCCGAGACTCTCGGTGATCGGCTCAACGCCCCTGCCGCGAACTTTCTACCCTGCCAGACCGGAGAGGAGGTCGAGCTCGTACAGCTCGCGTGGCTCTCCTACCTCGAAGTCTCCGGAACGCTCGCTGAAGTTGAGGCTCTCAGGGCGGTCGGCGCGCGCGAAGCGGATCTAGAGCTCGAGCTCGCACACGGCGAGAAGGTTTCAGGTACCTTGATCTTTGAGGCGCGAGCAGGTAAGGACAGGGTGTCCGACATCCTCAATGCGCCAGGGCTAGAGTTCTTGCTCATGGTCGATGGTCGGCGAACGCTGTACGTGCGGCGGGGAGCGATCGTCCGCGTCCACGTCCCGAAAGCCTGACTCATGGCGACCCTCGACCCAATCTTGCGCGCGATGATCAAGAACCGCATGGACGCGGTCGTGCTCGAGGCCGGTCGCTTACCGCGTCTGCGCAAGGGCGACGGCGAGCATGAAGTCACCCAGACGAAGCTCGATGCGGCGACGATCGAACGTCTACTCGGGGAGATCGCGCCGCCCGGATCGACGCTTGAGGGCGAGGGCGATGCCACATTCACCTATGCCCTCGATGAGGTGGAGATCGAGTTCCGTATGTCAGGAGGGCGGGGGAATCGCTACGTGATCGGCAGGGCCATCGCGACTCCGGAAGGGGGAGAGGTGACGAGGCCGGTCCTCAAGTCGGTACGCGCCTTGTCGGAGCTCCTCGATCTCATGCTCGCAGAAGGGGCCTCGGATCTTCACCTCGCCGCCGGACAGCCCCCCCGATTGAGAAAGGACGGCGAGCTTGGGGCGATTCCGGATCTGGCGGCGCCAACCTCGGAAGAGGTCGAGAAACTCGTCTTCGAGATCACCCCACCCCGCAACCGAGAAGAATTCGAGGCCCGGAATGACACCGACTTCGCGCATGAGATTCCCGGGCGATCGCGTTTCCGGGTCAATGTGTTCCGCGACCACCTCGGCGTCGGCGCGGTCTTGCGCCAGATTCCCGAAAAGGTTCCCACCGCCGAGGACCTCGGTCTGCCCGAGGTCGTGCGCGACCTGGCCTTCCTCTCCAAGGGCCTGGTGCTGGTCACCGGACCAACGGGATCGGGAAAGTCGACGACCCTGGCCGCGATCGTGGACCGCATCAACCGGCTCCGCCACGATCACATCATCACCATCGAGGACCCGATCGAGTTTGTTCATCCTTCGCGCCTGTGCATGGTCAATCAGCGCGAGGTCGGCGTGCATACCGCGAGCTTCAAACAAGCTTTGCGAGCCGCCCTGCGAGAGGACCCGGATGTTGTTCTCGTCGGCGAGATGCGCGATCTCGAGACGATCTCGATAGCAGTTGAAACCGCCGAAACGGGGCATTTGGTCTTCGGAACGCTCCACACGACAACCGCGGCGTCGACGGTGGAGCGGCTCGTCGATCAATTTCCCGGCGATCGGCAGGCGCAAGTACGCGTGATGCTCGCCGACAGCCTGCGCGCCGTCATCGCTCAGACTCTACTCAAGAAGATCGGCGGAGGACGGGTCGCGGCGTACGAGATCCTCGTTTGCTCCCCTGCAGTGGCCAACCTTATTCGTGAAGGCAAGACCTTTCAGATCGCCTCCGCCATGCAGACCGGCAAGCGCCAGGGCATGGTCACCCTGACGGACGCTCTTCTTGATCTCGTGGAAAAGAAGCTTGTCGAGCCACGGGAGGCCTACATCAAGGCGGTCGATAAAGAGGCGCTGACCCAGCGCTTCCAAGCAGTCGGCATCGAGCTCGACCTCGATGGATCCCCCGACGAAGCTTGAGCTCCCGAGCTCGAGACGAGAGACTGCTCGCCAGCGCCAGGTTCGCTAGTGGAAGAGTTGGACCAGCGCCTGGGTCCAAGGGACGAGCTTGTCGATCAGGACCAGGGCGAAAGTCCCCAGATAGAAGGCTCGGGTCACGCGGCGCTCGGGCTCAACCTGGGAGACGCCCATCACGACCAGGAGCCAGCCGAAACCGGAGACGCTGGCGAACGGGTAGGTGAACCAACAGAAGAAGATCAGCATCGCGTCGCGGATCTTGGAGAGGCGGAGGCGACGCGGAATCAAGA
>JBJKRB010000196.1:0-9310 GCA_046704885.1 Thermoanaerobaculia bacterium | reverse complement strand
GAGACCAGCAACCCCTCCTCGACGAGATCTTCGAGAAAGCCCTGCAGACCGCGCTCTTTGTCGAGAGCGGCGGCGACGTCGAGAAAGAGGAAGGTGCTGCCGCGTGGCGCCGGCACCCCGAGCCGCCGCGACGCTTCCTCCCCCGCCTTGGCGTACTCCTGGCGCGCTTCCGCGAGCCAGGTGTCGCCGGTTGGACCGAGCGCGCTGATCGCCGCCAGCTGGGCCGCGGTGGGCGCCTCGTAGTAGGTGTGAGTACCGACCTTCTGCATCTCGGCGACGATTTGGGGAGGAGCGACCAGGTAGCCGCAGCGATTGCCCGCCATTCCATAAGCCTTGGAAAAGGAGTGCGCGGAGATCGTGCGCTCGGGAGCGAACGGTCGCATGGGATGATGCTCGCCGTCGTAGATCAGGTCCTCGTAAACCTCATCTGACAGAAGCCAGAGGTCGCGCTTGCGGGCCCATTCGGCGATCGCCTCGAGCCAGGGCCGTGGCAGCAGGCGGCCGGTGGGATTGTTGGGCGTGTTGAGATAGAGAGCTACGCTCCTCTCGGTTGAGAAGCTCTCGAGGTGACGAACGACCGCCTCCGGCGCTGCGCTCTCCTCGATTCCGCGCGAGCGATCGAGCAGGGGGACGGCCACCGGCCGGGCGCCGAAGGTCGAGACGATGCCGGAGATGAGCGGCCAATAGGGAGCGAGGATCAGGATCTCGTCGCCGGGTTCGACCAGCGCCCCGACGGCCACCGCCAGACCCCCGGTGGCGCCGGCGGTGACGAGCACTGCGTCGGTACCAGTGGCGATGCCGGTGCGCGAGGAGACCCGCTCCGCCAGGATCTCGAGGAGCCGCGGGAGGCCGTGCGTCGGGCCGTAGCGGTGCATCTCCGGGTGCTCCTCGACCCGAAGGTCCTGCATGCGGCATCCGGCGGGAGGCTGCCGCCAGGTGTCACCGATATGCAGCGGATAGGTCTCGCCTTCGAATGCGGCAAGCCGCGGAGCGAGCGAGGAGTAGACGGCGCCGGGAAGCGCGGCAATGCGTCGGGAGCTGGCGGGAAATCGTGGCATCTCGAAGGCTCATTGTAGAACGCGCGTATCGCCCGGAGCGCGATTCTGGGCGCAAAGGCATGCGACAGCTATACTGTCGCGCAAACGCCGCGCGGAGCGGCGTTAACGCAGAGCAAGGAGAACCGACCATGATCTGTCCTCAGTGCCGTGCCGAGTTTCAGGAAGGTGTCGAGCGTTGCCCCGACTGCGACCTTCCGCTTGTCGACAAGCTGCCGCCCGAGGTCCACGACGATAGTCCTTTCGAGTCGGTCCTAGACAATATCGACGTCTCGGCCCTACCCGTGATTCACTCCCTTCTCGACGGAGCGGGGATTCCCTACATCGTGCAAGGTGAGGAGGCGTTCGGATTGCTACCGATCGGAGGGGCGAGCGGATGGTTCGGAGAGCACGGGATTGCTGTCCATATCCTGGTGCCTCAGGCCCGCGCCGAGGAGGCTCGGGCGCTTCTTGCAAGCGGTGTCGAGGACGAGGAAGGGGCTCGAGAAGAGACCTAGGAATTCCTCGTTCCTGCCGCGTGGATTCTTACTCGGCTTCTTCGTCCGTTGCTGCGTCAGGAGAAACGTCGCTCCCTTCCGGCTCCTGTTCAACGGCCCTCTCGAGCTCGTCGCGCCTCTCGTCCTCTGTCTCGCTCTCGTTCCAATTGCGCTCATCGGCGACGATGTGACCGTCGCGCATCTCCACCCGGCGCTGGGTGCGCTCCGCGATCGACGGATCGTGGGTGATCACCACCAGGGTGTTGCCCGCTTCCCACAGGTCCTCGAAGACCTTGAGGACGTCACGTCCCGCCGCCGAGTCCAGGTTGCCGGTGGGCTCGTCGGCGAGGATCAAGTCGGGATCGCAGGCGAGAGCGCGAGCGATCGCCACGCGCTGCATCTGCCCCCCGGAGAGCTCGGTTGGGCGGTGGTCCATGCGATCGGCGAGGCCCACCTCCCCCAGTAGATACTCGACGCGCTCACGTCGCTCTCTTGCTGGCGCGCCCTTGAACAGGAGCGGCAGCTCGACGTTCTCGTAGGCGGTGATCTGGGGCAGGAGGTTGAAGCTCTGGAAGATGAACCCGATCCGTCGATTGCGAACGTGCGCCAGCTCGTCGAGATCGAGGCCCGCCACCTCGTCGCCGCGCAGGCGGTAGGAGCCCGAAGTGGGGGTGTCGAGGCAGCCGATGATGTTGAGCAGGGTCGACTTGCCGGAGCCGGAGGGTCCGACGATGGCGACGAAGTCGTGCTCGGCGACGGTCAGATCGATGCCGCGCAGGGCCTCGACCTGAACCGCGCCCATGTCGTAGACCTTGCTCAGTTGGGCAAGCTCGATGACCGGGTTCGCTGTTGCCTGAGGTGCTCGCTGAGGTTCCGCCATGATTCTTCCTTCCTATTCGTCGCGAAGCACGACCGCCGGCTGTACGGTCACCGCGCGACGCGCGGGGAAATATCCGGCGGCGAGCCCGATCAGCCCGAGCAGGGCGACGGTGGTAAGAGCTACCGCCCAGGAGAAGGTGGGCGCGCCGAGCAGCTCGAGCGCCTGGTTCGTCGTGTTGTGCTGGATGTAGGCGAGGCCCTGCTGGATCGCCACCCCGACCGCGATCCCCAAGCCTCCTCCGAATGCGGTCAGGGCGACCGCCTCGAGCACCAACGGCCCCATGACGAACGAGCGTTTGGCGCCGAGCGCCATCTGGATGGCGATGTCGCGGCTGCGGTGGCGCACCACCGCGTACATGATGTTGGCCACGCCGACGCCACCGATGATCAGGGTGAGGGCGCCGATCATGCCGAGAAAGATCTCGATTCCCACGAGAATGTTGTTGGTGATCTTCTGAGTCTTCTGAGTGTCCCACATCGGTAGCGCGCGCTCGTCGCTGGGATCGAAGCGGTACTTGCGCCCCAGGGTCTCGCGCAGCGCCGTCTTGAGCTCCCCCATCTCGTTGGCGTGCTTGGGCTTGAGCACCATGTCCGAAAGGTACTGGCGCCCGAAGATGGCCTCGAAGGTCGATTCGGGGATCGCCGCGTGATCGTCGTCGGGCCCGCCGTACATGTTGTTCTGCTGCTTTTTGTGCATGACCCCGATCACGGTGAACGGAATCTGATTGATCTGGACCGTGTTGCCGACCGCTGGCTGATCGCCAAAGAGCTCGTCCTTGAGCTTGTTGCCCAAGAAGATGACCCGTCGCTTGTACCTCTGGTCGAGCTCGTCGATGAAACGCCCTCCGGGATCGGGGTAGTGGGCGCGCAGATCGCCGAACGAGGGCTCGACTCCGACGATCTGCTTGTTGAGGTTGACGCGACCGACCGAGATCTGACCCGCACGGGTGCGGATCTCCGCGCTTGCCGCTCCGAGCTCGGGGAGGCTCTGGCGCAGGAGCTCGACGTCGGCGGCGCGCAGGTGGAGATCGCGCCCGACCGGCAGCCCGGCGAACGGCTTGCTCGTGGTCCCTGGCCAGACCACGAGGATGCCCGTGCCAAGACCGGCGGCACTTCGCGCGAAGCTGCGCTTCAAGCCTTCGCCGAAGGAGAGGAGGAGGACGATGGCGATCGTTCCCCAGGCGATGGCCATCACGGTCATCAGCATGCGCCGGCGCTGGATCTTGGCCGAGCGGCGAAAGAGGTGGAAGATGAGGTCGAAACGCAGCATGGCGCTTAGAGGCGGAGGGCCTCGACCGGGTTGAGACGCGAGGCGCTGCGGGCCGGGAAGTAGCCGGCCAGAAGGCCGATCACGCCGAGAATGATCGCGGTGATGGCTGCGACCTGGGCCGAGATCTGAGGAGTGCCGACGTACTCCTCGAGGTGCAGCAGGGGAAAGACGGCGCAGATCGCCCAAGCGATGGCGAAGCCGATGATCGCGCCCAGAACGATGATCAAGAGCGTCTCGAAGAGGAACTGGAAGATGACGTAGCGGCGCCTGGCGCCGAGAGCCATCTTGAGCCCGATCTCCTTGGCGCGCTCCTCCACCACCACGTGCATGATGTTGCTCACCCCGATGCCGCCCACGACCAGGGTCAGGAAGCCCATCAAGCCGAGGAAGGTGCGGAAGACGAGGAAGAAGATGCTCAGGAACTTGATGCCCTCGGTGGTGTCCCACATCATGATCGCTTCCTGGTCACTGGGGTCGAAGTGGTAGCGATGGGCAAGCACCGAGAGAACCTTCTCTTTGGCCTCCTTGGTCGCGGCCGGGCTCGTCGCCTGGAAGATGAAATCGTCGACGTAGCGCTGGTTGTGCGAGGCCTCGAACGTGGTGAGGGGGATGAACGCCTTGTCCTTGTCGCGTCCGCTGTAGGCCGAATCCTGCGACTTCTTCTCCATCACCCCGACCACCAGGAAGGGAACCGTACCGATCGAGATGTACTGGCCCACCGCCGGCTGGTCGCCGAACAGATCCTGCTTGAGCGCGTCGCCGAGAAAGACGACGCGCCGTCGCTGTTCCATGTCGAGGCGATCGAAGTAGCGGCCTCCGGCCTGGGGGATGATGTTGCGCATGACTGCGAAGACCGGAGAGGTGGCCGAGATCTGCGGCACCAAGGTCTTGCGCCCGATTTTGAAACCGCTCTTTTGATCCTGGAACTCGCCGCTGATCGCCTTGATCTCTGGAACTTCCTGGCGGAGCATGGCGATGTCGGCCTCGGTCACCCGGATCCTGCGCCCTTTGGGGTTACCGTCCCATGCTTTGCTGGTGCGCGCCGGCCAACAGATCACGATGTTCTCGCCCAAGCCCCTCTGTGACTTGACGATCTGCTCCTCCAGACCCTGCCCGAAGGCGAGCAACAGGGTGACCGCCGCCGTTCCCCACACGATGCCGAAGATGGTGAGGAAGGTGCGCAGCTTCTGGCTACGTACGTCGCGCAGAAACTGGAGGAGGAAGCTCCTCAGATGCATGGCTCAGACGATCCCTTCAATCTTCTTTGGAGGAGGATCGACGACCTTTTGCCCGGCCTTGAGACCGGCGGTGACCTCGACGTTCATCCCGTCGGAGAGCCCGACCTGGATCTCCTGCTTCATGGTGTCGTCGCCGCGCTCCTTGGGCGGGAGCTGAACGAACGCTTTCTCGCCCTCGAAGGAGACGACGCGCTCGGGGATGAGCAGAACGTCGGGCTTCTTCTTGACGATGATGTCCGCGTTCGCCGAGTAGCCGGCGCGCAGGGTCACCTTGTCCGGGTTGTCGATCTTGGCTTCGACGTCGAAGTAGGTAGCGCCGTCTTTCTCCTGCGCCTTGGGGGCAATCAGGGTCAAGGTTCCGGTGACCCCGGCATCGGGGAGCGCTCCCAGCTGAATCTTGACCGGGAGACCGACGTGGAGCTTACCGACGTCGATCTCGTCCACCGTGCCTTTGAAGATCAATTGCCCCATGTCGGCGAGGGTCATCAGCGGCGTGCCCGCCTGATAGGTGGTGAGCGGCACCACCGGGTCGCCGGGGTTGACCAGGCGCTCGAGAACGGTTCCGCTGGTCGAGGCGCGAATCACCGAGTCGACGCCGGCCGCGTGGGCGCTTCCCTTGATCTGTCCCACCTTGAGAAGATCGAGCCTCTCCTGGGCCAGCTGGAGCTGGATCTGGGCCTCGTCGTAGGCCTTCTTCGTTTGATCGAAGACGTCGCGAGCTTCGATGCCGCTGCGCTGCAGCTCCTGGGCGCGGTCGAGATCGGTCCGCGCCTTGTCGTAGGTCACCTGGGCGAGCTGCCGATTGCGTTCGGCTTCGGTGAGCTGCAGAGGCGTCGGGTCGGGGCTGACCGAGACCAGCGGATCGCCGGCCTTTACCTTGTCGCCCACCTCGACGAAGACCTTTTTGACGGTTCCGGAGATCTGGGATTTAACCTGAATCTCCTGCTTGGGAACGATCTTGCCGGTGGCCAGCGCCTTGTCGACGATGGTGCCACGCTCTACCGTGACCAGCTTCATGCCGTCATCGGCGTTGCCCTGGGCGTGGCGGGCGAAGAGAAAGATCGCGACGCCAATCGCGACCACGATCGCTAGGGAAATGATGGCTTTTCGAGACATACGCGCGTTCTCCTGGCTCCTTCGTTCACCCTTCACACTACGGGCGGGCGAGGCAGGAGTTTCAAGGAGCCGGAGCGCGGCGTGGTGACGCCGGCCTACGAGGCGCCGCGGGGAAGCCCGGCGTCCTCGGCGATGGCGCGAGTGAGACCGGCCCAATCCCAGTCGCCGCGGCCGCGCGCGACGCTCGCCAGCAACCGATCAGCGACCAGGCTTGCGAGCGGCATGGGAACGGCCTCTTGCCGGGCCGTCTGCTGGACGAGCGACACGTCCTTCAAGCCCAAGGCGAGGCGAAAGCCCGCCGGCTGGAACCTTTCGGCCGCGATGGCGGCGCCGTAGCCCTTGTAGATCGGGCAGGCAAAGAGCGTGGACGAGTAGATCTCCATCGCCTTTTCGCGGTCGATGCCGTGCTTCTCCGCCAGCGCCAGCGCCTCCCCCATCGCCTCGATGGCGGCGGCGATCATGAAGTTGCCGGCGAGCTTCACGACGTTGGCGGTGCTCGCTTTCTCTCCCAGCGGGAAGACACGTTGACCGAGGGCGGCGAGCACGGGCTCGAGCGCGCCGAGCGCCGCGGAGGGTCCAGCGGCCACGATCGAAAGCTTCGCCGCCTCGGCCATGTCCGGGCGACCGAACACCGGAGCCGCCACGTAGGAGACGCCGCGCCCCTCGTGGAGGCGGGCGAGGTGATCGCTGGTAGTGGGAGCAACGGTGCTCATCGCGGCGTGGATCGCGCCAGGGGCGAGACCGGCAAGGAGGCCCTCTTCTCCGGAGCAGACTGCTTCTAGGGCGGCATCGTCGGAGACCATGGTCAAGACGATGTCGGCCGCGGCGGCCGCCTCTCCGGGGGAATCCGCGACCCGGGCGCCGGCGTCGGCGAGGCGCTCGCAGCGCTCGCGACTACGGTTGAAGACGGTGAGCGGGAATCCGGCGGACAGGAGATTCGCGGCCATGGGGGACCCCATGCTTCCCAGGCCGACGAAGGCAACTTTTGGTGTTGGGCTCATGGTGAAAAGTCTAGCAGCGCGTCCGCCGCCGGAGCTTCATCGCGAAGCTCGATCGCTCTACGGAGTGGACCTCGCATGTGGCAAAATCTCCGGATGGATCGCCGCGCCCCAGACAAGTGCGCTCCGCGCGTAGGTCTTTTCGGCTGGGGCGTCGTGGCCCCCCGCTCGCCCGACATCGATGCCTTCCGTCGCAATCTGGAGTCAGCCGCGAGCTGGCTCGAGCCCTTCAACGGCTTCGGTCCCGACAACTTCCTCGTCGGCAAGCCCGACTTCGACTTCGCCGCGTACAAGGCGTGGATCGACGCGCGGTTTCCTCCCAACCGTTTCCCTCAGCTCGCCGACAAGATGGACCTTCCGGCCCAGTATGCGATCGGCGCCTTCATCCAGTCGCTCGCTCAGAATCCCGGCATCGACGAGGTCCTCGCCGGGCTCGGCGCCGCCGCGCACGTCTATATCGGTTCGGGCGTCGGCGCCATCGGCACGACCCACGACGAGACCTTGGCGCTGCACCGGGCGCAGCGGCGCTGGAACCGGTTCTGGGCCGCCGAGGAGCGCAACGCGGCGCTCGCCTCCTATCGCCAGGGTTCCGGCGCCGATGCTCTTGCCGGCGCGCCACCCGATCCCGCTGCCCTTGATTCCGACGACCCCGACCTGCGCGAAGCGAGGGAGGACGCCTGGTGGTCATACTGGGCGGAGCGCTCGCCTCAGCTTGCCCAGTACTTAGAGGCCCTGGCCGAGATCGAGAGCCTGGCCGTCGAGGGCGAGGTCGAGTCCGGCAAGCTCAGCGTGATCAAGGAGAAGCAACGCCGCCGGGCCAAGCTCAAGCGGGCATGGGGTGCTCCCGAGCCGCCGTGGAGCGAGGTTTCGCCCAAGCTGATCTGGAACATCCACAACATTCCCGCCGCCCAGGTCTCCATGCTCGGCCGGATCACCGGGCTTGCCTTCGCCCCCGTCGCCGCTTGCTCGACCTTCGGCGTCGCCCTCAAGCTGGCGCTCGACGCCATTCGCGACGGCGACGCCAAGGCGGTGGTGGTGGGCGCCACCGACCCTCCGCCCCACCCGCTCTTGGTGGCGGCCTTCTACAAGGCGCGCGTGATCTCCGCCGATCGCGCGGTCTCTAAACCCCTAACCGAGCTTCGCGGCACGCACGTAGCGGGCGGCTCGGTCGTCTGGATCCTCGGGGACTACGAGGAGATGACGGCGCGGGGTTTCACCCCGCTGGGAATGGAGCCGTTGGCCGTCGGGGTGAGCTCGGACGCCGACCACATCATCACGCCGTCGACCCTCGGCCCGCGGGCGGCCATGCTACAGGCTCTCGCCGGGGCGGAGGTTCCAGCCCACGGAGTCGGAAGCTGGGACCTCCACGCCACGGCAACCCCCGGTGACTTCCAGGAGGTGGAGAACCTGCGCCAGACCATCCCGGATCCAGTTCTGGTGACGGCGCGCAAAGGGATCTTCGGTCACGGCATGGCGGCCGGGGGCGGCTGGGAGCTAACCGCGCAGTACCTGGGCTTCGAGCGGGGCAAGCTGTTTCCCACCCCCTTGGGCGAGGAGGAGCTCAACCGGGCGATCGGAGCCCTGGGCGAGAGATTCGTCTTCGACAAGGAACTGAGGGCGCCGGCCGGGGTGGCCGGGAAGCTCTCGATGGGAATCGGCGGGGTCAATGCCTGCGTGCTCTCCCGCCCCTGGGGCGAGAGCCCAGCCGAGCCCGACGCAGACGACTGACCACGGGGCGGGGGTGGCGCCAAGGGCGCAAGCCGCCCAGGGAGACGACCATGGGGAGCTCGACGGATCAAAAGCGGTATCGCTCCAATCTTCAGGACGAAACGGACAGCGCCTTCCTCTACAGGGCCCTCTCGGCGGCGGAGACGACGAGCGAGCTCAAGAGCGTCTACGCCAAGCTCGCCTCGACCGAGGAGCGGCATGCGGAGTTCTGGCGTGAGCGCCTCGCCAAGGAGAATTTGGAAGCCGGGACGATCCGTCCGAGCTGGCGCGCCCGCATGTTGGCGCGCCTGGCGCGGCGCTTTGGCGCCGGTTTCGTGCTTCCGACCCTGGTCGGAATGGAGCGCTCCGGAGGCAGCGGCTACGGGGCTCAAGCCGAGACCCGCGGGACCGGGATGGCGGGCGAGGAAGCGGCGCACGGTCGAATCCTGCAGACCCTGGCGTCGAGCACGGGGCGCGGAGTCGCGGGAGGCACCGTCGCGCGACTCGAGGGCCGCCTTGGCGGGGTCGGGGGCAACGCCCTGCGCGCCGCGGTGCTCGGCGCCAACGACGG
>JBJKRB010000195.1:0-22720 GCA_046704885.1 Thermoanaerobaculia bacterium | reverse complement strand
AACCACCACCTAGCCCTGGTCGAAAGAGCGCTGCGCGAAACGCCAGCCGCCGACCAGGCGCTCTTCGATCGGGCCCATTCCCTCCGTCGGGAGCTTGATGACATCGAGGTGGCGCTCCGCGGCGACCCGGTCTTGCGCAAGCACAATGCGCCGCAGCCGCCTTCGATCATCGGGAGGGTGCAACAGATCGTCTACGGCCACTGGACCTCGACATCGGCGCCGACCGACACCGAAAGGCAGTCGTACAAGGCGGCGGTCGACGCATTCACGCCGGTCCTCGCGCGCCTCAAGAAGGTGATCGACGTCGACATGAAGCAGCTCGATGGGCAATTGGAACAGATCGGCGCTCCCTGGACCCCGGGCCGGGTGCCGAGCTTCCCGCCGAAGTAGAACGGAAGCGCCTGAGAGAGAAGGGGCTGGAGGGAGGACCCTCCTCCATCCAGCCCCTTCGTGACTCCAGCGAGCTCAGTGTACGTTCGCTAGCCTGGCCACGGCGCTCAGGACGTGGCGGACCGTTCGAGTAGGAACGCCGATATCGATCCTGCGCCCGTCCGCCGAGTCGACGTGAATCCGGAAAGTCCCAGAGCGCTTTTCGACCTTGACGTGCTGCCCTTCTGCATCCACCACGACGAACGCCGCATCCGGGGCTCGTGCCAGCGCGGCTACAAAAGGCTCAGCCAGTGGTAGGAGACGAGCTGCTTCCGGCCCGATGTGAGAATCCCGCACGCCTGCGAAGACCATCGCGTGGCAAGCCACGTCCACCATCGCCGCGGGAAGAACGAGATGGAACGAGCTGGCGGAGTCCGCGACCGATTCGACCCTGATTCCGACCCAACCGTCCCATGCCAAGGCTACCCCGACCAGCGACCAAAAGCCGACCACAAGGAGGACGACGGCCCACAAGAACAGGCGTGCGGGAGTGTATCGTTTCAACGCAATCTCACTTGGCTTCCGGGAGATGATCCACCCAGACGCGGACGTGATCCTTGGCCGAGGTGACGGTCAGCAGCTCGCCTTCACCAGCGGTGGCCAGAGCTTCGAGGCCAGCGGCGACGTCAATCTCATTGTTGGAGCCGGAGAGCAGAGCGTCAACAACGCGGATCGGGACGCGGACGTCGACGTTGTCTTTGTCGTGATTACGGCTGTCGACGTGAATCAGAACGTAGCCCGCCGCTTTCGTGATCCGAACGTTCTGGTCGGGTTCCTTGACCGTCACGAAGTTCATGTCGGGGCTGGCCTTCAGCTGCTTCCAGATCGCTCGCATCTGGGCCACAGAGAGGTCGTTCTTATCGATCCTGAGATGAGTGCTCTTGTCGAGCTGGGTGTGAATAATCGGAACCGCGGTCGAGATCGCCGCCACGGGAAGATTGACTGACACATTGGCTGACGCATGGTCCCCGTCTGCGCCGTCGTGAACCTGGACGTGCATCCACAGGTCAGCTGCCTGGCTCGGCGCCGCCAACACAACCAGAAGCGCTACGAAACTAAGTAAGCGGCTGACAGATCCTGTCTTCATGGAACTCTCCTCTCTCTACCCGAAAGCGCCCGTCATGGGCATCTCTGAAGTAGACGACGGAGCTCGCGAGAAAAAAGTTTCACGCCGCCGGGAGCAAGGCGGCGCAAGAGAGGCTAGTCGACGGTTTCGCTTGTCTCGGAGATGGTAATGCCCCGGGCACGCAGATCGCCCGCAACCCGCTCGTAGCAGCCCGCGATCTGGCCGACATGCTCGAGAGCATAAACCCCCGGCTCCGAAACATCTCCCGCCGCCACGAGGCGCGCGATCGCGGCACAGGTGAATCCGGTCGTGCGGGCCATCGAGCTCAGACCGCTCGCGTGATCGGTCCGATCCATGAGGTCGTAACCGTGGCGCTCGCGGGCCCCGGAACGCTCCCCTTCCACGGTCACCCGCATTACCGTGAGCTCTTCCTCGTCGGGAGCAAGCCGCCAGGCGTCGAAGAGCAACCTCGACGTAAGATCTAGGGGAACGACCTCGCGGTCGTCCAGCGCTAACGGATCGGAAGAGAAGAACCCGGCCTCGCGCAACAAGCGCATCTTCTCCGCGTGCCCCGGGTAGCGGAGCGTCTTCTCCAACATGTCCGGAACGTCAACGGTGGTGAGCAGAGTCCTCAGGCCATCGGTATTGAACGCTTCCAAGGTTCCGACGTCGGGGAACTCCACAAGCTCGGGATCGGAGAGCGCCGGGCGGGTAACTACCCTGCCCCCCGCGACCATGCGAGCCGGACGGGTGTATTCGTTGATCACGTCGTAAGGAGCGAACGGGGCCTTGTACTCCCAGGGCCAGGTCCGCACAACCGGCAATCCCCCGACCAGGCAGGTGAACCGATCGACACGATCGCAGCGTTCGAGCTCGTGCCCGAGAATCAGGTTGTCGAATCCCGGCGCTACGCCGCAATCGACCACCGCGACGACGCCGCGTTCTCGTGCAAGGTTCTCGAGGATCAGTGGATCCTCCTCGAAAAACGAGATATCCACGTAGGGTTTACCTGCCTCGAGAACCTCCCGCAGCGCCGCGAATCCCAGGAAACTGGGTAGAGCTCCGATCACCAGGTCGAATCCCGCCAGGATTGCCCGCAGGGACCCCTCCATCTCGACCGCCAGCTCGAGACGTTCCACGTCAATGCCCTGCGAAGCTCGCTCGAGCGCCTCTGCGGAACGATCGGCGATCGCGATCCGCCACCCCTCCTCCTGCGCCAAGTCATAGGCGATGGCACGTCCCACTCTTCCGGCGCCCAATATCAAAGTCCTCATTGCGGTTGTCTCCCCCTTTTGCCCATGGTGAGTCTGGAAATTAACACGAGATCGGGCTCTTCGGGTCATCCGATAAGATGACCGCGAGGAGAATTGCGAGAAATGTGGCGAACGAGCGCAGTCCGATCCATGGTGTTGGAGAGAGTAGCCGGCCTGTCGGCACCGAGCCCCGAGCCCGAGGCAAACGATGATCTCGGTCCTGATTTCGACCGTGCGCGACGACGTTCGATCTTCATGATTGCTCTCGACTGGATCGCCATCTTGGTCCTCGTGCTGCTCGATCCCAGTCCTCCTACACGTCTCGCGCTCGGCCCGTTTGAAGGAACGGTCTTTACCCTGGCGATCCTCGCCGTAGCGGTTCATTCCGGTTATCGCCTGGGCCAGCTGGAGAAGCTCAACGCCGTCGGTCGCTTCACGCGCGACCTGGGTCGCTACACCGGCGACGATTGAGCTCGTCAACCAAAACTCAAAGACAGGAGATCCGTCGCTCATGAATCAACGAGGCATCTTCACGGCCTTAACCCTCTTCGCCGCGGTCCTGGTGCCAGCTGCCACCTGCACGGCCAAAATGCCGCACCTCCGGGACGAGGTGGCCTCGACCGATCCCTCCTTCCAGGCCATGCCTGAGCGCATCAAGCACTTGTACGAGCTCCCCGACTTCACCCTCACCGATCTCGAGGGGACAGCCGTAACCGCCGCTGACCTGCGGGGGAAGGTCGTCCTCCTGGACTTCTGGGAGACATGGTGCGTTCCTTGCCGCTACCAGGCGCAAGTCCTCGACCGACTCTGGCCGGACTACAAGGGAAGCGACGTACGCTTCCTGGCGGTCGACGTCAGCGAAGATCTGGAGACGGTCCGCAAGTTCGTGAAAGAGCACCCCTTCACCTACCCGGTGGTCCGCGACGCCAAGCAGAAGCTCTCGAACCAACTGGGAATCGTTGGTTTGCCAACCCTTCTGATCGCGGATCGAAAGGGGCAGATCATCCTGCAAAAGACGGGATTGTCGGGAGCCGACAGCATCAAGGAAGCCATCAAGACGGCGCTCAAGAAGTAGCGCCGGAAGCGCGAAACTTTCGTGGCTTCTCTTGCGTAGAGGGTGAAGACGGCCAAGGTGCGCGGTTCCGGTCGCCAGCTAACAGTCGCGCAAGAGGAGGATCCACTCGTGAAATCCAAAGCCAGTCGCACCCCATCGAGGCGCTGGAAGGCGTTGGCCTTCGCCCTGCCCATGGCGCTCGCCGCCTCCCTGGCGGCTCACGGCTCCGAAATGAGCCGTACGTTCGACCAGACCTATCCCTTCCAAGCATCCCAAACGGTGACCGTGAGCAATGTCAACGGTCGCATCCAAGTTGCTTCTTGGGATCGACAAGAAGTGCGCGTTCAAGCCGTGATTCACGCCAAGGGGTTGTCCGAGGATCGTGTCCAGGAAGCGCTCAAGGCGATCTCGGTCGAGGTGACTCCCAGCGCCGAGGGACTCGTGGTCGAGACGCGCTATCCCCATCATCACGATGGATTCTTCGCCTGGCTAACCGGGCAGCATGTGAGCGCCGAGGTGGACTATCAGCTCACCGTTCCCAAACAAACCTCTCTCTCGGCCGAGACCGTGAACGGCTCGGTGCACCTCGACAAGGTCGACGGCAAGCTCAAGCTCTCTTCGACCAATGGAAGCATCCATGTCGACGGGGCGGACGGCGCCCTCATCGCGAATACCACCAACGGCAGCGTCAAGATTCGCAACTCGGCCGGCTCGGTGCGAGCAGAGACCACAAATGGCGCCATCGAGGTCGAGCTCACGTCGGTCGCTCCCAAGGCCAACCTCCACCTCGAAACCGTCAACGGCCACATCGCGCTGACCCTACCGTCAACGCTGGGCGCCGACATTCACGCCGAGACTGTCAACGGCTCGATTCGCTCGGATCTTCCCGTGACCGTCCAGGGGAAGTTGAATCGGCGCGAGTTCAACGGCAAGCTCAACGGCGGCGGCGCGCTGGTTCACCTCGAAACGGTGAACGGCTCGATCCATCTCCTACGGCTTGGCGCGGCAGCGGGAAACTAGCTCGAAACCCAGGTACCGGGAACCGTCGGCCTCGCCTCGGCGATCAACGCCATCGCCAGGGCGAGGTCGTCGCTCGTGCCTGCCGCGGGACCGAGAAGAGATGAGACGCGCCTGTGGTCGAGGAGCTGCTCGTCATAGAAGGTTGCCGAGGCAAGCTGGTCTCGCAACATCTCGACCACGCGGGAGAAGTTGGCGCCCCGACTCGGAGCCAAGGGTTGGGGAAGAGCCGAATACCGGATCCTTTCCTCCGCCATCCATAGCGTCGGCAGGTTCTTCGCGGGATAGAGGGCCAACCGGTGCAGAGGATTCACATGATGAAACCTCTGCTCGCGGGTCTCCTTCTTGGTCAGGATGAGACCGCCCGTGGCGAGCGCCGTGCCCAGAGCCAGTCGTCGATGGGTGCTCACTTGGCGCTCGATACGGCGCTCCACCTCGAGAGCTTGAACCACGGCCTCGAGCTCGCTCACCCGGACCACGAGACCCTGGTTGGAAGTGCTCGTGATCTGGAGCCCGCCATCCGCCAGGCGCCAATCACGAACCTCGAGCCGGTCCCGACGCAGCAAGCGAGCTCGATCGATGCGCAGCGCCTCGAGACCCAGGCCGCGACTACCGGAAACCCAGATGTCGACCCGATCCGCGTCGCGGCTCGTCGCCAGCACCGCGGGACCCTGGCGCGCCGCGGCCAAGCGGAGACCGACCTCGTAAGGCGTGGACTCCAGCAGTGGCGCCAGACCGCGCGCCGCCTCGCCGGGGTCGGGCGTTCTTCGCAGCACCAGAAGCTGCAGCTGTGCTTCCTCTTCAGACACTCTTGAACCGCGGGAAGGGCGCGACGCGGCGCAGCGTAACCAGCCGTTTCATCGCCGCTGACTTCCGCGCCACATCAATGGACGTTGGGAGGGGTGGCGTAACGAGCCACCGAGAGCTCGTCAAAGCCCATATCAAGGAGGGCGAGGAGAAGCTCCTCTCGCTCGCCGGCATCGCTCGCCTCGAGCAGCGCTTGCTTTTCGGCCGGGGTAAAGGGGAGCGCCGCTGCGAGACCGTTCACCAAGGAGACGCCAGGTAGAGAGCGCAGCATGTCGAAGTCGAAGTCGAGGTCGTGCTCTTTACTGAATCGTTCCAGCGCCGCGAGCATGCGCGCTGGGCTGAGATGCTTGCGGCCTTCATCCAGGTCCTCGACGTAGGACTCGAGATCCGCCTCAACGAGCCGGTAGCCGCGTTTGGGGTCGAGCTCGCGCTGAATTCGGAAGCGGCACAGCCCGCGCAAGACCACCAAGTAGCGCCCATCGGCCTGGCGCTCGCAGCGATCGAGCCGCCCCACGCAGCCAATGTCGTAGAGACGCGGCATTACCAGCTCGTCCTCGTCGTTCACCCCGATGTTGTCCTGGCGCGGCTCGAACGGTTGCACCATGCCTAGACAGCGGTCATGAGGCTCGATGTCTTCGATCAAGTTGCGATAGCGCCGCTCGTAAACGTTCAGAGGAAGAAAATTGCCGGGTAGCAACAGCGATCCGGTCAAGGGGAAGACCGGCAAGCTGTCGCCGCTAGGAAGCGGCCGGGGCTGATGACGGGCACTCAGCATCGCACCCTAGTATAGCGAGCGCGACCCGCTGGACACGGGCTTTGATATCTTGCTCCTTCGTGACTTCTTTGAACGACATTCGTGAAGCGCGCGAACGGATTGCGGACGGCATCGAGGTCACTCCCTGCCTTCATTCCGGCCGCCTCTCCGAACGTTGTGGCGCCGAGATATTTCTCAAAGCCGAGACGCTGCAGAGGACGGGATCCTTCAAGCCTCGAGGAGCCCTGAACAAGCTCCTCTCCCTCTCCGCCGAAGAGCGTCGGCGCGGCGTAGTAGCGGCATCCGCCGGAAACCATGCTCAGGGCGTGGCCTATGCGGCTTCGCGCGTCGGCGTCCGGGCCACCATCGTCATGCCCGAGACGACGCCACTCACCAAGGTCACCCGCACTCGCGACCTCGGCGCCGAGGTGATGCTCAACGCCCAGTCGTTCGACGACGCCGTGCGCATCGCCACCGAGCTTCGGGATCGCCACGGAACGACCCTCGTCCATGCTTTCAACGACGAAGAGATCATCGCCGGCCAGGGAACCTGCGGCCTCGAGATTCTCGAGCAGCTTCCAGATCTCGATGCGGTGATCGCTCCGATCGGAGGCGGCGGATTGATTTCGGGAATCGCCACCGCGATCAAGGAGCAACGTCCGGAAGTGAAGATCTATGGCGTGCAGAGCGAGTCGGCGCCGGCGATGAAGCGCAGCCTGGACGGTAGAGAGCTCACCCCTGTCGATGCTGTTCCCACCCTCGCCGAGGGCATCGCGATCAAACGGCCGGGAGACCTCACCTTCCCCATCGTTCAACGCCTCGTGGACGACGTGGAGCTGGTCAGCGAGGAGGAGATCGAGAACGCCATTTATGACCTCCTCGAACGGGGCAAGGCGCTCACCGAGGGAGCGGGAGCGGCCGCTTATGCCGCCCTGGCCAACGAGAGGTTCCCGGGTCTTGCCGGCAAACGGATCGTCGTCGTGCTCTCGGGAGCCAACATCGACCTCAACATTCTGGGGCGCATCATCGAACGCTCGCTGGTCAAGCAGAGCCGGCTCGTGCGCCTGCGCATCTCGATCAAGGACCGACCGGGTGGGTTGGCGGCCCTGCTACAGATCATCGCTGACCATGAAGCGAACGTGCTTCACATCCATCACAACCGGATTTTCACCCGCGATGCCTTCTGGAAGACCGAAGTCGAGGTGACGTTGGAAACCCGCGACCACAATCACATCCAGGAGCTCCTCGCGGTGCTCAGCGAAGCCGGCTACAACGATATCGAGGAGCTCGGCCTGCGGATCCTGCCGCCCGGCCAGCTGCGCGCCTGAACGCTCCAGCGATCAACGGCCCATCTGAGCGGTTGCTATACTGGAGGTTCCCGCCTCGGAAGGGGGCGAAGGAGGACGTTTCCCATATGTACGGAAGAGAAGAAGTCACCCTCTCGCGCGACTGCGAGGCGATCGAGATTCCGGCCGGCACGATCACGACTCTCCCCGCCGGAAGCCGCGTCATGATCGCCCAGGAGCTGGGAGGTAGCTATACCGTGTTCACCGACTACGGCGCAATGGTGCGCATCGACGGCAGGAATGCCGATGCCATTGGCAAGCAGGTGGAAGCCCTCCCCTCCAGCGACGAAGGGGGCTCGGTCGAGGACCGGGTTTGGGGCCAGATGAAGAAGTGCTACGACCCCGAGATCCCGGCCAACATCGTCGATCTCGGCTTGATCTACGACTGCGAGATCGTCGATGGCGAGGCTCCGGACAAGAAGATTGCCAAGGTCAAGATGACGCTCACGGCCCCCGGTTGCGGGATGGGCAATATCCTCGCGCACGACGTCCAGAACCGTATCGAGCAACTCCCCGAGATCGAGCGTGCCGAGGTCGAGGTGGTCTTCGACCCCCCTTGGAACATGAACATGATGACCGAGGAAGCCAAGCTCCAGCTCGGCTTCATGTAGATCGAACTACACCACGCTCTCGCGAGAAATGCCGTGACAGTTGCTTGACCGGGTTGCCGTCTCGAGCTGGGCGACAACTGCTCACGACCATCCGCGGGGCCCCCGGCTTCGCGGCCGCCCCACGGACTTCGTCATGTGTTTCACGACCTAACGGGTGATGTGGAGCTTTGTTCTAGGACGGGGGATCCTCCACCCCCGCCGGCAAGACCAACGAGGACAGCAAGGCAAGAATCAGCGGTAGAAGAGAGGGAAGCGCTTCGGCTCGGCCTCGTGCATCAGCTCGTAGACCGCCTCGAAGATCGTCTCACGATTGGGCTTCGAGAAGTAATCGCCGTCCGACCCGTACGCCGGCCGATGCTCCTTGCTGGTCACGGTGCGCGGCTCCGAGTCGAGCCAGTGGTAACCGCCGTCGCGCTCGATCACGTTCCGCATCATGTAAGCGCTGGTGCCGCCCGGGACGTCCTCGTCGAGGAAGACAATGCGATTCGTCTTCTTGAGCGACTCGAGAATCCGCCCCGACCGATCGAAGGGAAGGAGCGTCTGGACGTCGATGAGCTCGACCTCGATCCCCACTCCCGAGAGCAGATCCGCCGCCTCGGCCGCGATTCGGCAGCACGCACCGTAGGTGACCAGAGTGACGTCCCCTCCTTGCCGCAGCACCTCGGGCTCCCCCAGTGCCAGGCGGAACTCGCCGATGTTCTTCGGCAGGCGCTCCTTGGTTCGGTAGCCATTCAGCACCTCGACGACGAGCGCGGGCTCCTCGGCGGCCAGCAGGGTGTTGTAGAAACCAGAGGCGCGGGTCATGTCGCGCGGCACGCAGACGTACATGCCGTGGACGAGATTGAGGATGCCCGCCATCAGCGACCCCGAATGCCAGATCCCTTCCAGCCGGTGGCCACGCGTGCGTACGATGACCGGTGCCTTTTGACCGCCCTTGGTGCGGTAGCGGATCGTGGCGAGGTCATCCGACATGGTCTGCAGGGAGAAGATCAAGTAGTCGAGGTATTGCATTTCCGCGATCGGCCGCAAGCCGCGAATGGCCATACCGATCGCCTGCCCGAGGATCGTGGCCTCGCGGATCCCGGTGTCGAAGACCCGGAGCTCGCCATACTTCTCCTGCATGCCGGAGAAGCCCTGGTTCACGTCACCGAGCTTGCCGACATCCTCGCCGAAGGCGATGAGGTTCGGATAGCGGGCGAGCGCCGCGTCGAAACAGGCATTGACGACTTCGAAGCCGTTCACCGTGGGCGAATCGTCTCCATAGACCGGCGGGCTCGGGGGCACGGCGAGTGCCGAGTCGACGCCTTCGCTGTAAAGGCTGGAGTCGTAGCGCTCGTGATTGAGCTTCTCCTGCGCTTGCCGCCACTCGATCAAGGCTTGCCGCGCCTGGGGATCGGCATCGCGAGCCGCGATCAGCGCGTCCTCCACAGCCATCGCGAGGTCTCGACGCAGGGTCTGCGGCTGGCCCTTCAAGCGGGACTCGATGGCCGCCACCTGTGGTTCGCTCTTGCTCAGATCGCCGACCATGGAGAGGACAGCCTTGCGATCCTCTTGAAGCGGGTCGCGAAATGCCTTCCAGGCGCGATCCTTCGCCTCGACCACCCCTCGCTGCTCCTCCTCCTCGAGCTTGCCGAGCTCCTCTTCCCCAGCGATCTTCTGCTCGATCACCCAGGCACGCATCTTGGTGACGCAGTCGTGCTCCTGCTCCCAAGCAAGGCGATCGGGCGACTTGTAGCGTTCATGGCTTCCCGATGTCGAGTGTCCCTGCGGCTGCGTGAGCTCGACGACGTGAATGATCGCCGGAACGTGCTCGCGGCGCACGATCTCAGCGGCGTTCACGTACGTATCGCACAGCGCCGGATAATCCCACCCCTTGACGCGATAGAGATCATAGCCGTCACTCTCGCCCGGGCGCCGGCCAAAGCCACTCAACAGGTCGCTGAGGTTGGACTTGGTCACCTGATATTCGTTGGGCACCGAGATGCCATACTCGTCGTCCCAGATGGAGAGCAGCATGGGAGCTTTGAGGACCCCTACGGCGTTCACCGATTCCCAGAACAGGCCTTCGGCGCAGCTAGCGTTGCCGATCGTGCCGAAGGCAACCTCGTCGCCATGGCGCGAAAACTTCTCGAAACCGGAGGCGAGCTCCGGCAGCTCCCGGTAGAGGCGCGAGGCGAACGCCAGCCCTACGAGACGAGGCATCTGGCCACTGACCGGCGACATGTCAGCCGAGGAGTTGTAGCTCTCGACCTGCGACCGCCAGGTACCGTCGGGTTCGAGCATTCGCGTAGCGAAGTGCGCGTTCATCTGCCGCCCCGCGGAGGACGGGTCACGTTCTTCCGACGGATCGGCGTAGAGCTGGGCGAAGAACTCCTCGACGCTCAGAATGCCAAGCGCCATCATGAAGGTCTGGTCCCGATAGTAACCACTGCGCACATCTCCCTTGCGAAAGGCGCGTGCCATGGCGAGCTGCGCGACCTCTTTTCCATCCCCGAAGATCCCGAACTTGGCTTTTCCGGTCAGTACCTCGCGTCGTCCGAGCAGGCTCGCCTGCCGGCTTCGATAGGCGATCCGGTAGTCGCGGACGATGCGTTCGTGGGTGAACTCGAGAGTGTCGTTGACCTCGCTCGTATCAAGCATCGATGAATCTCCCTTGTCTCAAACCACAAAATGGTAGCACGCGACCTCGCTCCCCCGGGCGCTCCCCGACGGCGCCTGGATGCTCCTTGTCCATCAGTTGTAGCGAGCGACTCCAGCGACGCCTCAGCTTCGATTGGACTCGAGAACCTTGCGCACCATCGCGATGTTGTCGCGGTGTCCAGTGAGACGGGCGGTCACCTTCCCGCGCAGCGGGTATCCAAGCAGGTAGAGATCGCCGATGATGTCGAGAATCTTGTGGCGGGCGAACTCGTCCGGGAAGCGCAGCTCGGTATTGACCACGTTGTCTTCTCCCACCAGGATGAAGTTGTCGAGCCTTCCCCCGGATCCCAAACCCAGCTCGTTCATCATCTTGAGGTCACGCATGAAACCAAAGGTTCGCGCCGGAGCGATTTCGCGCTTGTAGCCTTCGGCGTCGCTCAAGGTGAACGAACAATGCTGCTCGCCGATCGGCGGCGGATAGCGCAATAGGTAGGAGATCGCAAAGCCGTCGTAGGGCTCGAGAACGATGCTCTTCCCCCCCTCCGACACGACCTCGTAACGCCGGTCGATCACGATCTCGCGCCGGCGGCTCGGCTGCGCCACGACACCGATCTCGTCGAGCGTCTTGCAGAACTCGAGGGCCGAGCCATCGAGAACGGGGATTTCGCCGTGGACCTTGATCAAGAGATTGGTGATCCCATAGGCGTGCAGCGCCGAAAGGAGATGCTCCACGGTGCGAATCTGATCACCGTTCTTGGCCAGGGTAGTGGCGTAGTCGGTGTCGGCTACGGAGCCCGCGTGAACCGGGATGATGGCTCCGCTGGGGAGGGTGAGGAGATGAATGCCGGTGTCCGGCGGCAGCGGCTGGAGAACCATCCCCGTTTGCCGGCCCGAATGCAATCCGAGGCCATAGAGCACGGTGCTGTGCTGAATGGTGCGCTGCGGCTCGCGGGAGAGCCGCGTCAACGGCGTCTCGGGCGGCGGCGCCAAGTGGCGTTCGCTCTCGGTCCGCGTTTCGCGCAGCTCCGCCGCGGCGGCGAGGACCCCATCGGCGGACGCCTTCTCTCGAAAGCGGCAGGCCCCCGACGCCGCGGCAACAGCCTGAGCGTAGGAGAGCGGTTTTTCCACATAATCGCAGGCACCCATCTTGATCGCCTTGACTGCGGTCGAGGCCGTCCCATGGCCCGACATCATGACCACCGCCGCCGCCGGGTCCGCCGCGCGTAGCGCCTCCAACGTCTCAAGGCCGTCGCGGTCGGGTAGCCAGATGTCGAGAAAAACGATGTCTGGCTGATGCTCCCGGTAAAGCGACACCGCCTCCTCGCCGCTCTCCGCGGTGAGAGTGCGATAGCCCTCGTCGTTGAGAACTCCTGACAAGGTAGTCAGGATGCCCGGTTCATCGTCGATGATCAGTACCAGCTTTTCGTTCATGGGATTGGGTATCCACGGGCCGCCGCCAGGCCAAATTCTACCAGGCTCGAGGCCCAAGCTTGTCCCCGGTCGGTCCGGCTCCCCCGGCTCTTCGGACTAGAATGATCGCTATCGACAACGACCCGGACACGATGCATACCCGCGCCGATCAGCTCCTCCCCGCTCCAAAACGTTGGATTGCGGGGAAAGGTGTCTGGTGCCCGACCTCGCCGATCGCAATCGATATTCTCGGCGAGGAGCGCGAAACCAAGGCGCCGGGAGCGCATCTCGAGGCCATGCTGGGCGCCGCGGGTGTCTCGACGCGAAGGGCTTCGGGAGATGACGCCGCCCGCGCCGCCACCATTCGGCTCCGCCAGACCAGCGCATTCGATCTACCCGAACAAGGGTATCGCCTGAGGCTCACCGAGAGCGGCGCCGAGATCACGGCGGGCTCGGCGAGCGGCCTGCACCACGGAGCTGCCACCCTGGGGCAGTGGCTGACGGTTGCGGCAACCGATTCGCGCCCCTCTCTCCCCCTCGGAGTCATCGAGGACTGGCCGGCCATCCAGCGGCGCGCCGTGCTGCTCGACGTGAGCCGCGACAAGGTTCCGACCCTGGGGACGCTCAAGGCGCTTGCCGATCGGCTCGCCGGGTGGAAGATCAACGAGCTCCAGCTCTACCTCGAGCACGCCTTCGCCTACCGTGGGCACGAGGCCGTCTGGAGGGACGCCTCGCCGCTGACCGCCGACGACGTTCGCGAGCTCGACCGGCACTGCCAGAGCCTGGGCATCGAGCTCGTCCCCAACCAGAACAGCCTCGGCCATCTGCATCGCTGGCTCGTGCACGAGCCTTACCGGCGGCTCGCCGAATGCCCCGAAGGTATCGAGCATCCGTTCAGCCGCCGGCGCGAGCCGTTCAGCCTCTGCCCTCTCGATCCGGGGAGCCTCACGCTGCTTGCGGATCTCTACGACCAGCTCTTCCCCTGCTTCGCCAGCGAACAGGCGAATGTCGGGCTCGACGAGACCTTCGACCTGGGACGCTGCCGCTCCCGGCAAGCGTGCGCCGAACGCGGCCGGGAGAGCGTCTATCTCGATTTCTTGCGCCAAGTCCACGTCCTGCTCGGGGAGCGCCGGCACCGGATGCAGTTCTGGGGAGACATCGTGCTCGAGCATCCGGAGCGTCTTTCCGAGATCCCGCCCGACGCGATCCCCCTCGCTTGGGGCTACGAAGCGAGCCATCCCTTCGCCGAGCATGCCGACCGCTTGGCGGCCACTGGGCTTGACTTCTACCTGTGTCCGGGAACCAGCAGCTGGCTGAGCTTCGGCGGACGTCTCGACAACGCCCTCCACAACGTCGTAAACGCCGCCCGCGCCGCCCGGAAGTCAAACGCCCTCGGCCTCCTGATCACCGACTGGGGGGACCAGGGACACTTGCAGCCTCTGCCGGTCAGCTACCTCCCCCTTCTTGCTGGCGCCGCCTGCGCTTGGGGTGAAGAGGAGGCGGGTGGCCCCCCTCGCCGCAACTGGAGCGATACTTTCGACGCCTTGGTGATGCCGGGCGCTCATCTCGGGGGTCTCGCCGCTGGGTTAGGCCGAGTCCATCGCCTTCTCGGTACCCCCGACCGCAACGGAACCGCGCTCTTTCACCTCCTCGCTTCCTGGTGGGCCCCCCTCGACCACCCTCGCTACCGCGGGCTCGGGTCCCAAGGGCTCGACCGGGTGGAAACGGCCCTCGAGGATCTTTCCTCGAGAGCGCGAGGCGCGGAAATCTCGGACAGCGAGCACCAGCAAACCGCTGCCGAGCTCGACTGGGTCACCGATGTCCTCCGCCTCGCGGTGCGCCTCGGACGGGCGCGTCTCGCGGCGGCGGACAAGCTCGATGCCATCCCGCTGCCCGAGCGCCAGGGATTGGCGCAAGGCATCCACGATCTGGTCGAAGAGCGTCGTGCGCTGTGGCTCGTGCGCAACCGTGCCGGCGGGCTGGATGACGCGCTCGCGCCCCTGCTGGAGCTTGCCGAGACGCTGGGCGAGGAGCGAGGATGAACCCGAACAGCGAGCTGGCGAGCGAACCGGTCCTCGATCCCGCCATCATCGTCGGCCACGGAGCCCGCGCCACCGAGGAGCTCCTCTTGCGGGACCTCGCCCAATTGCTCGGGACGCGGCCCGAGGGGACGGTCCCCGCTCGCCCCATACGCATAGTCCTTTCCTCTCGTCCCCTGCGAGACCACGTAGCCGCCACCATCTCGCGAGTTCTTCCGCCTGCGCGCATAGGCGTCGTCTGTCAGACCTTGCGCTCGGTCGCTCTCCAGATCCTCGCCGCCGCGGGAGAAGAGACGATCGACGGCGAGTCATTGATTCCTCTGCTGGCGCGAAGGGTGGCTCGTGACCTCTCTCCCCTTCGTAACGTTCTCAGAGACCTCACGGACGGCTACGCCACCGTGGTCGGCACGGTCAGCGACCTCCTAGACGCCGGCCTCGATCCTGCCCTCGCGGAGGGATTGCGCGAGGCGCTCGACGAAGCCACCGGGCACGACGTCGAGAAGGCAAGCGTGGAGCGCGCCAACGCCGCGATCGAGGTCGCCTCGCGGGTCGCGCAGGAGCTCGAATCACAAGCGAGGACGTCCCGCGCCAACCTATTTCAGGGCGCGGCGACGGCACTTCGTCAAGAGGGCCGCGATCTGATTCCCTCGCGCTACGTCCTCTTTCACGGATGGGCCGACGCCACCGGCAGCGCCGCAGATCTCATCGAGGCCCTGCTGAACGAGGTAGAAGGGCGCGTCTATCTCGATCAGCCCGACGATCCTGCGGCGCCGGGCCGAGCTGACGCCGGAGTCCGCTTCACGCGGCGGCTGAAGGAACGCCTGGAGCTGACCTTGCCCCGCCACTCCGACTCCCCTGCCAGTCACCTCCCCTCGGAGCTCTTTGGGAACGAAGTCAGCGACATCGAATGCGAAGCCCGAGCTGCCGCGCAACGAATCCACGAGCTCCTTTGTGCCGCCGCCCGACCAGAAGGTATCGCCGTCGTCGCGAGAGACCTGCTTCCTTACCGGGCGCATCTTCGAACCCATCTACATCGGCTGGGGATCCCCTTCTCCGCGCCCTTTGCCCCAGGGCCGCTTCTTCCCCTGGGGCGAACTCTGGCCGCCCTCACCAAGACCCTAGTCGATGGATCCCGTACCGAGGTTGCTCTCTGGATCGAGCTCCTCGCCCCCGCAGTCTCTCGCCGCCAGCGCGCGCTTCTCGGACTGGTCTTCAGCGCCTCCGGCGCCGCCCGGCTAGAGAGCGCCGCCGCTGTGGACGTTTCGGGCCTGGTTATCTCCGATGGAAACGGCTCGATAGCGATCCCTCGCGCTGCGACTCCCTCTTCGGAGAGCAACGAAGGGGCGGGAGAGGAGCTCGAGGAGGATGATTTCGACGAGAAGGGAGAAGGAACCGACGATCGCCCCGGCCTAGCGGTATCGGTCTTGCGCGAAGCCGTCGGCAAGGCCCGCCTCAGTCGGGGCCTGCTGGACGCCTGGACCGATCGCATCGGGTTGGCCATGCATCGCTCTCGCCTGGAGGATCTACTGAGAGGGCTTGGCTGGCGATCGAGCGACGAGCTTTGGAGCGTCATCGCATCCGCCCTCGACGTCTTGGAAGAAAGCGTCCCGCCGGGGTTCCCTATCGACCGCGATGAGCTCGCCCTGCTCCTCGCCCGGGAGCTGGAGGAGAAAGGGCGCCAACCATGGGGAGGCGCCGGCGCCGGTGTCAAGGTGCTCTCGGCGTTGCATGCGCGCTCGCTAACCTTCGACCATCTTCTTCTCCTGGGCGTGAATCGGGGGACCTTCCCGCGCGCAATCTCGGAAGATCCACTCTTTCCGGATCCGCTCCGCAAGATTCTTGCGGCAAGCGGCGCCGGCCCCCTTCCGGATCTTCCCAGGAAGCTCGAGGGGTCGATCGAAGAGCGTTACCTGTTCGCCGAGCTACTGAGCTCGGCACCGGACGTGTACGTCTCGTGGCACGCTCACGATGATGAGAGCAAGCCGCTCTCTCCTTCTCCGCTACTCTCCAGACTGCAACTGGCCCGTCCAGCACCACCAGCGGATGGCGGAGCCCAGGATCACCCATCCTCCCGCTGCCCGCGCCCTGCATTCGAGAGCGCAATTCATGGAGCTCTGGACTCCGGGCTCGGCCCCCTCGCCTCGTTGCTCCCGATCGCGATACAAGAAGCGGCCGGATTCCTTCCGAATCCCGCGGGCGCACAACGAGACGCCGGGGACGTCGGCCGAGCCCGTCGCGTTGCGGATGACTCCGGCAACCTTGCCCGCTTTCGCCTTGCGGTGCTGCGGGAGTTCGAGGGAGATTCCTTCAATGCCGATTCAGGTTCACTTCCAGGGCTGGGTCCGTTTCATGGGCTGGTCGGACGGCAGCTTCAGCTCAGCGAAGGGGATCTCTACGTAACCACTCTCGAGGCTTTCTCCCGCTGCCCCTGGCGCGTCTTCCTGGAGAGACTGCTTCGAGTCGAACCGGTTCCCGATCCTCTGGCCTCGCTCCCCGGTCTCGATCCGATCTGGGTCGGCGTCATCGTCCACCGCGTCCTCGAGAAGTGGACCGCCATAGCGACAAGCGCGGGCCACAGCCTCGACGAGATCGGCGAAAATCCCGGCGAGGCCGTGGCCTGGATGGGCGATGACGAGCTCGAGAGGCTCCTCCACGAAGAGACCGCCAGGCTCCTGCGGCAAGAAGGCGCTGCCCTTCCCGGCCTCGCGGCGCTACTGGCCGCAGCGGCGCGCGGCCCCCTCGCCGTCGCCCGGAAGATGGATTGGCCCGAGGGTGAGGTGGATGGGGTGCTCGCTGCCGAGATGCGAGGATCGGCACGGTTCAGCGGTTCTCCGCCGGTCCTCTTCCGCGCCGACCGCGTCGATCGGCTTGGACAGGGCTTGCTTCTCACGGATTACAAGACAGGGCGACCCCTCGCCACACAGAAGACGGAAAAGGGACGCCGCGACGAGCTGCGCCGCAGGATCGCGCGAGGCGAGAACTTGCAAGCCGCCGCCTATTCGCGCGCCGCCGGCAGCGGCGGACGGGGCCGCTATCTCTTCCTTCGCCCTGACCCTCAACTCGACGCCTCGCAACGCGTACTCGCCGTCGAAGCAGAGGATGAAGAACTGCAGGGTCTCGCAGACGAGGCGGTCCAGGCTCTTGTCACTGCCTGGGCGCACGGGGACTTCTTCCCCAGATTGACCGAGCCCAACCAAGACAAGGAGCCGAGCCCTTGTCGATCTTGCCCGGTGTCCGAGGCCTGCATTCGGGGGGACACAAGCATGCGGCGACAGCTCTTCGCTTGGGGCCAACGCGCTTTGACGGAGCCCTGGGGGATGTCGCCAGCGGCTGATCTTTGGCGACTTCCAGCTGCCAAGGGGGACTCGCATCCAACAGAGTCGGCCGATGCAGCAGACCGACACGATGACTAGTCAACGGGAGCTGCAACTGGCCGACAAGGAGGCGCGCCGGGCCGCCCTCGCGGACTTCGATCATCCCTTGGTGCTCGAGGCGGGCGCAGGAACCGGCAAGACCACCACGCTCGTCGGCCGCCTCCTAGCCTGGTGCTTGGGCCCAGGGTGGAACTCGGCGGAGGGAACCGAGCACGACCCGAGCGACCATGCCGCTCTGCCGCGTGCGGTCCTCTCCAGCGTGGTGGCCATCACCTTCACCGAAGCCGCGGCCGCCGAGATGCTCGCGCGGAGCACCCGCTGGTTGGCTCGGGTCGCCGCCGGCGAGGGGACGGAGATCAAAGGATTCGATCTCAGGGTGGTCGATATCCCGAGCCTGGAGGACGCCCAAAACAGGGCGCGCGCGCTCTTGGAACAGCTCGACCTGCTGACGATCCGGACGATCCATTCCTTCTGTCACGGCCTGCTCACCCAACACCCGTTCGCCGCCGAGATCCATCCCCGTCTCGAAATTGACGCTGACGGATACCGCCTCGAACAGCAGGTCTTCGAGCAAGTCGAGATCGCTTTCCCGCAACTGGTAGGCGAGCGGCCGGAGGATATAGCCATTCTCGCCGAGGCCGGCCTCGGGCCTCGTGCCCTGGCCGAAGGAGCTCTAGAGCTCATCAAGAAGGGAATCCCGGAGGGCGCCCTCGCTCGACTGTGGTTTACCCCGGAGCGCATACACACCCTCACGGAGCGCGCTGCGCGAATCATCGAGGGAGTGGCCGCGGCAGCGCGCCCACTCGCGGGCGTGCCTGCGAGAAACAAGACGACGCTCGCCGCCGTCGAAGCTCTCGAGTCCGCCTCTGGGTCGTTGACGGAAGCCGTCGCGACCGCTTCGGCGCAGGAGAAGATCGAGGTTCTACGGAAGGCCGCCGCTCGCCTCGCGGAGCCGCGCGACAAGCGGATCGCGGCCTGGTCACGAGGGGACTTCAACGAAGGTGAAAAGAAAACAATGGAGCCCGGAATAAGGCCCCTTGTGACAAAGGCGGCGCGAGACGCCATCCCCTTGATCGATCATCTCAGGCAGATCGACCCGGAACGCTTCCGCGCCATTCGCGAGGCGCTTTCCCCCGTAGTGGCCGGGGTCCGTCGCGAGCTCCACTCGCGCGGAATCGCGACCTTTCACGACCTCCTCGGCGACGCGGCGCGGCTGTTAAGGAACGAGCGGTTCGCGTCGCGGATCCGACAAGGGATGCAACAGCTCCTCGTGGACGAAGTGCAAGACACCGACCCCCTGCAGTATGAGATCCTCTCGCACCTTGCTCTCGAGGGAAGACAGCGACCCGGGCTCTTCGTCGTCGGGGACCCGAAGCAATCGATCTATGGATGGCGCCGCGCCGATCTTGCAGCATACGAGAGCTTTCTTCGCAAGGTCGAAAGCAACGGTGGACGGGTTATGGCCCTCTCCACCAATTTCCGTTCCACCCCAGATGTTCTGGCGGAGGTCAATCGAGCCGTGGCGCCGGTCATGCTCCCCGAACCGGGAGTGCAGCCATCCTTCTCCGAGCTCCTGGCGGATCCCGACACGACGGTGCGGAAGCTGCCAGGTGGGCGCCGAGCGGTCGAGTTTTGGATCTCCTGGTCGGGTGACCAGGAGGACGACTTCTATCACGGGAAACCGCGGAGCGACGTCGCGGTAGCAATCGAGGCTCGCGCGATCGCCAACGACCTGCTCGAGCTGCACGATCAGCATGGAGTCGGCTGGAAGGACTGCGGGGTCCTGTTGCGCTCGCGCAATCATTTCGAGACCTATCTCCAGGCCCTGCGTGAGCGCGGCATCCCCTTCATGGTGAGCCGGGACACTCTCTACTACCGCCGGCGTGAGGTCATTGACACGGCGGCCCTCGTCCGTTTGATCGTCGATCCCGCCGATGAGCTCGCCCTCGTCACCTGGCTGCGCTCCCCCTTCGTCGGCGTGCCAGACGCCGCGCTGCTCCCGTTATGGCAGCAGGGTTTCCCAAGCGCAGTGCAACGGCTAGGGGAAGGCAATGGGACGAGCGGGTTGCTAGAGCTGATCGAGCGAGCGCGCTCCGCGATAGATCCCGCGGCAGCCCCCAAGCATGATCTCGCCAACTGGGGGGAGCACCTCGAGCACTCCTGCCACGACCTTGCGACTTTGCGCCAGGCTTTCGAAGCTGAGCCCGCGGATCGTTTCATCGAACGTCTGCGCGTCACGACTCAGCTGGAAGCGACGGCCGCGGCCCGCTTTCAGGGCCGCCACCGATTGGCGAACCTTCGCCGCTTCTTCCATCGCGTGGAGACAGCGCTCGAGGAGAGCAACGGTGACAGTCAAAGAGTTCTTCGGGCGCTGCGCCAGGGCGTCGCGGAGGCTCGCGAGGAAGAAGAAGCCCAACCCCTGACCGACGACGGTGAAGCGGTCTCCTTACTCACAATCCACGGCGCCAAGGGACTCGAGTTCGACTATCTCTACGCAGCCAATTTAGACGCCGGCACCCGACCAGACACGGGCCCCGGGTGGGATGTCGAATGGATCACCGGGGCTCAGAGCTGCGAGCTTCTCCTCCATCGCACTCCGTCGCCCGACTGGGACCTCTACGAACGGAAACGCGCGACCTCTTCGGAGGCGGAGCGAATAAGAACCCTCTATGTCGCCCTGACCCGGGCCGCACAAAGGCTCGTGCTTCTGGGTGGATGGCACCGCGATGGCGCTCCCAAGATGATCGATGACTCCGCGCCGAATCACCTCTCGCTGCTCGCACAGCGCCAAGGGGGTGTGCCTGACCTTCTTGCCTTGTGCCAGGAGCTGCAAGCGCGAGGAGAGAGCGGATTCATCGACGAGGATGGAGTTCGGTGGGTCTTCCCGGAGCTCGACCCCATGCTGCGCTCGCGCGCAGGGCAACGCAAGGAAATCGTTTCGTCCCCCGACGCCGAGCTGGTCCGAGAGCAATCTCTGCAGCTGGCGGACCAGCGCTCCGCGGCTGCCGTTCGCATGGCACGAACCTTCGGCGGCGCTCCCTCCAGGCTCTCCAGCGCTCACGCCGGTTCTCCGTCCGGGAGCTCCGGGAGCAGTGAACCTGCCGCTGAAGCAGTCGGGAGCCGCGACGAAGCCGTCTTGCTTGGCACCTGGGTGCACTACCTCTTTCAAACATGGCGGCTCGAGGCCGATCCGGAGACGGAGTTCGCGGCACAGCGGCGCCTGCTGGCCGCTCGGGCCAAAGACTTCGATTCCGGCCTCCCCGATCTCTTGGATGAAGCCGAGCAGCTCCTCGACCGCCTCGCCAAAGGTGACCTATGGCGCCGCTTCGCCGCTCTTGGCGATCGGGTGTTGGCGCGCGAGCTTCCGATGCTGTTGCCAGGCGAGGAGGAGGGCGACGGCCCTGTCGGCTACCTGAGCGGCAAGATCGACATGATCTATCGCGGCGACGATGACGCTCTCGTGATCGTCGACTACAAGACCGACCGAGTGGAGGGGGACGACGCGATCGAGACGCGTGCCGCCGAGTATGCTCCTCAAGCCGAGGCCTACCGGAAGGCAGTCACCGAGGCGCTGGCTTTGGCCGTGCCTCCCCGCTTCGAGCTCTGGTTTCTGTGGCCCGACCGCATCGTCGAGCTTTGAGCGAAGGCTCTACACGGCGGTCGCCCGCACCACTTCCTCAAAAGTCGTGAGGCCTTCCGCCAGCTTGCGCAGAGCGGACTGGCGCAGGGTGCGCATCCCGTTCTTGACCGCCTCTCGCTTGATCCGTGGAGCGTCGGCCCCTTCCACGACCAAGGGCTTGATCGCTTCGTCGACGGCCAGGACCTCGAAGATTCCGGTGCGGCCGAGGTAGCCGGTGCTGCGGCACTCGAAGCAGCCCTCTCCCTCCTTGACCTTGATCCTCTTGCCGGGCGAGACGGCGAGGCGCAGGGTCTGCACCTCGTCGCTGTCGAGGAAGCGCTCGGTCGCACAGTGCGGGCATACCCTGCGCACCAGGCGTTGGGCCATTGCTCCCAAGAGGGTCGAGCTGATCAGGAAGCGTTCGATGCCGAGGTCCGCGAGCCGGGTGATCGCCGAAGCCGCGTCGTTGGTGTGCAGGGTGGAAAAAACGAGGTGCCCGGTGAGCGCCGCCTGAATGGCGTGCTGCGCGGTCTCTTCGTCGCGTATCTCCCCCACCATGATGATGTCCGGGTCCTGGCGCAGGATATGACGCATGGCGCTCGCGAAGGTGACCCCAGCCTTGGGCTGCACCGCGGTCTGGTTGAAATCCTCGTACACCATCTCGATCGGGTCCTCGATGGTGGTGATGTTCTGCTCGCGGTTGGCGATGGTCTTGAGCGCCGAGTAGAGGGTCGTGGTCTTGCCGGACCCGGTGGGACCGGTCACCAGAACGATGCCGTGCGGCCGGGTGATGAAGTCGTTGAACTGCCTGAGCTCGTCGGGGTAGAAGCCGAGGCCACCCAGGTCCTGCATCAGCATCTCGGGATCGAAGATGCGAAGAACCGCCTTCTCGCCGAAAGCCACGGGCAAAGTAGAAACCCGCAGCTCGATCTCGCGCCCGTCGCGGGTGGTCTTGATTCTTCCATCCTGGGGTCGCCGTTTCTCGGCGATATCGAGACGGCCCATCGTCTTGATCCGGCTGACGACCGCGGCGTGAACGACCTTGGGGATGGTCTGAATGTCGTGCAGGACGCCATCGATGCGGAAGCGCACCAGGCTTTCCTCGCGTTTGGGCTCGAGATGGATATCGCTCGCCCGAGTGTCGTAGGCATGTTGCAGCATGAACTCGACCGCGTTGACGATGTGCTGGTCGCTCGACTCGATCTCGGCCTCGCTCTTCATGCGGACGAGCTGCTCCAAGTTGCCAAGATCGATCCCGGCGGAGAGATCCTTCTCGGCGCTCTTCACCGAATGGCGCAACC
>JBJKRB010000194.1:0-11515 GCA_046704885.1 Thermoanaerobaculia bacterium | reverse complement strand
CGCGGTCTTGAAGCCGGGGGAGAGATAGCCGAGAGTGACTCCCAGGCCCATGGCGAGGAAAATCCAGAGCGTCAGGTAGCGGTCGAGGAAGGAGAGCCGTCGCGCTTTCAAATCGCCTCCACCAGCGCCTTGAGGCGGCGCAGGACCCCGGGTTCGAGGCAGTAGCAGACACGCGGGCCGTCGATCTCGCCGCGGATGAGACCCGCCTCCTTGAGAACCTTCAAGTGCTGCGAAACCGTGGACTGCGCCAGCGGCAGCTCGTCGACGATGGCGCCGCAGACGCACGCGGTGCGGCGCAGGAGCAGACGGACGATCTGGACCCGGGCGGGATGGGCGAGCGCCTTTGCGAGCTTGGCGAGGTCCTCGTCCGCTTCAGGCCCCTTCAGTGGACCCGGAGCTGTCGTCTCCTCGCTGGGAGAGCAGCAGATCTCGCTGTTTAGATCGTTCATCGTAGATGTACGATAATATTGAGAGGCCGATTCGTCAAGTCGATGTGCGCGACTCCCTCCTTGCTCGCTAATAGCACAAATATGCTACTCTGCATCCATGACCAAGAACGTGACCCTGCGCCGGGTGGGTGGATCGGTCAGCGCGACGTTGCCCAAGGACATGGCCGAAAGGCTGCGGATGGAGGCCGGTGACCGAGTGCTCGCCGTCGAAACACAAGAGGGCATCCTTCTCACCCCTTACGACCCTGAAACCGAAGAGGCTCTAGGGATCGCAGCCAATGCAGCGAAGAAGTATCGGGCTGCTCTCCACGAGTTGGCGAAGTAGTACGGTGCCCAAACGCCGCCGCGAGCCAAGATGGTTGAGCCGGCTCGTCCTCGAAGCGATACATCTCGATCAGCTGCGGGAGCATGGCGGCCTTCCTGGTGTCCGGGATGAGAACCTGCTTGAGTCCGCCCTTGCCCGACCGCGCCAGAAGTGGCATCTCGCCGAGGAGGCCGATCTTCCCCTCCTTGCCGCTTCCTACGCTTTCGGAATTTCCCGCAACCACCCTTTCCGTGATGGCAACAAGCGCGTCGGTTTCCTCTCGATGGTCACATTTCTGGAGTTGAATGGCTCGCGGCTCTCAGCCACCGACGCCGAGGTCGTATCGGTGATGATCTCCCTGGCCGCGGGTCGGGTCTCCGAGGAGGAGCTTGCCGAGTGGGTTGAGGAACATGTCGTTGAGGGCTAGAGCCCGGATTGCTTTTCACTGAGCGCACCTTCCTTGCCCACCTCTCCCGCTTCGCCTAATCGGCGGGAATCGACCAGCTCGCAATCGACGCCGATCCCCACGCCGAACCCTTCTACGTCGACTGCGGGGCTATGCACGTCGGCGACCTCTCGGCTCCGATCCCCGATGAGGCAGATCGAGTGGGACTCCAGCTCGTGCTGCGAGTTGAACAAGCTTAGATTACAAGCAAAATGGGGCACAGAGGAGGAGCTCGCCTGAACGGCGTTGGAGCCTATCGGCGTGTGGACGCGTTGCTGTCCGCCGCCGTAAGCTCGGTCGTATGGGGTCTCCAAGAAGGTGGCTCTGGACTGCAATTGGCGCAGCCCTGCTGGTCGCGGGCTGCTCGGCGGCCCCGCGAGCGGCGACGGCTTCGAAGGGGGAGGTGGAGAACCTCGCCGCCTTCGCCAAACTCTACGGTTACGTCCGCTTCTTTCACCCCTCCGACCAGGCGGCCCGGACCGACTGGGATCGCTTCGCCATCGTCGGGGCCAAGCGAGTGATGGCGGTCGACGGAGAAGAGGGGCTCGAGGTGACGCTCAAGAATCTCTTCTACCCGATCGCGCCGACGATCGAGATCTACCGGAGCGGGGAGCGCGCCGTCGACCATCGCTACGTGCCGAAGAGCCGCAAAGGCTTGAGCCTTGTCGCCTGGCAGCACGAAGGCGTGAAGGTTTCACCGCGAATTCCGACCTACCGAAGCCGCAGGGTATATACGGATCTCTCCACTCGGAGGCTTAAGGGGCGAATGTTCTCGCGACTCCCCAAGGAAGGGAGAGAGGTCCAAGAGCAACTGGCCCCCGGTCTGTTCTGCCGGGTGCCGCTCACCCTCTACGTGCGGGACGGAAGGACCCTGGGGTCGAGACCTGGGTACAAGCGCTCGCCACTGCCTCCGCCCTCGTGGCGGCGGCGCCTCTGGGCTTGGCTTCAAGCGGGCGAGAGCGCCGATCGCCCGGCCGTGCGGGTGGCGGACGTTGTCATCGTCTGGAATGTCTTGGAGCATTTCTACCCGGACTTCGACGTTTCGGGGGTCGACTGGCGGGCGGTCTTGCCGGAAACCCTCGGCTCGGCCCTGAGAGACCGAACGAGCGATCAGTTCTTCGATACCTTGCGCCACATGGTGGCGCGGCTCGACGACGGGCACGGCGTCGTCTTCTACAAGCGGAAGGTCCCGATCGGCGGGCTTCCGGTCCGCACCGAGTGGATCGAGAATCAAGTCGTGATCACGGCAACCTCGGACCACAAGGACTTTCGGCGCGGCGACGTGATCGTAGGAGTCGACGGGGTCGAGGCGGGCCGGGTCCTGGCGCAGGAGGAGCGCTACGTCTCGGGAACGCCCTGGCTGCGGCGCTACCGGGCCCTCAACCAGTTCGGCGAGGGGAAGGTCGGGAGCGTCGCGAAGCTTGTGCTGCGGCGGGGTGGCGTGGAGAGGACGGTCGACGTTGCGAGGGGTCGCGAGGCGCGAGGGCTCTTCTTCAACGGCCTTTCGGAGTTTCATTTTCCGCGGATCAAGGAGGTTCGACCCGGAATTCTGTACCTCAATCTGTCGATCGACGACGCCACTCTCGAGAAGAACCTCGCCCGTCTGGCGGCTGCTCGCGGGCTCACCTTCGATTGGCGCTGGGACGGCACAAGGCGCGAGGGCAAGCCCCTCGATCTGATTGATGTCATTCCTCACCTGACCACCGCGCCTCTCCGGTCGGAGCACTTTCTCGTGCCTGAGGTGATCGTGCCCGATCGGGAAGCGATGACCTTCCGCGAGAATCAGTGGGACCTTCAACCCGAGGCGCCGCACTTCCCGGGGAAGATCGTGTTCATCGATCCCCCGGCGGTGGTGAGCTTTGGCGAGACGGTGATGGGCATCGTGAAGGACCATCATCTGGGAACGATCGTCGGGGTCAGAACCGCCGGTGCCAACGGCAACGTCAACAGGATTCCATTGCCTGGCGGCTACCGTGTCATGTTCACCGGGATGCGAGTCCTCGAGAGCGACGGAAGCCCGATCGAGGGTGTGGGGATCCCACCCGACGTTCCGGTCCACCGCACCATACAAGGCGTCATCGACGGGAAGGATCAGTACCTTGCGACTGCGCTTCAAGTGCTCGATAAGGAGCTCGGTGGCTCATGACAAGAGTGAGTGTCCGTGACGTGCCACCTTTCGCGATAACCTATTGATATATATCGAGTTGGGAAATTCCAGGCGAAGGTGTACCATCGCCTCTCAAGGTTTCAAGATGCGATGAAGATCTACTCTCTTGTGGGAGGATTCCATGCTCTACTTCTGGGTGCTTATCGGCGCGCTCATCGGGATTTCCGCGGCACTTCATAGAGGCTTCAATATCGTGGCCGGCTTGCTTGCTGGCGCTCTGCTCGGACCGTTCGCGATCATGATGTACGGCGTATCGGGCGACGTCCATGCGCAGCCCAATCGGGTCAAGTGCGAGCACTGCGACGCGTGGATTCCGCCCGATGTCCACGCCTGCCCGCGCTGCCGGCACCGCATCGCGGCTGCTTGAGATAAGAAGAATCCGCGGCCGGAGAGAGGCCCCCGACGGTCGCGGTCTCTCCTTCTCATTCTTCCTTGTCTCTACGATACGAGATCGCGTCGCTCGGAGGATGAACCCGCGCCTGGGGGTCGCCGTCAGACGACAGAAAAGGCTGTACTAGTCTTATACTGAGAACGATGCAAATAGCCCAGAGCCCAAGCTGCCTCAACGCAAGAACCTGTCCGATCAGCGATGGCCCCTGCCCGGGGGAATGTGTCTTCGGGGATGTGATGCGAAGCGTGAATCTCGGCATTCTCGTTCTCGATGCGGCCCGATCGGATGTGATCTTCGCCAATTCGGAGGCCCGCGATCTGTTGGAAGGGAGCGGCCTTGAAATCGACTATGAACCCTTGAGGAGACTCTTCGGAACCGGCGAGAAGACCTCCCGCGAGGTCAACGCCCCCGAACGGGGCTCCTGCCGATTGAGTGGCCGGCTGGTGGGCTTTACCACCTACCGGAACGACCCGATCGTCTGGACATTTTTTCGCGATATCTCGAACAAGGCTCGGCTCGAGGCAGTCGCCGAGGCGACGGAGCTTGCCAACAGCCTGGGGCACGTCTTTGCCGCCGTTCGTCACGAGATCGGAAACCCGATCAACTCGGCCAAGATGGCCCTGTCGGTCTTGGAGCGAAACTTCGATTCGCTGGGCCCTGACGAAGCTCTCGAGTACATTCGAGAGGTGCTCGGAGAGATCGACCGGGTAAGCGACATGCTCTACTCCCTCAGAAGCTTCAGCCTCTATGAAGATGTGCAAGTGAGGAGCCTCGAGCTCGATAGATTCCTGGAGGACTTCGTGGAGTTCGCACGGCGGGACTTCCGGCACGAGGGGATTGCTCTCGATCTCGAGCTCTGCGCGCCCGGCCTCAGCGTCCTGGCGGACCCTCGGGCGCTTCGCCAGGTGCTGATCAATCTCCTGGCCAACGCGGCGGACGCGATGGCCGGACGGCAGGACGCGCGAGTCCTTCTGCGTGCCGACGTGCGGGGCGAGATCGTGCTCCTCGAGCTGCGGGACAACGGGCCAGGGATCCCCGAGGAGGTCATCGGGGAGCTTTTCAAGCCGTTCTTTACCACCAAGAAAGAAGGGACGGGCCTGGGTCTCCCCATCGCCCGGAAGATGTTGGCCCGCATGTCCGCCACGGTGGAGATCGAGAACAATGAGAGCGGCGGCGCTTCTCTTCTCATCTCGTTGCGGAGGGCCGAGCCGTGAGCCGCAGCCTGCCCACTGTGTTGATCGTGGATGACGAAGATCTCTTCGCTCGGGCGACCATGGAATATCTGCGCGAGATGGAGCTGGACATCGCTCGCGTTTCCACACTCGAGGCCGCGCGTCTCAGTGCCGACGAGAAGAGGATGGATGTCGTGCTTCTCGATCAGCACCTTCCCGATGGTCTGGGAGCGCATCTCTGTCCGGAGCTCATGGAAGCGAACGATCTGTGCAAGATCATCTTCGTAACCGCCTTTCCGGCGTTCGACAACGTGGTCGCCGCGCTTCGCGGCGGCGCCTTTGACTACTTGGTGAAGCCGGTCGAGCCCGAGGCGCTGCGTCTCGCGATTCACCGCAGCTTGCGGGTCATCGAGCTGGAGCGCAGCCGCATGGTCCACGACCGTGAACGCGAGCAGGCGGCGCGGCGAGCGGCGCCGGTCTTGAGCACCGCCAAGGAGGCGCTCGTTCGACTGGCGGAGCTGGCGGCTCGGGCGAATTCACCGGTCTTGCTCAGCGGCGAAACGGGCACCGGCAAGAGCATGTTGGCGCGCGCGATCCATTTTGCCAGCGAGCGGCGCGAGGGAGAGTTCGTTCCGGTCAATTGCGCCGCAATCCCCGAGGCACTGATCGAGGCAGAGCTCTTCGGCTATGAGAAAGGAACCTTCACCGGGGCCGTGGGGCCGCGGGAGGGGCTGTTTGAGGTGGCCGATGGAGGGACCATTCTGCTTGACGAGGTCACCGAGCTGCCGCTCCATCTGCAGGCCCGTTTGCTGCACGTTCTCGAAGACCACACGATTCGCCGGCTCGGGGGGCGAAGCGTGCGCAAAGTCGACTTTCGATTGATTGCCGCGACCAATCTCGATCCCGCGAAGGCCGTGGCGGATCGGCGACTTCGCGAGGACCTGTTTCACCGCCTCAACGTCATACCGATCCGACTGCCGCCGTTGCGCGACCGCCTCGAAGATCTTCCCGTTCTCGTCGAAAGGTTGCTTCTCGATCTCGGTTTGACCGCCGAGGCGGCGCGGGAGCGACTCGCTGAAAGCGAGATCCAACGTCTGGCCAGCTATCGTTGGCCCGGAAACATTCGGGAGCTCCGCAACGTCCTCGAGCGCGCGGTGCTCCTCTCCGACGGCGGGTCCTTGCGGCCATCTGACTTGATCGAGTTCGAGCGCTTTGGACGCGTCGCTGAAGGCAGCGAGGTCGAGCTCGAAGAAGAGGAAGGCGGACCCACTCTCGCGGAAGTGGAGAAGGGGCATATCCTCAAGACCCTCGAGGTCAACGAAGGCAATGTGGCCCGCACCGCGCGCGTCCTGCGGATCTCGCGCTCGACGCTGCGGCGCAAGCTCGACTCCTTCGGCCCGATGTAGGCCAGGTGGCCCAGGATGGGCCACCGAGATCGCTCCACGGATCGCGGTACCGGCCCGTTCGACCCCCAAAAACGAAGCAAGAAGCAGGCTTTCACGGCTCGAGCGAGCTGGCACCAACCTTGCCTTTAGAGACGTGGCATGGGAGCTGCCGCTACTCGCAAGCTGCTGATCGTGGATGACGAGCCGCTTCTGCGCAAGAGCCTCTCTCAGGGTCTTGCCAGGGTCAATCCCGACTGGAGGGTCCTCACCGCGGAGAATGGAGCCTCGGCTCTCGAGATCATCGAGAACGAGCCCATCGATCTCGTGATCACCGATCTGGCGATGCCGGGTTCGAACGGCTTCGATCTTCTCGCCAACCTCGTCGAGCGTCACCCTTGGATCCCGGTGCTCGTCATTACGGCTTACGGGACGGAGGAGACCGGCAAACGGTTGGGCGCCCTCGGCTTCAGCGGCTTCCTCGAGAAACCGCTGGACTTTGACCTCTTGGTGCAGAAGGTTTCGGCGATCTTCGACGCCGGGGCTTCCGGGTTCATGCGCGGAATCTCGCTGCCGACGTTTCTTCAGATCCTCGAGCTCGACGGCAAGAGTTGCCGCTTGCGGGTGAGGGCGGGAGGCCGGGCGGGAATCCTGGACATCGTAAGCGGTGCTCTTCGTAGCGCCGAGACCGGAGACCTCGCGGGCGAGGAGGCGGCGTACGAGATCGTCTGCTGGGAAGGGGTGGAGATCGAGGTATCCGAGCTGCCGGAAAGTCTGACCTCCGATATTCGGACCCCAGTCCGTGAAGTCATACTCGAAAGTTTGCGGCGGCGCGACGAGGCTCAAGCTGGTCGAGCCCGAGAGACCGGGAGAGCTCGGCGCCGTAAGCGGCGCACCAAGTCGCGCGCCACATCCACAACTCCATCGGGCGCAAAGGAGGACGCAATGTCCATTTCGGAAAAGTTGAAGGAGCTCAGTCAAATTCAAGGGTTCGCGGGTGCCGGTCTCTTCACTCCAGCGGGAGAGAGCCTGGGGTTGATCAGCGCCAACGGCGGTTTCTCCAAAGAGATCGGAATTCTCGCCAACGGGCTGCTGCAGAACGCGCAGAAAACCTCCCTCGAGATGGGGACGGGGCGCGGGCAGCAAGTCCACGTAGAGGCCGAGAAGGCGCACATTCTCGTGCGTTGCTTGAACGAGGGGAACGACCCCCTAAAGAGCGAACCGGGGAAGGCTCACGTCCATCTGGTCTTGGCTCTCAGCTCGGACGATGCCATTGGCCTCGCCAAGATGAAGATGAACTCGGCGATCGCAAAGCTCGCGGACGAGTGCCGAAGCTAGGTACCGCCTTGCGGCGCAGTCAATGAGCTCCGGGGGAGAATGAGGGAGCTGGTCGCCGCCTCAGGGTCGCTCGGATCCTCACTCGAGGATCCGGGTGACCCAGCCGGCCACCGGGCGGTCGGAGCGGGAAATCATCATGGTCAGCAACTGGATGAGGCAGGGGGCCAGCTCTTGAATCGGAGGGGCCGGCGGCGCTTCGGCGTTGGATCACCATGACGCGCACTCCAAACGGGGGAAACACCGGCGCAACCGCGAACGAGCGGCTGGAGTATCTCCTGCGACTTGCCGGCCGGCAGGAGCCCAAGGAGGACATCGCGGTGTCTCTGGCGCGGCTGCTGCTGGGAACGCTCGATGCATTGACTCATTCTCTCTACGTGATCGACACGCGGAGCTACGGTGTCATTCTCGCCAACGGTCCTTCGGGGCTCGACCCCCTCTCGCATCAGCTCACCTGCCACGCCGTGACTCATGGGCTCCCCCTCCCATGCAGCGAGTACGGCCAGGCGTGCCCGCTCCTGGATGTGGTCGAGACCGGAAAGCCGGCGACCGCGGACCATGTTCACTTCGATGAGGAGGGCGGGGCGCGAATCTGCGAGGTGCACGCCTATCCGGTGACCGGCGCGGAGGGCGAAGTGAGTCACATCATCGAGTACAACTTGGATATCACCGAGCAGAGAAACGCCGAGGAGCAATTGCATCTGCTCGGCACCGCCATCGAGTCTGTCGCCAACGCGATTTTCGTCACCGATCGAGAGGGCAAGATCGAATGGGTGAACGGGGCCTTCACGCGGCTCTTCGGCTACACCCGCGCCGAGGCCGTCGGTAGGCATCCGAAGTTTCTCCGCTCGGGTCTCCACGACGACGGCTTCTACGAACAGATGCTGGCTCAGGTCTCGGCGGGTAGCGTGTGGCGCGGCAGGATGGTTCACCGCCACCGCGATGGAAGGTCGGTTGTCGTTCAACAGACGGTCACGCCGCTAGCCGATCAAAAGGGCGAGGCCGCGCATTTCGTCGTCGTTCAGGACGACTTGACGTCGTTGGAGGAGACCGAGGAACAGTTGCGTCACGCCAGCCGATACGACTCGCTGACCGGTCTTCCCAACCGCAAGGCGCTCGTCGAGCGTCTCAACCGGGAGGGTCAGCGCCTGGCTGACGGGCCCTCAGAGTTTGTGGTTCTAGCCGTCGACCTCGACCACTTCAGGGAATTCAACGAGACCTTCGGGCGGAGCGTCGGCGACGCCCTGCTCCGCGCCGTGGGCGAAAGGCTGGCGCTCTGCCTGGAGGCGGGAGATTTCCTGGCGCGTACCGGCGGCGACGAGTTTGGAGTCTTCCACCGGCATAGTGTCGGTCCTTCCGAGGTGGAGAGGCTGAGCGACTGCGTCCTCGAGGTGTTGTCGGAGCCACTGGTGCTCGACGGGCGGCATCTCGGTCTCACCGCAACGCTGGGCATCGCGGTAGGCGGGGCTGGCGAGAGTGAATCCTTGCTGCAGAAGGCCGAGATCGCTCTCTCACGTGCCCGTGCCGAGGGTCGAAGCCGCTCGCGCGTCTACTCTCCCGAGGTCGATGAGGAGATCCGCGGCCGCATGGAGCTTGCCTTCGGCCTGCGTACCGCCATCGCCCGCCACGAGCTCTTCCTCGAGTATCAACCGAAGGTGGACCTCGCGACGGGAGAGATGATCGGAGTGGAGGCGCTCTTGCGTTGGCTTCACCCCCGATTCGGCAGAATCGGGCCCTCGGAGTTCATCGACGCGATGGAGCGGATCCGGCTGAGCGAACCGATCACCGACTGGGTCCTGCGTTCGGCCTGCGCGGAGGCAATGGAGTGGAGAGCGATCGCCGGCCGGGTGCTGGCTCTGGCGGTCAACGTTCCTCCGAGCGAGCTGCTGCAAAAGGACTTTCCCGGCCGAGTCGGGAGAATCATCGAGGAGACCGAGCTGCCCGTGGCTGCTCTCGAGCTCGAGGTGACGGAGCGTGAATTCATGTTGACGACCCCGATCTTCCTCGAGAACGTGCGCCAGCTTCGGGCGATGGGCATTCGCCTGGCGATCGACGATTTCGGGGCGGGCTCTTCCTCGTTCGAGTTCCTGAGGCGGGTACCGGTGCAGATTCTCAAGATCGCGCCCCACTTCGTACGCAACGTCTGCTCGGACGAGGGGGACCACGCGATCGTCCGCTCTCTTGTCGTGCTAGCGGAGCGCTTGGGCATGAGCCACGTCGTCGAAGGGGTAGAGACCGCCGAGCAGCTCGAGCTCCTTTCAACGGACGAGTGCCACGTCGCGCAGGGCTTCCATCTCTGCCCGCCGGTCGCGCCTTCAGAGATCCGTCGTATCTTGGTGGAGAATCACGGGCAAATCCTGAACCTCTGATCGCCTCGCGTCTCTCGCTGACGGCTAGCCCACCGCGCGTAGCCGGATGAGAGCCGCCGTGATCAACAAGAGCCCGAGGAGGGCGAGGCCAAGGAGGCCCGCCGTTGGGATCGACGTGACAGTTTCGAACCAGCCGTTCGAGTTGGTGGACTTGACGGAGTTGAAGAGGGCCGCCGGCCCTGGGCCCAAGGGTTGGCCGGTGGCGTGATTGTCTGCGACGTCGACATAGGAGATGAGCTGGCTGCCACCCGGCGTCAGGTCAAAGTATGCCTCGCTCCCTGGGCTCGAGCTGCGGAGAGTGAGGAGCCCTCCGGGTCCGCCCTGGAGCTCAAGAGAGTGGGCGAAGGTCTGGGTGGAGCCGGATTGAATTTGGAGGGTGAACCCCGTGCTGGTCGAGCCAAAGAAGTCGTAGAAGCTGTTGCTCCCTTGAATCTGCGCCGCGGTCGGAGCGCACTGGTCGCTGAATTCGACCAAGGATGTTCCGGGCGAGAAGCTGCCGGCGTTCGACCATGTTCCACCCATGGAGATGATGCCGGCGTCTCCCGCGACGCTGCCGCCGGAGGCGATCGTCAGGTCGCCGCAACCGAGGCTCAGCTGGCCATCACCCATGCTGAGCGCGGAGCCGCTGCCGACGACGATCCCCGCGGCGCTCGCCGCCCCCGAGCCCAGGATCATCGCTGCGGCAAGAAGCAGCGCTGCTCTTTCCAAGGTCTGCGTTCGTCGGGTCCTGCGTCTTGCCGCCTTCAGCTCCCCGCTCAAGCTGGTCTCGGTCTTCCTCCGCATCATCATCTCTCCTTCCGCGGCGCCTCGCTCCGGTTCAATCGTCCTCTGCTCAGCGGACCTGCGTGAGAATCAGGGTCGCCTTGAGCGGCACGCTCGCCCCATAGGTGATGGTGTCGGTGCTCGCGTTAACCAGACTGACCGTGACCGGGGCGCTAACCACGTCGATGATGCCGACACCCGTAACCTGCCCGGAAGCGTTTGGGGAGTTCCCTTCGAGAAAGTCGCCCTGGCTCGACGAGAGGGCGAATACCGCGCCATTCGTGCTGCTATTCACCGAATCGTAAGCGACCCACCAGTTGAACAGGTATCGGCCGGATTGATTGAAGGTGATGATGCCGGTCACCGAGTTGTAGCTCACGTTGCCTGCCGAAAAGACGACGGCGTCAAAGACAACGTTGCTGCCTGTGCTGACAGAACCGCCCGCGAGCCGCTCAATCTGCAGAGCGATGCCCGGCTGCGGATTGCCGATCCCGCTGAGAAGGGTTGGATCACAAGGGTCCACCTGGCCAGTCGAGCTGTTGAAGCAGAGGAAGGTGTCGCCTACCGAGAGCGAGCTGGGCAGCTGGGGTAGCAGCACGGCGCCCGCGGAGTTGGCGCGAAGAATCTCGTTTCCGCTCTGGGCCTTGACCACGAAACCGCTTCCGTTGGCCGGCGTCACGACAACGTCGGCGGCCCCCGCCGATGCCGCGATCAGGGCCAGACCCATGACCAGCAGGAG